>JBGAIL010000137.1:0-12907 GCA_044225565.1 Steroidobacteraceae bacterium | reverse complement strand
TCTCGCCGCAATAGCTCCACGGCGCACTGGCAGGGCGACTGAAGCGGGCGCAGCCGTGGAAAGGCATGCGCCCGCCCGGCCCGATGCGGGGTCGCTCAGTCGAAGCTCGTCCTGAGCACGATGCCGAACGTCCGCGGGCGCAGCGGGATCGCCGTCGACAGCCCGGTGAAGCTGGTCGTGATGTTGGTGTAGCCGTAGTCGTCGAACAGGTTGGTCACGTACGCCGTCGCCTCGAAGCGCTGCAGCTTCAGGCCCAACTGCAGGTTCACGGTCTGATAGCTGTCGTTCGTGTAGCGGGGGCTCGCCGCCGGATAGAACTGGCCATCGATCGTGACGCCGCCGAAGCCGACGGGATACTTGCCGTTGTAGCGGTACGAGCCGCCCACGTACGCGGGCAGGCTGCCCAGCATGAAGTCGTAGTTGGCGCCCAGCGAGGCCATCCACTTCGGGCTGTTCGGCAGCTGGTCGCCCTTGGCGCCGCCCACGTTCGGATCGTCGGCATCGAGCTTCGCGTCGGTGTAGCTGAGCGTTCCCATGAAGCTCAGCGAATCGGTGGGCGCCACGGTGAGCGAGCCTTCCAGGCCCCGGCTCGTGGCGGCCTTGCCGTTGGTGGCCACGAGGATGCCGCCGCGCGACACGTTCACCTGGAAGTCCTTCCAGTCGATGAAGAATCCGGCGAGCTCGTAGCCGACGAGCCCGCTCTCGGAGCGGCCCTTGATGCCGAGCTCGTAGCTCCACAGCTTGTCGGGCTTCACGAAGGCGTCGGAGAGGAACTCGCCGGTCTGCGTGTCGCGGATCCTGAAGTTGGCGACCGCGGGACGGAAGCCGTTGGCGGCGCGGGCGAAGATGGAAGTGCGCTGGCTCGGACGGTAGCGCGCGTTGAGCAGGTAGGTGGAGACCCGGTCCTTGTACGAGTTCAGCGGCAGCGTGCCCACGAGCGGCCCGATCGCATCGAGCTGGATCGAGTTCTCGGTGTCGCTCAGCCGGTAGCCCAGGCTCGTATCCAGCTGCGGGGTGAAATAGTAAGTGGCCGTCGCGAATGCGGCTTTCTCCGTGTACTTCCCCGGGAAGTCCACGAAGAAGAACTCGGGCTCCGCCGGCACGGTGTCGATGCGCTGGGTGTTGAAGCCCTTCTCGCGGGAGTAGAACGCGCCCGCCAGCCACTCGAAATGGGTGTTGGAGGGCGAGGAGAGGCGCAGCTCCTGCGTGACCCGGTCCCAGCCGAGCGCGCCGGTGAACAGCGCCGAAGTGTGCGGCGCGTTGTCCGGGAAGTAGATGTCGGCGAAGCTCGCGAACGGGATGGTGAGGTCCGAGTTGCGGACGTTCTCGAGCTCCTGGTAGCTCGTGATCGAGGTGAGCTTCGCGAAGCCGAAGTCGTAGTTGACGCTCAGGCCGAGCAGGCTCGTGTCGAAGGTGCTGGGCGTCAGTTGCGCCGTGGAGTTGGCGAACCTGCCGAAGAGCGGCTCGCCCTCGTTGTCCGTGAGGATGGTGGCGAGGCCGTCCTGCGTGGACTTCTGGTACATCCCCTGCAGCTTGATGCTCAGCGCTTCCGTCGGCGTGAACAGCAGTGCGGCGGAGCCGCCGTAGTACTCGTAGTCGTCCCAGCCGTTCTTGGGAATGGCCACGTTGTCGATGAATCCGGCCTTGCTCTTCCAGAAGCCGGTGAGGCTCACGCCCACCCGGTCCTCGGCGATCGGGCCGTTGACGGAGAGGCGATACAGCTGGTTCAGGCCGCCGCCGCGCGTGCTGGACAGATCGGCGCTGGCGCTGCCGCTCCAGGCGCTGGTCGACGGATCCCGCGTCTTGTACTTGATGACGCCGCCCATGGCGCTGGCGCCGTACAGCGTGCCCTGCGGGCCTTTCAGGATGCTCAGCTGCTCGACGTCGAGCAGCATGCTGTCGATGGGCGCGCCGCCGCCGGCATCCTTGGTGGAGGAGCCGTACGGGATGTCGTCGACATAGGTGCCCACGCCGCCGGCGCCGGTCGCGTTGATGCCGCGGATGTAGACGTCGTTGCGATACGTGGACCCGGTGTCCTGCACCGCGACGCCCGGGGCGAACGGCAGGATGGTGGTCAGCTCGGTCAAGCCGGAGTTGGCGAACTGCTTCGGATCGATCACCGACACGGCGACGGCGACGTCCTGGAGTCGCTCCTCGCGCCGCGAGGCGGTGACGGTGACTTCCTCTATCGTGGAAGGCGTGGATTGAGCCTCGTCGGCGCTCTGCGCTTGTTGCGCCTGTGCTTGCGTGCCGAGCGACACGGCCGCCAGCGCCATCGTCACGCCATTCGCCACCAGGGACAGCTTGTGCTTCGTCATCGGCGTCTCCCCCGAGAGTTTTCGTCAGAGCCTACCGTCGCGATGCGAAACAAACGGCACGGCGATGGCCGGACCGCATCGGTTCCTGTCGTTTTGCCGGCCTGCCCCGAAGGTTCCGCAAGCGTGCGGCCCGCAGCGTCGCCGCGGGCTTATGGCAGGGATAAGGATTTGCTCATGGCTGGAAGCGGTGCGCGATGGCAGTTTGAGGATCGAGCGAGCGGGGAAGCGACTCGATGCCGCAAAGTCCGTCGCGCCCCAACGCCGTCGACCGGATCGATCTCAACATCCTGACGGCGCTGTACCGGGAAGCGCGCATCAGCAAGGTGCAGATGAGCACCGAGGTGGGCCTGTCGGCCAGCCGCTGCTACGAGCGCATGCGGCGGCTCGAGCAGGCGGAGGTCATCCGCGGCTACCACGCGGACATCGACATCGCGCGCCTCGCGAGCTGCCTGCAGTTCATGGTGCAGGTGAAGCTGCTGAACTACACCGCCGCGCGCGGCAAGCAGTTCGAGAAGACGATCCTCAGGATTCCCGAGATCATCGCCTGCCAGGGCGTGCTCGGCACCATCGACTACATCCTGGTCGTGATCGCCGCGACGGTCGAGAAGTACCAGGACGTCATCGGCAAGCTGCGCGCGGCGAGCGAGTGCGAGTTCGATTTCGTGACCTTCCCGGTCTCCAGCTCGATCAAGTCGATCGGTCAGAGCGACCTGAAGCAGGTGGTAGGTCGCCTGATGCGCGACGACGACGGATGAGCCGCCCTCACTTCGACAGCACGCGTCCCGGGCGGGCTCCGGTGGGCTTGCCCGCGCTCCAGATCAGCGTGCCGTTCACGAAGACTTTCTCGATTCCGGTGGCGAGCTCGGTGGGCTGAGCGAACGTCGCGCGGTCCGTCACCGTCGCGGCATCGAAGAGCACCAGATCGGCGATGGCACCTTCGCGGACGGTGCCACGGTCGCTCCAGCCCAGGCGCTGCGCGGGCAGGGAAGTCATCTTGCGAATGGCTTCCGGCAGTGACAGCACCTTCCTTTCGCGCACGTAGCGTGCGAGCACTCGAGGGAAAGTGCCTGCGCTTCGCGGATGCGACAAGCCGAGGCCGCCGTCGCTCGACACCATGACCCAGGGCTGGCGGTAGAAGGCCTCCACATCCGCTTCGACCATCGCGTGCCCGATGACCCACGCATCCACGCCACCCGCGTGGCCTTCGCGAATGATCCGAACGTACATCTCCACGGGCGTGATACCCGCTTTGCGCGCCAGCTCATCGATGGTGTGCCATTCGTAGGCGCTGTTCGGCGGGAACTTCGCGATCGTCACGCGGCTCGCGCCTCCCACATCGTCGAGCGCGCGTTGCACGCTCACCGGGTCTTCGTATCGCTTGTCGGGCACCAGCACCTTGATGGTCGAGAACCATGCGTCGTACGGGTAGCAGTCCGCGAGGAAATCGACGCCGCGCTTGCGCGCCGCCTCGATGATCCCGATGTATTCCTGCGCCCTGCCCAGGACCTTCGCCGTGGCGAGCTTGATGTGGGAGTGGTCGACGGGAATGCGCGCCTGCTCGGCGATGGCGATCTCTTCCTGCAGCGCCTCGAAGCTGCGGTCGGCCTCGTCGCGGACGTGGGTCATGTAGAACCCGCCTCGTTTCGCCGCGACGCGCGCCATCGCGACCAGCTCATCGGTGGCGGCATAGCCGCCGACCTCGTATTCGAGGCCACTGGAGAGGCCGGCCGCGCCTTCGTCCATCGCCTGGCCGACGAGTTGCGCCATGCGCTCGACTTCCGCCGCGGTGGCGACGCGTTTGTAGTCGTCTCCCATCACCGCCTTGCGGAGGGTGGCGTGGCCTGCCATCACCGCGATGTTGAGCGACGCCGGATTGCGCCGGCGCTCGTCGAGCCAGGCGCGCAGCGGCCAGGGCGAAAGGCCGTCGGCGCCGAGGACGGCGGTCGTGATGCCCTGCGAGATCTGGGTCTCGGCGAGCGGGTCGTTCGGCAGGCCTTTGTCGGAGTGGTTGTGGATGTCGATGAACCCCGGCGCGAGCACCAGGCCCTTCGCGTCGATGACCTGCTCGTCGCGTCCAGGCTCGAACGAGCCCACTCGCTCGATGCGATCGCCTGCGATGCGCACGTTGGCCTGTCGCAAGGCCGCACCGGTGCCGTCCGCCAGCTGTGCGTTGATGATGACGGTGGTCGCCGATGGCTCGGCGGCACGGCTTCCGTGCGCATGGAGGGCCAGTCCGACGATCAGCAGTGGGGCGATGCGCAGCACGCGCAGTTTCGATTCGATGCTCAAGTGAATCTCCCTTCGCTCATGTGACGGCCCGCATCGGCGTATGCGTTTCACGCCTCGGCCAGCAGGCGGTCGACGATCGGGCGGACCCCGGTACGCACTGGGTCGCAGCAGGGGAGGGCCAGCGCCGATTCGAGCGTGGCGAGGTATTCGCGCGCGGTTTCTGCACTGACCTTCGAGGTGTTGACGCTGACCCCTACCACTTTCGCACGCGGATTCGTCAGTCGCGCGGCACGCTCGTTCACTTCGATCGCTTCCTTGAACCCCGGCACGCGGTATTCGGGATAGCCGTCGAGTTGCTCGCGCTCGATGGAATGACACAGCACGAGCGCATCCGGCTGCGAGCCGTGGATGAGGCCCAGCGTGACGCCTGCATATGCCGGATGATGCAGGGACCCCTGTCCTTCGACCACGTCCCAGTGATCGGGGTCGTTTGCCGGCGAAAGCGCCTCCGCGGCGCCGGCCACGAAGTCAGACACCACCGCATCGACGCTCACGCCGCTGCCGGCGATGAATATCCCGGTTTGCCCCGTTGCGCGGAAATCCGCGGCGATGCCGCGGCTGCGCAGCTCGCGCTCGATGGCCAGTGCCGCGAACATCTTGCCGACGGCGCAGTCCGTGCCGACCGCCAGCACGCGCTTGCCGGATCTCTTCTTGCCTGTGGCGATCGGAGTCTGTCCGGGCCGGGGATGGCGCACGTCGAACAGGCGCCGCTCGTACCGTGCGGCGGCCTGCGCCAGCGCAGGGATGTCCGCCAGCCGCTGATGAAGGCCGGATGCGACGTCCAGGCCCGCTTCCAGCGCTTCGACGAGCGTCGGTACCCAGTTGTCGGCGACCTTGCCACCGAAATTCGCGACGCCGACGATGAGCAGCCTGGCGCCTGCGGCGGCGGCGGCTGCAGGCGAGAGCGCGGGCAGTTTCAGGTCGACGGTGCAGCCGGGCAGCGTGACCTGCGCGACGCAGCGGTCCGCCCGCCAGTGTGCGATGCCCGTGGCCGTCTTGGCCGACAGCGGATCGACGTCACCCAGGAACAGGGCGTAGGGGGAAGGCAGATCCATGAGCGGTCTCTCTCGAAGTGGTCGTCCCGGAGCGTGGGATGCCTTCATTAAGCGCCGCGGCCTTCCGCAGGAATCGCCGATTGTGCGGAGGCCGCCGTGCGCAACTTTCGAATCCGCCGTGAAGGCGGCGGATTCCTTTCGGCCCGCTATCCCGCGAACCGGCGCAACAGCTCGCGCTTGGCGACCTTGTCGAGCGACCCGCGGGGCAGTGCGTCGCAGATCTCGACGCGGGACAGCCGCTGATACTTGCCGAGGCGCGCATTCGCCCACTGGCGGATCGACTCTGCATCCACCGAGCGGCCCGGCTTCAGCACCACGGCGGCGAGCGGCGTCTCACCCCACTGCTCGCTGGGGATGCCGATCACCGCCGCTTCCGCCACGTCGGGATGCGTGGCCACGATCTCTTCGAGATCCGCGGCATAGATGTTCATGCCGCCCGAGACGATCATGTCCTTCAGCCGGCCGGACACGTGCAGGAAGCCGTCCGCATCCAGCCAGCCGAGGTCGCCCGACCGATAGCAGGGCGTGCCATCCGGCGCGGTCCAGCGGATGGCGGCCGTCAGGTCGGGGCGGTTGTGATATCCAGGCATGCTCACCGTAGAGCCGCCCGTGATCTCGCCGACTTCGCCCGGTGGCAGCACGCTGCCGTCCGGGCCGAGGATGTAGCAGGCGGTGCCTGGCACCGGTCGGCCCACCGAATCGAGCTTGTCCGGATGCTCGTTGGCGTGCAGCAGGGACGACGCGGCACCCTCGGTCATGCCGTAGATCTCGAGGAACGCTCCCGGCCAGCGCGCCACCGCCTCGCGCTTGCGGCTCGCCGAGAGCGGGGCGCCCGCGCAGTATTTGACGGTGGACGTGCCTGCGACGGAGGCATCGAAATCGGGATGATCGAGCAGCCTCGTCAGCTGCGCCGGAACGATGAAGCTGTGGGTGATTCCCTGCGCCCGCAATGCCCGCAGGTAGGGCTCCACGGAAAAATGCCCGGGCAGCACGATGGCGCCGCCGGCATGGAACGTGGTGATGACGGCGATCGCCGACCAGTTGGTGTAGAGGGCGGTGGTGACCAGCACGCGCGAGCCGGGGCCGAAGCCGCCGCCCTGCACCAGCAGATCGATCCGGGCCACACGGATGCCGTGCGTGTGAACGATGCCCTTGGGCACTCCAGTGGTGCCGGAGCTGTAGATGATGTTGAACTCGTCGGCGGCCTCGAGCTCGGGCAGCCCTCGCGGTGCGGTGGCGCAGAGCTGGCCGAAGGGCTCCAGGCCTTCGCCCTGGGGAGAGACGAGCATGAGCGGCTCGCTCCATCGCTCCGCCTTTCCCGGCCACAGCGAGCGGGTGAGCTCGAGCGAGCCATCGGCGATCACGAACTTCGCCCCGCAGTCGTCCAGGATGCGGCGCAACGCATCGGCGGAGACGCCCTGCGGCAGGGCCACGGCGCTGCCGCCTGCCTTGAGGATGGCCAGCCATGCGACCAGCGTCGCCGGCTGGTTGCCGGCGAGAAAGGCGATTCGCATGCCGGGCTGGAAGCCGCGCGCGAGCAGGCCGGAGGCTGCGGCGGACGAGCGGGCCTCGAGCTGGCCATAGGAGATCGTCTCGCTCTCCCCGATGATGGCCGGATCGTCCGGTCGGCCTCGCGCGTGCGTGGTGACCTTTTCTGGCAGCAATTGCGTCATGATCGTGCGATGCGCTCCACGTCGGTCGTCTGCCGGTTCCGTGAGTATGCGGCGTCCGTCACGGACGTAACAGCACGCCTCCCCGTGCGATACGAAAGTTTCGCACGAGGAGTGCCGCGGATTCGGCGAGTCCTCTCGCCCGGCACGCGATCCAATCTGCCTTCCGCCGGCAGCGAGCACCAGATGTCCGGAAGCGGCTATCGATGACCGAGCCATCCGCCATGGGGGCGCCCCTGTCGCCTGCCCGGGTGCGCTATGCCCTGGCGTTCCTGTTCGTCGTGAACATGGTCAACTTCGTCGATCGCCAGATCGTCAACGTGCTGGCCGAGCCGATCAAGCAGGAGCTGGGGCTGCTCGACTGGCAGATCGGCGTGATGACCGGGCTGGCCTTCGCGATGCTGTACACGGTGCTGGCGATTCCGCTGGCGCGCTGGGCGGACTCCCCGACGGTCAATCGCGGCCATCTGATTTCCATCTGCCTCGCGGTCTGGAGCGGCATGACTGCGCTCTGCGGACTGGCGGCCAACTTCACCCAGCTGCTCCTCGCGCGGGTCGGCGTCGCGACGGGCGAAGCGGGATGCTCGCCGACCGCGCATTCGCTCATCTCCGAGCTCGTGCCGAAAGCCAGGCGCGCTGCGGCGCTGGCCGTGTATTCCGCGGGCATTCCGGTCGGCAAGCTCGTCGGGCTGGTGATCGGTGGCGTCGTCGCCCACACGTGGGGCTGGCGCGCCGCGTTCCTGGTCGTCGGTGTGCCGGGCGTGCTGCTGGCGGTCCTGAGCTGGTTCACTTTGCCGGAGCCGCGCGTCCGTACGGCAGTGGCGAGCACCAATGAAGACTCCTTGCGCGCGCTCCTGAGAATGCTGGCGCCGTTGCGCACTTTCTGGCTGGCCTCGCTCGGTGCCGCGTTCCTCGCTTTCCTGAGTTACGGTCAGGCGGCATTCCTGGGCTCGTTCCTCATGCGCGTGCATGGTCTCAACGTGGGCGAGGTGGGCCTGCTGCTCGGCCTCGCCCTCGGCGGCGGCGGCGCTCTCGGCTCCTGGGTCGGCGGGCTCGTGACGGATCGCGCGGTGGTGCGTGATGTCAGGGCGTACATGCTGGTGCCCGCGATCGGCGGTCTCGTCGGAGCGGCGCTGTACGCCGTCGCGCCGCTGTCCAATTCGTTGTCGTGGGTGACGGCGCTGCTGGTCGCCGCCACCGCGTTCACCTCCGTCTGGTACGGCCCCATCTTCGCCGCCGTTCAGGGCATCGTGCCCGCGAGCCGGCGCGCGAGCGCGGCGGCCGTCCATTTCTTCGTCATCAACATCATCGGCATCGGCTTCGGCCCGCTGATGTTCGGGCTGCTGAGCGACGCGTTGAGCGCGGGCTTCGAGATTTTCGGCCTGCCCGTCGGCGGCATCGGGCCCGCCGAGGGCGTGCGCCATGCGCTGTCCATCGGCGCCTGCGTCGGCGCCGCAGCCACCATTTTCCTGCTGTTCGGGGCGTCGACCATCCGCGGCGAACTGAGCCCATCGAAGTCGTAATAGATAAGGAGTCGGACCATGCTTGACCTGCCCAATCGACGCGGTTTCCTCGGTGGCCTGGGCCTCGCGGCGACCGGAACGCTGGCGTTGGGCCGCGCGGATGCCGCGACCGCGGGAGCAGGTGCCAGGCCCGGCTCGCGTGCGCCGGAACTGGCTGCGGCCATCGAAGCGATGCCGATGGTCGATGTGCATTGCCACCCGTTCCCGGCGCTCACCACGGTCACGGAGGAGATCTTCCTCGAGACGCTCGCGCTGAGCGCGTGGATGCTGGACGCCTATTTCCCGGCCGAGCCCGGTGAGTCGGTTACCGTGTATGCCAAGTGGCGTGCGGCCGATCCTGGAGAGCGCGAGCGCCTCGACCGCAAGTACGGCATCCGGCGGCGCTTCGACGAGGTGGTCTCCCAGATGCGCAGCACGCTCCTGGTGGAATCCCTCATCCGCGAGATGGCGAGCTTCTTCCGTTGCAAGCCGACGCTGGAGCAGGTCATCGCCGCGCGCAACGAGTACGTGAAGGGCGGCTTCTGGCGCTACGTCAACGATCTCTTCGCCTCCGTGCGCCTGGAGGAGGCGCTGGTGCAGTCCGGCCTCGGCGTGCTGCCGGCGTGGACCGAGCCGGAACCGCCCCTGGAGGAGTTCAAGAGCCATCTGAAGCTGAAGGTGCACGACGTCGTGACGGCCGGCGCCTCGGACCTGATGCTGAAGGAAAGCCGCTTCGCGGATTTCGTCTCGACGTACCGCTCCAGGCTCAAGCAGCAGGCGCTCTCGCAAGGCGCCGTCGCGTTCAAGACGCCCATCATGAAGACCAGCGGCGCGGACGTGAAGCCGGTGACCGACGGCGAAGCCGAGCAGGCCTGGGCGCAGTTCAAGAAGCTCGCTCCGGGCGACGTGGCGCGCCTCTACACCCGCACCTGGCATCCGCCGTTCGCGAAGGTCCTGCAGGACTACATCGTGTGGCAGGCGTGTGGCGTGGCTTTCGAGCTCGACATACCGCTGCACATCCACGCCGGCAACGGCGAGGGGCAGGACAAGATCAGCACTCACTATCCCTACATGCTCGAGAACGTCGCGCGGTATCCGGTGGAACTGCCGCAGAAGCCGGTGCAGATCGTGCTGCTGCACGCCGGTTATCCGCATCACATGGAAGCGGCGTACATGTCGCACATCTTCCCGAACGTGTGGTTCGACATGTCCATCATGACGCCCTTCTCAAACCGGGGGCTGCACCAGCGCCTGCTCGAGGCGTTCGAAGTGGCGCCTCTCGCGAAGGTGATGTACGGCAGCGACGGCTACCACGTGCCCGAGCTCACCTACCTCGGCGCAAAGTGGGCGAAGCGGCATCTCGGGATCGCGCTGGCCACGCTCGTGGACGAGGGCGTGCTCGGCTTCGAGGACGCGGTCCGCTATGCGCGCATGATCCTCGCGGACAACGTTCGCAGGCTGCACAAGATCGGCAAGTGAGCCCGCCGGTCGCAGGCTGCTTTCCCATCGCCGGCGGCGGTTGCGGGTGGCCGGCTGTCACATCGCCGATCGCATCTCGCGCGATCGTGAATCAGGTCATTGTGTCAATACATATGTATTGACATTCCGGCCGGCGGTGCGATATTGGTTTGCCATGAGGCCCAAATCCTTTCAGTTGCAGATTCGCGTCAGCGCCGCCGAAAAGGCCGCCATCCAGCGTCTGGCCACGCAGTCGGGCCTGGATATGTCCGCCTACGTGCTGAGCCGGGTGCTGACCACCCCCGCAGCCCGGTTCGCGGGATGCGTCGAAGCCTGCGGGGTGGAAGAATCCGCCGGCTATGGCCTGGCGGAGCTCAATTCGCTGCTCGCCGAGCTGTCGGCTCCCGAACTGCGGGATGCCGTTGCGTCAGCCCCAGCCACCAGACTGACTCCTTACGTCGCAAACTACATCGCAGCGCTCGTGGAGTACGCCTGCCAGCGGCAGCGTGTGCCGGTGCCGGCATGGGTGCGCAGCATCGAGCCGCTCGCGCAGCCGGCTTTCGGCAGCGCGTTGCAGAGTCTGCGGCTCCATCTGCTGACTCACTCGCCACCGCCTTTCAGGCGTCGCAACATTTTCATCGACTCCTCGCTGGGCGACCGAGTCTGAGAAGCACATGCTGCCCCTCAAGGCGTCGGACATCCGCAGGCTGCTCGAGCTGCTGAACGCAGAGCTGGGCAAGTCCGGTACGCACGGCGAGCTCTATCTCGTCGGCGGCGCCGTCATGTGCCTCGCCTATTCGGCTCGCCCCTCCACCAACGATGTCGATGCCGTGTTCCGGCCATCCAGCGAGGTCCGGAAAGCGGCTGCGCGCGTGGCGGCGCGGGCACGCGTGCGAGCGGACTGGCTCAATGACGGTGTGAAGGGATTCATGAGCGCTCAGGCCGATTTCGCGCCTTTCCTCGAGTTCGAACACCTGCGGGTCATGGTTGCGCAGCCCGAATACCTGCTCGCCATGAAATGCCTGTCGATGCGGATCGGCGCGGAATTCCGGGACGAGGACGACATCCGCTACCTGCTTCGCCACCTCGACGTGCGGTCGGTCGGGCAGGCATTGGCGATCGTGACGAAATACTATCCGCTGGAGAGATTTCCGCAGAAAACGCTTCATGCGCTCGGGGAGCTGCTCCCCAGGGAATAGTGGGCGGCGCCGCTGGGCTCGCGATTCCGTCGCGGGGGCCGTCCCCGGTAGCCATGACCACCTGAGCCCCGATCGAGTACGATGCACGCCCACGAGCGGCTGCCCGCCCGCCAGGATGCTGAAATACCATGACGCTGACTCCGTTCCACGTCGCCCTGCAGGTGCGCGATATCGCCGAGGCGCGCCGTTTCTACGGCGGGCTGCTCGGGTGCGCGGAAGGGCGCAGTGACTCGCACTGGGTGGATTTCAACCTCTACGGGCACCAGTTCGTCTGCCATCTGAACCCCGGCCTCGGGGCATCCGGAAAGATCGCCGCCCATTTCAATCCCGTGGACGGGCACGGCGTGCCGGTGCCCCATTGCGGCGTGGTGCTCGAGATGCCGGAATGGAAACGCCTCGCGCAAAGGCTCAAGGATCACGGCGTGACGTTCGTCATCGAGCCCTACGTGCGATTCCAGGGTGAGCCCGGCGAGCAGGCCACGATGTTCCTGCTGGATCCTTCCGGCAACGCGCTCGAGTTCAAGTCCTTCCAGGACATCGGGACGCAGCTGTTCGCCACATGAGACCTGCCAAGCTCGGCGTACTGATCGTTGCAGCCTGGTGCGCGGTATCCGTCGCGCACGCCGCGTCGCAGCCGGCACTCGCGCGCAAGGGCATGGTGGTTTCCTCCAGCGCCATCGCATCGGAGGTCGGGGCGCAAGCGCTGAAGGATGGCGGCAACGCCGTGGATGCGGCGGTGGCCACGGCCTTCGCGCTGGCCGTCACGCACCCGAGCGCAGGCAACATCGGTGGTGGCGGGTTCCTGGTCTACCGCTCCGCATCCGGTGAAGCGGTGAGCTACGACTTTCGCGAGACGGCGCCGGCAGCCGCATCGGCCACCATGTTCCTCACGAACGGCGCCTACGACTACAGCATCCATCACGAAGGCCACCGCTCCGTGGGGGTGCCCGGGACCGTCGCAGGCTTGCATCTCGCGTGGAAGCAGCATGGAAGCCTTTCCTGGCGGCGGTTGCTGGAGCCTGCCATCCGCCTGGCCGGCAACGGGTTCACGCTGTCTCCCGCGCTCGCCGCGGAGTTGCGCGGCGAGCTCGAAGGCATGAAGCCTTATCCGGCTTCGGTCGCGCAGTTTTCCAACCGGGGCAGGCCTTACGAGGCGGGAGAGATCCTGAGGCAGCCCGATCTGGCACGCACGCTGCGGCGCATCGCCGTGCGGGGACCGGCGGAGTTCTATGAAGGCGAGACCGCGCGGCTCATCGCGAAGGAGATGCAGAGCCATGGCGGGCTGATCACGCTGGAAGACCTCGAGGGGTATCAGGCACGGGTGGCTGCGCCCGTCCGCGGCAACTCCCGGGGCTTCGAGATCATCGGCATGCCGCCGCCCAGCTCGGGCGGCACGGCCATCATCGAGATCCTGAA
>JBGAIL010000136.1:0-13013 GCA_044225565.1 Steroidobacteraceae bacterium | reverse complement strand
AGGATCAGGAGTCGCTCGTGCCTCTGCGCTATCTCGTGTTGTTGCTTTTGCTGAGTATCGTGACGGCCTCCACATCATGGGGGCAGCGATCGAAGGACCGCGCCGTCGCTGCGCCCAACGTGCAAATTTCTGCCACGCGCGCGCACGTGCACGAGCCGGCTGCTTCCGCCCGTCACACCCGGCGCGACGGCCTGATCCGTACGGCGGCGATCGGTGATTCCAGCGCTCACGGGACCGTGAGACGGGATCTGGCGATCGGGAGCATTCTCGAAAAATCGCAGCTCGAGGCGCAGATCGCGGCACGGAAGGATCTTTCCGCGCCGGCGCACGCACCCGCCATTTTCGCGCATCACACCACTCAGGATCCGGGTTCGCGGACGGCAGGCAGCTCTTTCGGCCGGCGCTCGAACGCCCCGGCCGACGACGTGAACTGGAAGGGGACTCGCACTGGCGATACGTCATCCACCAGCGACGGCTACGCCAATAGCCGGGAGCCCACGCGTCGCGGCTTTGCGGACTCACCCATCGATTGGCCCGTCCGCACCACGGACACCCGCAAGACCGCTCGCGTGCCGGAACCGGGAACGGGAGTGCTGCTCGCCGCCGGGCTGGCTCTGTTACTGTTGCGGCGAGAGCGCCCGCGAGCCGCTGTGTGCGTCACCACCCACTCTGGCAGCCCGCGCGGCTGAAGGCGTGCAGCTACTCTCCCACGCGACCGGCCACAGGCTCTTCCACGATCTCCGCCACCTTCGGGGTGCCGCCCAGCGCGCAAAGCGCAGAGCCAGCGACCACCATCAAGGCTCCTACGACGCCGAGCGCGTTCACCTGCTCGGGCTCCAGCAGCCCCGGGAAAATCCGCCCCACAACCCACATGCTCACGAGCGTGAACAGAGGCGTGGTCGCCAGCACTGCCCCGACACGGGACACTTCCCAGTGCTTCAGGCTTTCCGCGAACGCTCCATACGCCACCAGGGTATTGATCCCACAGAACGCGAGCAGCGCCAGGTGCGAGACGGGCAACTGGGTCACCTCACCCGGTGAGACGAACGGCAGCAGCACTACGGCGGATCCGAGGTAGACCACCAGCAGGATGTGCTGAGGCCCAAGATATTGCTGCAGCAGCTTCTGCGACATGCCATAGAAGGACCAGACGGCGGCGCCCAGCACGAGAAGTGCCACGCCGACTCCCAAGCCGGGAGAGAGCGTCAGCAGGTCCGGCAGGCGACGGTTGAAGAACAGCAGCAGGCCGGCGATCAGCACGACGATGCCCCAGCGCTGCGGACCGAGCAGCGATTCGCGAAGAATCGTGACGCCCGCGAGCATCAGGAACAGCGGCCCGAGCTGGCTCACCACCTGCGTCACGGTGGGGCTGGTGAAGTGCAGGCCGAGCAGGAACAGCACGTAGTTGCCGCTGATGCCGGCGATGGCGAAGACGACGAGGAGCCAGGGCCGCGCGCCCAGCGAGCCGAGCCGCGGAAGGCGGCCGCTCATCACGAGGATCGGCAACAGCAGCGCGGCCGCGATGACGAAGCGATACCAGGTGACCGTGTAAGGGTCCATGTCCTTCAGCACGACGGACAGCGCGATGGGGACGGTGCCCCAGAACACGGCCGTGGTGAGAGCGAGCGGCAGCCCGAGCCTCCAGTTGGATTTCATGGCGGCAGCATCACACGGCCGGCACCCGCCGGCCAGCGCTGCGCGCTCAGTCCACCACGAAGAGCCTGCGCTCGAACCGGCAGAACGTCTCGCAGCCGCGCTCCGTGATCACGAGCGGCTCGGTGATGACGATGCTCACGCCTTCCTGCCACACGGCCGGCATCAGGTGCATCGTCATGTTCTTCTGCAACACCGTGTCATCGCCCGGCCGGAGGCTGAAGGTCTGCTCGCCGAAGGTGGGCGGATAGGCGATGCCGATGGAATACCCGCAACGCGCGCGCTTGCGCACCCCGAACTTCGCGGCAGCACCCTGCCACAGGCCTTCCGCCTCGGCGGCGGTCATGCCCGGCCCGAGCTTTTCGAGCACATTGGCGATGCCATCGAGCGTGGCCGCTTCCAGGTTGCGGGTCTGCGCCGGCGGCTTGCCGAAATACAGCGAGCGCGAGAGCGGCATGTGGTAGCGATGCCGGGACGCCACCAGCTCGAAGTTCGCGAGCGAGTCGTTCCGGTAGATATCGCTCGTCCAGGACAAGTGCGGATTGTTCACCCGGGCACCCGTAGGCGTGAGCGGCGGCGTGCTGGTGTACTGGCCGCCGTATTCGGGCGTGCCACGCATGAGCGCGCGATAGATCTCCGCCGCCACGTCGCACTGGCGGACGCCCGGGCGAGCCTGTTCGAGCGCGACGCGCATCACGCCCTCGATGATCCGCGCGCACTCGCGCATGTATTTCAGTTCGGCATCGGACTTCACCGCCCGCACCCAGTTGACCAGCAGGCTGCCGTCCAGCCAGGAGGCTTCGCGCAACTCGCTTCGCAGCGTCTCGTAGGCCCGCACCCCGAGGTAGTAGCTGCCCAGCTCCGGCGCGATGCGCTTCGCGGCCCAGCCACGATCGCGGATCACCGAGGCGACGTGGGACATCGGATGGGCGTCCGCGGCCTGAACGAACTGGTCGCCGTAGCTGAGGATGTCGTCCGCTTCGAGGCAGCTCGTGAGATGGGCGCCGCCCGCGTCCATCTCGCGACCGATCCAGGCCGGCTCGCCTTCGAGCGGCACCAGCAGCACCTGGGGAACGTAGAACGACCACGCGTCGTACCCGCTCACGTAATAGATGTTGCAGGGGTCGGAGAGCACCAGCAGGTCGATGCCGCGCTTCGCCATCTGCTCGCGCACACGGGCGAGCCGGGAGGAGTACTCCTGGAGGGAAAAATGCAGGCCGGGCACTTCGCGCATGGGACGGCGTCTTCCAGATCGGTTCGGGGGGCCGTCACGCTAGCATCATTTACGTTTAATTTGAAATGTATCTTGCGCCCTGGAAGCCCGCACCCTACCCTGAGCGAGTGACCTCTTCCCCCACAACCGCACCATCGGGCGCGAGCCACGCGTGGCGCCTGCTGCGCGAGCAGCCTCGCGGCCTCTATCTCGTCGCCATCACCGAGTTCTGGGAGCGCTTCAGCTACTGGGGAATGCTCGGCCTGCTGGTGCTGTTCCTCACGGCGCCCACGGCCACCGGCGGGTTCGGCTGGAGCAGCGAGGATGCCCTGGCGCTCTATGCGCTCTACACCGGCGCGGTGTTCTCGGCACCGGCCGTGGGGGGCTATCTCGCCAGCCGGTACTTCGGAGAGCGCCGATGCATCCTCTGGGGCGGTGTCTGCGTGGCCGCAGGGCATTTCCTGCTGGCCGGCCCGGCGCTCTACCCCTGGCTCGCCGGGCAGCTCGCGGGCCAGCCCATCGGCGAATGGCTGCACGGCTGCGGCATCACGCTGGGCAAGATCTGGCCGGATGCGGCCATCTCGTCCGCGCTGCGCTCCGGCCGGTGCGCGCCCCAGGGCTCGGGTGCCTCTCTCGCCGCCGCCTATGCGATGCAGGCGTGGAGCTTCGTGCTGGGCCTGGTGCTCATCGTGGTGGGCACGGGGTTCATCAAGTCCACGGTCTCCTCCATCGTCGGCAAGCTGTACGAAGCGGGCGATCGCCGGCGCGACGAGGGCTACGGCATCTTCATGGCCTTCATCTATCTGGGCGCGCTCCTCTCCAACTTCGTCGCAGGGACGCTCGGCGAGAAAGTCGGCTGGCACTACGGCTTCGCCGCGGCGGGGCTCGGCATGGCGGGCGGCCTCGCATGGTACGTCGCACGGCACAAGAAGGTGCTGGGCGACATCGGCCTCGCGCCCGACAGGCAGCAGGTGGTCGCGACCCGCGGCGCGGAGATCCGCGCCACGCCCGTGGAGCGCGCCCGCATCCTGGTGGCGGTGCTGATGAGCCTGTTCGTCATCGTTTATGCCGTCACTTTCTATCAGAAGGGCGGCATGCTGAACCTGGAGACCCGCACGCACGTGGACCGGCACGTGCTCGGCTTCGAAGTGCCCGCCACCTGGCTGCTGAGCGTGAGTACGCTGGTCTTCATCCTGCTCACGCTGCCCGCCGCGCGGCTGTGGCGCTCACTCGCCGCGCGGGGCCGCGAGCCGGACGTGGTGCTGAAGCTCGCCGGCGGCCTGCTGGCGCTCGCCTGCGGCTACGGCGTTCTCATGCTCGGCCTCGCCGAGAAAGCCGCCTCCCCTGCGCAAGAGTTCAGCCTCTGGTGGATCGTCGCCATGTACGCCGCCTTCGCCATCGGCGACCTGCTGGTGTGGCCGACGCAGATCGCAGCCGTGAGCCGCCTCGCCCCCGCGCGACATGCGGCGTTCGCCGTCGGCAGCTGGTATCTCACCATCGGCATCGGCAGCTGGCTCACGGGCATCTTCGGCAGTCTGGCGAGCCGCATCGGCATAGGTCCGGTCGCACTGTCCCTCATCGCGATTACAGTCGGATCTGCCTTGATCCTGTGGATGCTGCGACCGAAACTGCTGCGGCTCGCGCACGGCGCGCTCGATTCCGACAGGTGATCCTCCATGCAGCTGCCCCGCCGCACCTCGGTCCCGAAATGCCGGGCGCTCGCGGCACTGGGCCTCGCCGCGCTGCTCTGGGGCTGCGCCGCGAAGGAGCCGGACCCCAACACGGTCGTGGTGCACATCGGCGGCGGCACCTGGGCCGAGGCGAACCTCGAAGCCTACGTGCGGCCCTTCGAGAAGGAGACGGGCATCAAGGTGATCGGCTTCGCCGACGACATGAAGGTGTCGCAGCTCAAGCTGATGCACGAGGCGGACAACGTCGAGATCGACGTCATCGACCTCATGGCCATCGAGGCCGCCCGCGCCGCCAAGCTCGGCATGCTCGAGGACATCGACTATTCGCGCTTCGACCCTGCGCAGCTCGCGGGCATCGCCGAGAAGATCCGCAAGCCGTGGGGCGCGCCGGCGCTGTTCTACTCGCAGGTCGTGGCCTACGACTCCAATCGCATCCGCGAAGCGCCGCACGGCTGGGCCGACTTCTGGGACACGAAGCGCTTTCCCGGCAAGCGCACGATGTACACGGGGCAGTACGGCGACGGGCCTTGGGAAGAAGCGCTGCTCGCCGACGGCGTGCCGATGTCGGAGCTCTATCCGCTCGACATCGAGCGTGCATTCCGCTCGCTGGATCGCATCCAGCCGCACATCGTGAAATGGTGGCGTGTCGGCTCCGAAGGCCAGCAGCTGTTCCGCGACCGGCAGGTGGCGCTCGGTGAAGTCTACGATGGTCGCGTCAACGAGCCAGCGTTCGCTGCGAAGGGCATCCGCTTCACCTACGAGCAGGGCAAGCTGCTGCTCGACTATTGGGTGATCCCGAAGAAGGCGCCACACAAGGCGAACGCGCAGCGCTTCGTGGAATTCGCGATGCGCGCGGAGCAGCAGGCGGTGTTCGCCCGCCGCATCGCCTATGGTCCCACCAACGAGGGCGCCTACCGCCATCTCGATCCCGAGAGGGCGCGGCACCTTCCTTCGCACCCCGACAATCTGGCGAAGCAATTCGTCGTCGACCCGGACTGGTACGTCGCCACCGGCCCGGACGGCGTGGACAACACGGCGCGACTCATCAAACGGTGGAACGAATGGATCCTGCAGTAAGCACGCCCGTCTCGAACGCGCGGCGCGCGAAGACCCTCGGAATTCTCGGCCTGGCCGATCCGCACAGCGCGCTGCCGCCACCCCCGATCGGCTTCGACGACGCGGACTGGTTCGAGTACCCCACCGTGTCCAGGCCGGTGCCCAACGCATGGGCCTGCGAGGTGGTCGGCGGGAACCTCGACCTGACGCCAGCCTACGTGCAGACGGCGCGCGAGCTCGAAGCCGCCGGCGTCTCGGCCATCACCTGCGATTGCGGATACACGATCGCTCACCAGGCGGCGATCCGTGACGCGGTCTCCATCCCGGTCGCCTGCTCGAGCCTGCTGCAGCTGTCCCTCCTGAAGAACATGGTGCCGAAGGGCGGGCGCATCGGGCTGCTGTGCTTCGATGCGAACACGCTCAAGCCCGAATACCTGCGCTTCTGCGGCATCGAGCCGGGCGGCGACGTGCCCATCGCCATCGGCGGTATCCAGGGCACCCGCAGCTGGAAGAACTGGATTGCCAGGGAGACCACCACGGAATGGGGCGCCCTCGAAGAGGACGTCATGGGTGCGGCGCGCAAGCTGTGGAAGGCCAACCCCGACATCACGCACTGGCTGCTCGAGTGCACGGGCTTTCCGCGCTTCCGGCCCCTGATCAAGTCCGAGTTCGGCCGGCCGGTCTATGACTGGATCACGCTGTGCAACCACCTCATGGAATCGGCGACGGCGAGATACGTCACCGGATGACCCCCTCGATGGCTTGCGGATCGCAGCCCAGCGCGGCGCCGCTCGGGGTCATCGAGCTGGCGAACCGCCCCCTCACGTTCCCGGGCTGCGTGGGCAACGAACGCTCGTACCCTTATCCGGTGATCTACGAGACCGCGCGGGATGCCTACGTGAGCCGGATCGTCGCGGCCGATCCCGCTCTCGGCGATGCCTACTGCGAGGCCGCGCTACGGCTCGAAAGCCGGGGCGCGCGGGCGATCATCGCTTCGTGCGGATTCGCTGCGGTGTATCAGCAAGCCGTTGCGGCGCGAGTCCGCGTGCCCGTGCTCATGTCCTCTCTGCTCTTGCTTCCGCTGTTGCTAAACACGCTAGCCCCGAGCCGCAAGCTGGCCGTGCTCACTTACGACCGGCGGCAGCTCGACGCGCGCTTCCTGCACGCCGGCGGTGCCGAGCCGCCCTTCGACCGGATCGTCGTGACGGGAATCGAAGACTCGGCCAGCTGGCGCGCGCTCGCCGCGCCACAACCCGAGATCGAGCTGGCGCAACTGCGTGAGGACGTGCTGGCTACGGTGCGGCGCGCGCTCGAACCGGCCGGCTCCGTTGGAGCAGTCCTGCTCGAGTGCTCGGCGTTCTGCCCGTTCGCGGAGGAGATACGCGGGCTCACCGGAATTCCGGTGAGCGATTTCCATACCGCGGCCGATCTCGTCATGAGCATGGCGCGGGGTCGCGGCGCTTAGCTTAGAGCGCCGCAACCGCCGCACTCCGCTCTCAGAGCTTCGCGGTCACCCGCTCGACCGCCTTCGCGACGCGCTTGAGCACGTCGTCGACTTCGTCGCGCGTGATGACGAATGGAGGCGCGAAGCCGAGGATGTCGCCGTGCGGCATGGCGCGGCTGATCACACCCTCTTCGAGGCAGGCCGCTGACAACTGCGCGCCGACCTTCTGGCCGGCGTCGAAGCGACGCCGCGCCTTCGGATCCGCCGCGAATTCGATCGCCCCCAGCAGGCCCGCACCGCGCATTTCGGCGACGTAAGGCCGGCCGTCGAACGTCTCCTTCAACCGCTTCACGAAATAGGCGCCGACCTCCGCGACGTGCGGGATGAGCTTCTCGCGCTCGATCAGCTCGAGGTTCGCGAGCCCCGCTGCCGCACAGAGCGGATGCGCCGAGTAGGTGTACCCGTGTGCGAACGGCCCGTAGGTGTCCGAGCCCTGCTCGAGCACCGCCCACACCTTCTCGCCCACGATGGCGCCGGAGAGCGGCAGGTAGGCGCTCGTCAGCCCCTTCGCGACGGTGATGAGATCCGGCTCGATGCCGAAGTAATGGCAGCCGAAGGGCGTGCCCATGCGACCGAAGCCGCACACGACTTCGTCCGCGATGAGCAGGATGTCGTGCCGGCGCAGCACTTTCTGGATCTCTTCCCAATAGCCTTCCGGCGGCGGAATGAGGCCGCCCGTGCCCAGCATGGGCTCGCCGATGAACGCGGCGACCGTGTCCGCCCCTTCACGCTCGATCATCTCCTCGAGCTCGCGCGCGAGCTGGCGCGAGAAGTCGCGCTCGCTCATCTCCGGCGGCGCGTTCCAGTATGCGTGAGGCGTGCTCGTGTGCAGGACAGGGCCCTGCGGCAGGTCGAACGCACGGTGATACACCTCGAGGCCCGTGAGGCTGCCCGAGATCACGGTGCCGCCGTGATATCCGCGCCAGCGCGAGATGATCTTCTTTTTCTTCGGCCGGCCGAGCGCGTTGTTGTAGTACCAGACGATCTTGACCAGCGACTCGTTCGCGTCCGAGCCGGACATGCCGTAGTAGATGCGCTTCATCTTGCCCGGCGTCATCGCGAGCACGCGCTGCGAGAGCCGGATCGCCGGCTCGTTCGAGTGCCCCGCATAGGCGTGGTAGTACGCGAGCTCGAGCGCCTGCTCGTGGATCGCATCCGCGATCTCGCGGCGGCCGTAGCCGACGTTCACGCAATAGAGGCCCGCGAAGGCATCGATGAGCTCCCGCCCCGCCTGGTCGCGGATGCGGATGCCCGAGCCGCCCGTGACGATGCGGCCCGCCGCCTCGCCGCTCGAGAACTGCTTGAGCGGAGTGAACGGGTGCAGGATGGAGGCGCGGTCCTGGCGCTGCAGGGCTTCGGGGCTTTTCGCAATGTCGTTCATGATCGGCTTTCTTCGTTCGGATGGCTTCGTTCGAAACGGGCTTCCCGTCAGGCGGCGTCCACCGACAGGCACAGGTACTTGATCTCGGAATACTCGTCGAGGCCGTGGCGCGAGCCTTCACGGCCGAGCCCGGACTGCTTCATGCCGCCGAAGGGGATCGGCGGGCCGGTGAAGCTGTCCGTGTTCACCGCCACCATGCCGTACTCCAGCGCCTCGCCGACGCGCAGCGCGCGCCCGAGGTCGTTCGTGCAGATATAGGCGGCGAGGCCATACTCGGTGTCGTTGGCGACGGCGATGGCCTCGTCCTCGGTGTCGAACGGCGCGATCGCCGCGACGGGGCCGAAAGTCTCCTCCCGCCAGATGGACATCTCGCGGGTCGCATCGCTGAGCACGGTGGGTTGCATGAAGAGCGGGCCGGCGGAATGGCGCTTGCCGCCGCAGCGCACCTTCGCGCCGTGCTGCACCGCGTCGCTCACCTGGCGCTCGCAGCGCTCCACGGCGCTCTCCGACATGAGCGGGCCGATGACGACGTCCGGATCGAGGCCGTTGCCCACGCCCATTCCGGCGGTGAGTGCCGTGAACGCCTCGACGAACTCCTCATAGATGCGCCGGTGCACGATGATGCGGTTCGCGGCGAGACAGTCCTGCCCCGACGTCGCGAACTTGGCGCCGAGCGCCAGCTGCGCGGCACGCCCGACGGTGACGTCGTCGAACACGATGAATGGCGCGTGCCCCCCGAGCTCCAGCGAAACCTTCTTCACGGTGTCGGCGCTTTGCTTGAGCAGGATGCGGCCCACTTCCGTCGATCCGGTGAAGGACAGCGCGCGCACCGCACTGCTTTCGGTCAAAACCGCGGCGATGGTGCGGGCATCGCCCGTGACCACGGAGAAGATGCCTGCAGGCACGCCGGCCCGTTCCGCCAGGACAGCGAGCGCGAGCGCCGAGAACGGCGTCTCGTCCGCAGGCCTCACGACCATCGGGCATCCGGCAGCGAGCGCAGCGCCCGCCTTGCGGGTGATCATGGCGGAAGGAAAATTCCACGGCGTGATCGCCGCCGTGACACCGATCGGCTGGCGAATGGTCAGCAGCCGGCGCTGCGGCTTGTGACTCGGGATCGTTTCACCATAAGCGCGACGCCCCTCCTCCGCGAACCATTCGAGGAAGCTCGCCGCGTAGCTGATCTCACCGCGCGCCTCGGCGAGCGGCTTGCCCTGCTCCAGCGTCATGATGAGGGCGAGATCCTCGCTAGCCGCGCGCATCAGCTCTCCCCACTTGCGCAGGATCGCGCCGCGCGAGTCTGGAGTGCGCGCGCGCCATTCCGGCCATGCGCGCTGCGCGGCCTCGATTGCGATGCGGGTCTCCGCGGCACCGGCGGCAGGCACGGAGCCAAGCCACTCGCCGGTCGCAGGATTCCGCACCGGCTGCAGGCCACCGTCACGCGCGGGCATCCAGCGCCCGTCGACGTAGATCTGGCTGCGCACGAGCTCCGGATCCGCGAGCCGCGAATGAATTCCTTGTTTAGGGCGTACCGGGGTCAGCACTTCCACGCGTTTTTCCTATAATCCGTCAGGACGCCAGTGTGCGGGGGGCCCGGCCAACGAGTTTGCGGATCGGGCCGGGCGCAACCAGCCGGATTTCCTGCGGCCGGCACGACCCGCAGAATGCGCTCGCGAGAGGCGCGGAGACACGCACGATGAAGCTCGACAAGTTCGACCTGAGGATCCTCGAGGCCCTGCAGTCCGATGGCCGGCTGCCCACCGCGCGGCTCGCGGATCAGGTGGGCCTCACCTCGAGCCCCACCTGGGAGCGGGTGCGCAAGCTCGAGGAATCGGGCGTGCTGCGCGGCTATCACGCGGACGTCGCGCTCGAGCGGCTCGCCCAGCTCACTCACGTCATCGTGCCCGTGGCGCTGGAAAGTCACCGCACGCAGGATTTCCGCCGCTTCGAGCAGGCGGTCGCGCAGATTCCGGAGATCGTGGAATGCTGGGCGGTGGGCGGGGAGGTGGACTACGTCCTGCGCTTCGTCGTCGCGAACATCGATGCCTACCAGGCCGCAATAGAGAAGGCGCTGCGCGCGGACCTCGGCATCGAGCGCTACTGGACTTATGTAGTGACCAAGTCCATCAAGCCGTATGCCGGCGTACCACTCGGCCGCCTGCTCGCAGATCCGCAAGACTGAGGCCGCGCGTCGCGTTTACTCTTTTCGACCCGCGCGCGGCGACAGATTCGCGCGCCTCCGAGCCGCGCTTTCAGCGTTATCCTCTCGCGCGACCCACGCATACTGCCGCGGTCCCGCACTCAAACATCCAGGATCGCGCAGCCCATGGTCATTCCGCAGAAGTATCTCGTGTTCCTCGGCGACGTCGCCGCGCCGCTGGACGCCAAGACGGGCTTCGGCCTGGTCGACTGGCGTCCTGAAGCCTGCGTCGGCCAGCTGCGCCTTCCCGCGTGCAAGGTGGATCTCGGCGTGCCGGACATGACGCCCGCGCAGGCGATCGATGCTGGAGCGCAGACACTCGTCATCGGCGTCGCGCCTTTCGGCGGCAGGATCGCGCCATCGTGGATCGCTCCGATCGTGCAGGCGATCGATGCAGGGCTCAACGTGGCGAGCGGCATGCACATGCGCCTCGGCACCGTGCCCGAGATCGCCGCGGCCGCGCAGCGCTCGGGCCGCAAGCTCTTCGACGTGCGGCACGCGGATCGCGCCTTCCCCGTCGGCTCGGGCCGCAAGCGCACCGGCAAGCGCCTCCTCGCCGTCGGCACGGACTGCGCGGTCGGAAAAAAGTACACCGCGCTCAGCATCGCGCGCGGCATGCAGCAGGCCGGCTTCAAGGCGACCTTCCGCGCCACCGGCCAGACCGGCATCCTCATCGCGGGCGGCGGCGTCGCCATCGACGCGGTGATCGCGGATTTCATCGCAGGCGCCGCGGAATGGCTCTCTCCCGACAACGACGCCGACCACTGGGACGTCATCGAAGGCCAGGGCTCGCTGTTCCATCCGGCGTACGCGGGCGTGAGCACGGGCCTGCTGCACGGCTCCCAGCCCGATGCCATCGTGCTGTGCCACGACGCCGGCCGCGAGAGCATCGACGGCTACCCGGACTTCGCGCTCCCCACGCTCGAGCGCTGCATCGATCTGAACCTGCAGGTCGGCCGCATCACCAATCCGGCGATCCGCTGCGTCGGCGTCGCGGTGAACACCTCCAGGCTCGGCGAGGCGAAGCGCGGCGAGTACCTGGGCGAGATCGGGAAGCGCCTCGGCATCCCGGCGTTCGATCCGGTGGCCACGGGCCCCGGCAAGCTGGTCGAGGCCCTGAAGTCCTTCAAGTAGGGCCGCGCATTGCGGGAATGCGGCCCGGCGGCTAATCTGGCCGCCAGAGGCCGGCAAGAGCCTCGACCCTTGAGGGAGGGGCTGCTTCGATGAATACGCCGAATCCTTATGCGCCGCCTCAGGCGGCCGTGGCCGACGTCGCCGCCACCGGCGGCCTCGAGAAGGCCGACCGGCTCATCCGCCTCATCGCCGCGATCCTCGATGGCATCATCGCCGGCATCCTCATCTACGGCCCGCTCTTCGCGACCGGCTCCTTCGGCGCGCTGGTCGCCGCCGCGGCACGGCAACAACTGAATGCCGCCGCCGTCATGGGCGCGATGGCCGCAGGCGGCACGTTCATGCTGGTGGGCGCCCTGGCCTGGGCCGTCATCACGTACATCCTGGTGCAGCGCAACGGGCAGACCATCGCCAAGAAGCTGCTCGGCATCAAGGTGGTGAGGGTCGATGGCTCGAAAGCCTCGGTGGGACGCATCTTCTGGCTGCGCAACGTGGTCAACACGCTGATCACGATGGTGCCCGTGGCCGGCCTCATCTACGGGCTGCTCGACTCCCTGTGGATCTTCGGCGAGGAGCGCCGCTGTTTGCACGACAAGATCGCCGACACGATCGTCGTGAAAGCGTGAGCGTCATGCCGGCGGCATGACGGCGGCGATCCTCGACACGCTCGTTCCGGCGGAGACCCCGGAAGGCATCCTCCTCGAGATGCGCCCCGCGGGGCTCTGCGTCCGCTTCTACGCCTTCCTGCTCGACTGGCTCTTCCGTCTCGCCATCCTGTACTGCGCGGCCATCGGCTCGTCCTTCATCGGCGGCATCGGCTTCGCGTTCTGGATGATCCTCGCGTTCGCGCTCGAATGGTTCTATCCCGTCGCTTTCGAGCTCGGCCTCTCCGGCGCGACGCCGGGCAAGCGCCTGCTCGGGCTGAAAGTGGTGATGGACGACGGGCTGCCGGTCACGCCGGCTGCCTCGCTCACGCGCAACCTGCTGCGCGTCGCGGACTTCCTGCCCCTGCTCTACGGCTTCGCGATCGTGAGCATGCTGGTGCGCCGGGATTCCAAACGCCTCGGAGACATCGCCGCCGCCACGCTGGTGGTGCATCAGCCCCGCACCGTGGAGCGCACGGAGCTGAAGGAAGTCGCTCCCATTGCGCCGGGCGTGCCGCTGGCGCCCGCCGACCAGGCGGCCGT
>JBGAIL010000135.1:0-13023 GCA_044225565.1 Steroidobacteraceae bacterium | reverse complement strand
CGGCGTAGGGCTCCATGCGGAAGTCCAGCAGGTTCGTGAGCACCTGTGGGACGGTGAAGTAGACATTCCCGGGCGTTCCGAGCGAGAAGGCCGGCCGGCCGTCGCGCAGGACGATGGTGCTGCCGAGCGCGCGCCGCATGCGGGTTCCGGCCACCAGCTTGGCGTCCATGTCACCGCTGATACCGGTGAACAGCGCATTTGAGCCGCTCATGGGCACACCGCCGATCACCATCCCGGGAATGCCTCCGGATTGCAGCGTGTGCGTCATCTGCACCCAGTTGCCTTCGCCATCCACGATGCTGAGCTCGCAGGTCGAGGGCTTCGCGTTCAGCCTGGCTTCCTCACCCGTGGGCAGCCCGCTGCTGCCGGAAGGTGACCGTGTGAGCTCGACGTGCCGCGTGAGATCGATCTTCGGCCGCAGGCCGCGGATGAGGCTAGCGGCCACGGCATGCAGCGAATCGTCGAGAAGCTGCTCGAACCCATAGTCCGCGACGACGGGATCGCCGAGATAGCCGCAATGATAGAGGCCCCAACGCAGCGCGTGAGACATGTAGAAGAAGTGCTCCGCCGATCCCGGCGCGACGTCGCGGATGCCGAGGTGCCGCAGGATGCCGAGCACGAGCGCGCAGAAGATGCCTTGCTGCTGGGGCGGCGCGAGGCCCACGATCTCGTACTCGTGATGCCGCAAGCGCAGCGGCTCGAGCCAGCGGGGCGGCGTTTCCGTCATGTGGGCCTTCCCGATCTTCCAGCCCATGGCGTTCGCCGTCGCGACGAATTCATCCGCCCACGCGCCGGTGATCATGTGGTCCGGGCCTTCCGCAGCCACCTTCCTCAGCGTCTGCGCCATCTCCTTCGAGCGGAAGCGCGAGCCGACGGGACGCAGATAGCCATCGGGAAGAAAGAAGCGCCGGCTCTCCGGAAAATAGCTGAGCGAGTCGAGCTCCTCGGTGTAGCCGCCGTACTCGACGCTCGAGACCGGATGCCCCTCTTCCGCCCAGCGGATGGCGTCCTCGCAGAGCGAGGCCCAGGGCCGCGAGCCGAATTTCTCGTACAGCGCCTTCATCCCGGGCATGAAGCCCGGAATGCACGCGCTCGCCCGGCCTACGGAAAGGCGGCCCCCGGACGACTCTTCGCCTCCGCGACCCGGGCGGAAGGGCGCGATGCCGCCGGGGAACGTTCCGGTGCTGTCGAGCTGGTGGAACCGGCCCGTCCTCGCCTCGTAGCAGAGGAACGAAACCGTGCCGGTGTGGTTGCTCTGATAGGGCTCGACCGCGGCCTGCACCATCGCGCCGGCGATTGCCGCATCGACGGCATTGCCGCCCTGCCGAAGCGTCTTCACGATGGTCTCGGTGGCGATCGCGCTCTGCGTGCTGCAGGCGGCTTTGAGGCCTCGCACGGTCTCCTTCGGCCCGGGGTGGCGAAGGTAGCGGCCGAGATCCGAGTCGCCTGATCTTGCCGCGGCGCCTGCAGACGTCGCCTGCCCTGCAATCACGCTGGAACAAACGCCCAGCGCTGCCGTCCGCACGAAATCCCGCCTGTCAGTGCTCATGACCTGGCCTTTCCGGACCGATGGATTTGAACCGACCGATATCGTCGATCATCAGCGCCGCCGGGGCGCCCGCCGGATCGATCTCGAACCTGACGAACGTCTCATCGGGCACCAGCTCGTCCCAGTGCACGCGAAAGATCTCGTGATGCCAGTGCTCGAGCACGCCGCGGCGGCTCCCGAGCCGCAGCGCCAGTCCTTTATCGGCACGGCTCACTTCGACTTCACCGAAACCGGCGCCATCCGAATACCGGCCGGCGTACCGCTCGAGCGGCAACGCCGGCTTCGTTCCCCTGATGCGGTCGCGCTGCAGCCGTTCCTCGACGGCGGCCGCTTCCTTCTCCTGCTCCCGCCTTTCGGTGAGGAAGAGCTGGCTCCAGTCGGTGTCGTGGATGCCCAGATACGAATCGAACACGGTCAGCGCGACCGCGAAGGGGAACCGCGATTCGCGGTTGCCGTTGACGAAGACCGCCAGCTTCTCCTGCGGCATGAAGGCGACGACGGTGCGGAATCCGCTGACCGTGCCACCGTGCCAGATCATCGGTCGGCCGCGATAGCGCGACACGCGCCAGCCCATGGCGTACGACTGGTCGGAGATCTTCAGCGCCGCGGCCGGCACGTGACGGAACCAGCTCGTGGCTCCCTTCACGTCGCGCATCGGTGTGTGGGCGGTGTGCATCTCGTGAAAGATCGCCGCGTCGATCAATTGACGATCGCCGATCCTGCCATCACCGAGCTGCAGCCGCAGCCACTGAGCCATGTCGTGCGCCGTGGAGATGACCGCGCCCGAAGGGCCGGTGATCTCGAAGACGCTTCGCTCCGGCTCCCAGTGCGGCAGAGCGCGCAAGCCCTTGCCCACGAGCGCATGAGCCGTCGCGTGATTGGCGCTGGCCAGCGCCTCATCGAGACTCGCGCCGGTTTCCCGCATGCCGAGCGGCTCCCAGATCGCCTCCTTCAGATAGGCATCCCAGCGCTTGCCGGAGACGGCTCCGACGACTTCGCCAACCGTCGTGAACATCGCATTGCTGTAGACGTAGTTCGAGCGGAACGGCTGCGCGGGCTCGACGTATCGCAGGCGGCGGATGAAATCGTGCGTGTCGGTGGCTACCGCCAGAAGGCGATTCTCGTCCGTCAGATCGAGTCCCACGCGATGCGAAAGGATGTCCCGCACCCGCACGTCGTGCGTCACGGACGGGTCATGCAGCTGGAAGTCGGGCAGGAAGTCGGTGACGCGATCGTCCCAGCCGAGGCGACCCTTCGCGACCAGGCTCGCGATGGCAGCCGCACCGAAGGCCTTGCTGGTCGAGCCGATGCCCACCCGCGAATGGGCATCGATGCGCTCCGGCTTGCCGACCTCGCGCACGCCATATCCAGTCTCGAATGCGACGGCATCGTCCTTCACCACGGCGAGCACCAGGCCGGGGGTGGACCAGTCCGCGAGGCCCTTTTCCACGAATGCTCCGAGCTGCTGGAGAGGGGCTTCCTCGGCCATGGCCGCGACCGGGAACAGCAGCAGGCACGCGAGACGCTTCATCGTTCCGGCAATCATCGTGTGACTCTCCAGTACGGATCGCCGTGTCGCGCGATCGTTGGTTATCTCAGCAAGACGCGCCAGCGCACGTGAGCCGCAAGGGGTCGAGGCCGGCGCGGCGAGCGTCCGGCCATTCCGGGTCTCGCTTGTGGTTGGCCAGCCTCCCCGCGTCCTAGTGGCATGCACCCGCCGGAGAGCCGCCATGTTGCTTCATCGCATCCCGCTCATGTCGATTCCACTGTTCGCCCTCGGTGCCCTGTGCGCACCCGGCGCTGATGCGCAGACACCGGACGGGTCTGCAGCCGCTCAGGAAGAGCCTTCGCTGGAGGTGATCGTCACGGGCTCGCGCATCGCGCGCACGAACGACACCACGTCCACGCCGCTGCAGGTTCTGTCGGCGCAATCCCTCGCGGACGATGCCAATTTCGACATCGGCGACAGCATCAACCAGATTCCCGCCGTGAGCGCGATCAACTTCGGTCAGGAGGTGAGCAATACGGGCGCCAACAATGCCGGCGTCACGGCCATCAACCTGCGTGGCCTCGGCGAGAACCGGACGCTGACCCTCGTCAACGGGCGCCGCTATGTTTCCGGCGTGCAGAACCAGGGCATCGTGGACCTCAGCACGATCCCCTCCATCCTCGTCGAGCGCATGGAGGTGACCACCGGCGGGGCTTCAGCGGTGTATGGCTCGGACGCCATCGGGGGTGTGCTCAACATCATCCTGCGCAGGAAGTTCGAGGGGCTCGAGTTCACGAGCCAGTATGGGCAGGCGGCGCAGGGCGACGGGGAGAGCCATGGCTTCTCGCTGCTCGCCGGCACGAGCGGCGCCGAGGGGCGCATCAGCGCGATGGGATACGCTTCGTTCAACAAGACCGAGCCGGTCAGCGCAGGCGATCGAGACTTCTCGAAGGATACGATCCGGCTGCTCGATCTGGCCCGCCCGCAGGATGCGATCGTGGGTCCCGCAGCCAACAGCCCGGTGACGGGCCGGCAGACGATCTTCTTCCCGAACAGCCGCACGGCTTCGGCAGCGGCGATCCGCACCGTGGTGCTGCCCGATGGCACGCTCGATGCGTACGACCCTGCGCGCGATGGCCTGAACGTGCAGGACTACCGCCTGCTCCTCATGCCCTCGAAGCGATACATGCTGGGCGGCAATGCGAGCTACCAGTTCTCGAACGATGTCCGGCTGTTCCTCGAGACGAACTTCGCGCGCACCGAGACGCTCGCGCTGATCCAGCCGACGTTCTTCCAGAGCGGCAGCACTTCCAACATCGGTGGCGCCTCGCCCAATGCGATCCCCGTGACGATCCCGGTGGACAATCCCTTCATCCCGCAGGGCATCCGCGATCAGATCCCTTCCGACAGGACCGAGTTCGGATTCGGGCGCCTGCTGTACGAGCTGGGTGGCCGCGGCTACGCCTTCAGGCGGCATACCTATCGCGGCGTCGTCGGTTTCGATGGCGAGCTGGAATCGCCGACGACGGAGGGGAAGTGGCGGTGGGAGGCGGCGTATGGGTACGGCCGCACGAGCATGTCCCTGCTCCAGCATCTCGCGAGCAACGTCAACATGTACGATGCGCTGCGCGTCGAATCCGATGGCGCCGGCGGCTATCAGTGCGCCAGCGCCAGCGCGCGAGCCAGAGGCTGCCTGCCGATCAACCTGTTCACCGGACAGGCGCTGACGGAGCCGGAATTGAACTATCTGCGCGCGGACGGCGTGCAGCAGGCCGAGGTGGGACAGCGATTCGCGACGGCATCCATCTCGGGCGATCTGTTCGCGCTGCCGGCCGGTCCCTTCGGCATGGCCGCCGGCGTCGAATGGCGCAAGGAGGACAGCCAGTTCGAGCCGGATTCCGCCTTCGCCGCCGGGCTGCTCACCGGCGCCCAGCAGTTCCCGGTCTCCGGCGACTATTCCGTGAAGGAAGCTTTCGTCGAGGTCAACGCGCCGGTGCTGAAGGATGCTCCGTTCGCCCGGCTCGTCGAGCTCGAAGCGGCGTTCCGGACCGCCGACTACACGACGGTCGGAAGAGCGAACGCGTGGAAGTTCGGCGGCTCCTGGAAGCCCGTCGACGATTTGCGCCTGCGCGCCGTGAAAGCACGCGCCGTGCGCGCACCGAACATCGGCGAGCTGTACGCACCTCCGACTTACGGCGGAGCGTCCGCGTTGGACCCTTGCGCGGGCGGTGGTGTGACCACCGGGCTCGATCCTCAGACGGCCGCGGCGCGGCAGGCCTATTGCGCCTCGCTCGGCATCGGCTCCGATTTCGTGCAGGAGAACCCGATCATCTACACCTACTCGGGCGGCAATACGGATCTGGACGCGGAGATCGCCCGTACGCTGACTTTCGGTCTGGTGCTGACGCCGCGTGCGCTGCCGCGCGCCTCATTCTCCGTCGATTACTACGAGATCGACATCGACAACGCCATCGAGCAGCTCGGCACGCAGACCCTGCTGGATCAGTGCGCCAATACGGCCGATTCCTTCTTCTGCGACACGATCACCCGCGACCCCGTCACGCAGACGCTGCTGCGCGTCGACAACCAGTCCCTGAACGTTTCGACCCTCAGGACTTCCGGTCTCGACGTTCAGGCATCGTACGGCCTGCCATGGACCTCGCTGGGCGCGGATCTCGCCTTCGCTCTCGATTACACGCACCTTCTCAGGTACGAGACGAGGCCGGTGCTCGGAGCCGACATCATCGAGTCGCGCCGGCTCAGCACGTATCCGGCGGATCGGGCCAACCTGAGGGTGAGCTTCGACAGAGGGCCGTGGCGCATCGCCCTCACGGAGAAATACATCGGCAAGACGCTCCGCGCCACGGATCTTTCCTTCGACGGCAATGCAATCCCGGCCTATTGGTACACCGACATGCAGGTGCGCTTCAGTCAGCAGCGGTACTCGCTGTATGTCGGCCTGAACAACCTGTTCGACAAGCAGCCGCCGGTGATCGCGCAGGGGTACGAGGGCAACATCTTCGGGTATAACACCGATCCCCGCACCTACGACACCATTGGCCGCTACTATTACGCCGGGCTCACCGTGAAGTTCTGAGATCATGCGACATCGCCGCAGCGTCATCGCCGCGCTCCTGGCTGGCATCGGCCCGGCGATGGCCGGTGATTCGCCGGCGCCACTCACGGAACAGGACTATGCGCGCGCCGAACGGTTCGTGCTGCGCAATGCGCAGCGGTACATCATCAACGGGGATGTGCGGCACGCATGGCTAGGGGACGGCGACACGCTCTACTACCTGCGTGAGACGAAGGACGGAAAGAAGTTCGTGCGCGTCGATGCCGAGAGGCGGCAGCGGGAGCCGGCATTCGATCACACGGCCCTGGCGACGGCGCTTGCCGGTGCGACGAACAGGAAGGTCGAGCCAGGCAATCTGCCGTTCGACTGGCTGGACATCGTCGACGGCGGGCATGCGGTGCAGGGCACCATCGACGGCGAGCGGTGGCAATGCACGCTCGGTGGCGCCTGTTCCGGAGTCAAACAGGGCGTTGCTCCGGAGGGCGCTGTGTCGCCCGACGGCAAATGGAGCGTCGTCCGCAAGGGATACGATGTGTGGCTGCGCTCGCTCGCAGACGGTGCGGAGCGCCGCCTCACGGAAGACGGCGCAGAGCGTTTCGCGTATGGCGGCCAGGACGGCCTCATGCAGTTCCGGAAGCGCCAGCCTTCCCGCACCGTGGCGCTCTGGTCGCCGGACTCGAAGCGCGTGCTCGTCGAGAAGGTCGACGACCGTGGCGTGCTCGACATGTATTTCCTGCAGCAGGTGCCGGAAGACGGCACGGTGCGGCCCCGGCTCTATCGGGAGCCCGTCGCATTCCCCGGGGAGGCGCACAAGAGTCACGTGGATTCGATGGCGATCTTCGATGCCGCCACGGGCGCCCGCACGGACGTGCGCCATCCGTCCTTCCTGAACGGCATCGGCTCCATCATCGACGAAGGGGACGTCTTCTGGGGCGCCGATGGCCGGCACGTCTACCTCCTGCCCAATGAAGAAGGAAGGAAGAGCCGGAAGCTTCTCGTCGCCGACGCTGCGAGCGGCAGCGTGCGGCTGCTCATCGAAGAGACCAGCAAGACCTACGTGGACCGCGGAGCGACCATGTGGGGAAGCCGCGGCCCCACCGTCCTCGGCAATGGCGAGATCCTCTGGTACTCCGAGCGTGATGGCTGGGGGCATCTCTATCTCTACGATCGCGGCGGCAGGCTGAAGAACAGGATCACCGGCGGCGAATGGAAGGTGCGCGACGTCGTGCGGGTCGACGAGCCGCGCCGGCTCGTTTATTTCACGGCCAACGGGCGCGAGCGTGGCGAGGATCCGTATCAGCGCCATCTCTACGTCTCGCGGCTCGATGGCAAGGGGCTGCGCCTGCTGACGCCGGAGAATGCCGACCACGACATCGACCTGGACGACGGCTTCTCGCGGACCGGCCGGTACTTCATCGACATCTACTCGCGGCCCGACCTCGCCCCGGTGACCGTGCTGCGCGATCTCGCTGGTCGCGTGGTCATGAAGCTCGAGACGGCGGACCTCTCGCCGCTCCTCGAACAGGGCTACACGATGCCCGAGCCTTTCCAGGTGCTGGCAGCCGATGGGCGCACCTCCCTCTACGGCACCTTGTTCCGGCCAGGGCGCTTCGATCCGTCGCGGCGCTATCCGGTCGTGGACGTGATCTACCCGGGGCCGCAGCGCATCCAGACGGCCAAGTCCTTCATGCGCGGCCTGGCGACCCACGCCATCGTGGAGCTCGGTTTCATGCAGAGTCTCGCCGAGCTCGGCTTCGTCGTGATGACCCTCGATGGCAGAGGCACGCCGCTGCGCTCGAAGGCGTTCCACGACATCTCTTTCGGCAACATGCAGCAGGCCGGCAACCTGGAGGATCACGTCGCCGGCATCCGTCAGCTCGCCAGGCGCTACCCCTACATGGATCTCGATCGCGTCGGCATCTACGGTCATTCCTCGGGTGGATTCGCCACCGTGCGCGCGCTTCTCGAACATCCCGACTTCTACAAGGTGGGCATCTCCTCGGCGGGGGATCACGATCCGCGCGGCGACGATCTCGGCTGGGCGACGACCTATCAAGGGCCTTACACGGAAGAGTCGTGGGCGCCTCTGATCAACGCACGGCTCGTCGAGCGGCTGCGCGGCAGGCTGCTGCTGATCCAGGGGGACATGGACCAGGCGGTGCACTCCGCCGTCACCTTTCAGCTCGTGGACGCGCTGGTCAAGGCCAACAAGGACTTCGATCTGCTCATCGTCCCCAATGCGGGACACGAGATCGACCAGCAGGCTTACGTCATCCGCCGACGCTGGGACTACTTCGTGCGGAACCTGCTCGGCGCCGAGCCGCCGGTCGGCTACCGTGTCGCCGAACCGCCGCCAGGATCGCTGAATGAGTGACATGCCCCTCCTGCGTCTCTTCCTCGCCTCGATGGCATGCGCATCCGTGACTCACGCCGGGGAGACCGCGGGCACAGCGCCGCGCATTCACGGGGACGCTTCCATCGTCGCGCCCGATGCCAGGCTCGAGAGGATCTTCACCGGTGCAGTGTTCACCGAAGGGCCGGCGCAGTCACCGGACGGCATGCTGTACTTTTCTCAGATCACCCCGACGCGCCGTACCCGTGAGCAGGGGCAGCCGTTCGAAGCCGGCCACCTCTGGCGATCCGATCTCCGGACGGGCCGGGCGAGCGTGTTCCGTTCGCCGAGCGGCCAGTCGAACGGGATCGAATTCGATGCAGAAGGGCGGATGCTGGTGGCCGAAGGCTCGGATTTCGGCGGCCGCCGCATCGTGCGCACCGACCTCGCCACCGGACGCAGCACCGTGCTGGCCGGCACTTTCGAGGGGCGACCGTTCAACGGACCCAACGATCTGGTGGTGGACGAGCGAGGTCGCATCTACTTCACGGATCCGCGCTATTTCGGGCCGGAGCCGGTCGAGCAGCCCGTGCAGGGCGTGTACCGCATCGATCCCGACGGCAAGGTGGCGCGCATCGCCGCCGATGCGGGCAAGCCGAACGGCATCACGATCTCTCCGGATCAGTCGACGCTCTACGTCGGCTCGCTCGACTTCGGCGCCAACGACTTCCTTCCCGAGAGCACGCCCACGGTTCCCGGTGCGATGCAGTTGTTTGCCTACCCGCTGCGCGCGGACGGCAGCCTGGGTGATCGGCGGGTGCTCATCGACTTCGCGCCGGGCAGCGGGCCGGACGGCATCACCGTCGACCGCGACGGCAATCTCTATCTCGCCGTCCCCGACGACGATCCGCAGAAGCAGGGCATCCGCATCGTGTCGTCCATGGGCAAGGACCTGGCCTTCATCCCCGTGCCGGAATCACCCACCAACGTGAAGTTCGGGCGCGGAGCTGGAATGCGCACGCTGTTCATCACTGCTTCCGAGAGCGTGTTCCGCATCGAGGTGCGGCGCGAGGGCTTCCATCCCGGAGCGAAGAGGGCTAGCGGTTCGACCCGCCGTAGTATTTCACCCGCAGATCGGCCTGCGCCTGGTGGCCCGCGAAGCCTTCGATAGCGCAGAGGCGCGAGCATACCTCGCCGAGCTGCGCCGATGCCGCGTCCGTCGCGACATATTGATAGGTGCAGGTCTTCAGCAGCTTCCCCACCCACAGACCGCCGGTGAAACGCGCGTTCTTCCGCGTCGGCAGGGTGTGGTTGGTGCCGATCACTTTGTCGCCGAAGGAAACGTTCGTGCGCGGGCCGAGGAACAGCGCGCCATAGTGGCGCAGCCGGTCCAGGAAGTAGCGGGGCTCGCGCGTGAGGACCTGCACGTGCTCGGAGGCGAAGCGATCGGAGAGCCCGATCATCTCCTCGTCGCTCGCGCACAGGATGATCTCGCCGTGATCCCGCCAAGCGGCGCCCGCGATGGCAGCGGTCGCAAGCGTCTTCAGCTGGCGGTCGATCTCGGAGAGCGTTTCGTCAGCGAGCCGGCGCGAGGTCGTGAGCAGGATGGCCGGCGAGCTCTTGCCGTGCTCGGCCTGGCCGAGCAGGTCGGTCGCGCACATCTCGGCGGTGGCGCTGTCGTCGGCGATGATCAGCACTTCCGTCGGCCCTGCGAGCAGATCGATGCCGACACGGCCGAACAGCTGGCGCTTGGCTTCGGCGACGTAGGCGTTCCCGGGCCCCACGATGAAATCGACAGCTGCGATCGACTGCGTGCCGAGCGCCATCGCCGCCACGGCTTGCACACCGCCGAGCACATAGATCTCGTCCGCTCCGGCAAGAGCCATCGCGGCGACGATGGGCGCGGAAGGCCGGCCGTCGACGGGAGGCGCAGCGGCGACGACCCGCCGGACTCCCGCCACCTTCGCCGTCACCACTCCCATGTGGACCGAGGCGATGAGCGGATAAGTGCCGCCCGGCACGTAACACCCCACGCTGTCGATGGGAATGTTGCGATGTCCGAGGAACACGCCCGGCAGGGTCTCCACCTCGATGTCGCGCAGCGCCGCTTTCTGATGCGCCGCGAAGTTGCGCACCTGAGCCTGCGCGAAGCGCAGGTCGTCCAGGGTGCCCCGGGAAACTTCGGCGACGCAGGCCTCGATCTGGGACGGCGTGAGCCGGAAGCTTTCGGGCGACCAGCGGTCGAAACGTTCCGAGCAGGCGCGCACGGCGGCATCGCCGCGGGCCGCGATTTCGGCGAGGATCGTGCTGACGGTCCGGCTTACCGCTTCCTGCTCGGCTTCGGCCGTCGTGGCAGCGACCCGGGCGGACTTGATGTATTCAGGCATGGTGGCATTCCAGCATCAGCGGACCCTAACTTAAAAATAAGCGGAGAATAAATGAGCACCCCCGCCTTCACGAGCCTCGCGGCCGCTGCGCTGGTCTGCCTCTCGACGGTCGCGCCGGCATCGGATCCGCTCCCTCGAGCCAGGCCCGAGGAGGTCGGAATGTCCTCCGCTCGCCTGGCTCGTCTCGGGGACAGGATGCGTCGATATGTCGACGAAGGCAGGCTCGCAGGCCACGTCCTGCTCGTGGCGCGTCGTGGGAGGATCGCGTACCTGCAGGCGTACGGTCTGCGCGATCGCGAAAGTCGCGCGCCCATGCGTGAGGACACCCTCTTCCGCATCGCCTCTCAGACCAAGGCATTGACGAGCGTCGGCGCGATGATGCTCGTGGAAGAAGGCAGGCTCGGCCTCGAGGATGAGGTCGGCAGATATCTGCCCGACTTCGACGCCACCACTGTGGCGGTGCCGCGCGAAGGTGGAGGCATCGACACGGTGAAGGCAAAGCGGCCGATCACCATTCACGACCTGCTCACGCACACCTCAGGAATCAGCTACGGCGATGGACCCGCGGCGACTTCCTGGGCGGCCGCGGGGATCGACCGGCTCTTCGCCAGCAACGACGTATCGCGTGGCGAGGCCGTTGCAAGGCTCGCGAAGCTGCCATTCGACGCGCAACCCGGGGAGAAATGGTGGTACGGCTATTCGACGGACGTGCTCGGCGTGGTAATCGAGCGCGTCAGCGGAAAGTCGCTGGACGCCTTCCTGCGCGAGCGCATCCTCGAGCCTCTGCGGATGACGGATACCCGTTTCTACCTTTCGCCATCCGAAGCCGGGAGGCTGGCGACGGTGTACTCGCTTCCACGAGAGGCCAGCGCGCTCCAGCGCGCGCCGGACAAGGACGCCGAAGTGACCCAGGGTGGGCTCACCGAAGGGCCCAAGCGCAGATTCTCGGGCGGCGGCGGCCTGCTTTCGACGGCCGGCGATTTTGCGCGCTTCATGCAGATGATGCTGAACGGCGGCGAGCTCGAGGGCATCCGCATCCTCGGCCGCAAGAGCGTCGAGCTGATGACGGTCGACCATCTGGGCGGGCTCGAATATGAGCCGGGCGTGGGATTCGGCCTGGGCTTCTACGTGGTGAAGGACGTCGGTGCGCGCGGTATTCCGGGTTCGGTCGGCGAGTACGGCTGGGGTGGCGCATATCACACGATCTACTGGATGGACCCCCGGGAGCAGCTGGCGGTCGTCTATCTCACCCAGCTGCTGCCCGGCGAGCTGGACGATCACGCCCGGCTGCGGGCGCTGGTGTACCAGGCCATCGCGGATTGATGTCCACGGCATGGGAACGGGCCCGCCTCAAGGTGTTCGTCGGGAAGCATCGGGGCTGACTGCGGTTCGGTAGAGCCACACGGCGAGCGCCGCCACCACCAGCAAACCCAACCAGCCGCCGAACTGCAATGAGGCCGGCAGCGCGAACACGTCGTCTCGTCCGGTAGCCACGATGGGAATGGCGATGAGCACGCCGACGAGCGCCTCGCCCGTGATCAGCCCGGCCGCGAACAGCATGCCCTTGCGGCCCGCCCGCTCCTTCTCCTGCGGCTCCGGGGCGATGCCCGGCAGGGGCGCCGAGGCGAAAGTGCGCTCCGCCATCCAGGCGAGCACGCCGCCGATGAAGATCGGCACCGACAGATCCATCGGCAGGTAGATGCCGACGGCAGCGGCGAGCACCGGTGTGCGGAAGCCCGCCTTGCGTGCCTTCAGGATCTCGTCGCAGACGATGATTCCCGCACCGACGCCCACGCCGGCCAGCACCATGTTCCATGGAAGCTCGCCGCCGAACATCGCGCGCGACACGGCCTCCATCAAGGTGGCCTGGGCGGCCTGCAGCGACTGCGGATGCTCCGGCGTCGCCGGCCCCATGCCGTATGCCTTCAGCAGCAGGTTCAGCACGGGCGCCATGATGAGCGCGCAGGAGAGCGCGCCGATGCCGAGCATCACCTGCTGCCGCCATGGCGTGGCACCGATGAGATGGCCGCATTTGAGATCCTGGAGATTGTCGCCGGCTATGCAGGCTGCGCAGCACACCACCGCGCCGATCATCACCGCCGCCACGGGCCCGGCCGCGGCGCCGCGCCCGATGAGCAGCGCGAGGATCAGCGAGGCGAACAGGATGGTGCAGATGGTGATGCCCGAGAC
>JBGAIL010000134.1:0-13222 GCA_044225565.1 Steroidobacteraceae bacterium | reverse complement strand
TGAACAGCCTGGCGGGCTCGCGCGACAACATCCATCATCACTACGACATCGGCAACGAGTTCTATTCGCTGTGGCTCGGCTCGACCATGGCGTACACGTGCGCGTATTACCCGACGCCGCAGGCCACGCTCGATGAAGCGCAGTTCGCGAAGATGGATCACGTGTGCCGCAAGCTGAGGCTGCGGCCGGGAGAAACCGTGGTGGAGGCGGGCTGTGGCTGGGGCGCGCTCGGCCTGCACATGGCGCGCCACTACGGCGTCAAGGTGCGTGCGTTCAACATCTCGCGCGAACAGCTGGCGTATGCGCGGGAGAAGGCGAAAGCCGAAGGGCTCGATGGCCAGGTCGAATACGTCGAGGACGACTACCGCAACATCTCCGGCCACTACGACGCGTTCGTGTCGGTGGGCATGCTGGAGCACGTGGGTGTGGAGCACTACGAGCAGCTGGGTGGCGTCGCTCAGCGCGCCATCGGCGACAACGGCCGCGGGCTCATCCATACCATCGGGCGCAACAGGCCCGCCCAGCTCAATGCGTGGATCGAGCGCCGCATCTTCCCGGGGGCCCATCCTCCGGCACTCAGCGAGATGATGCAGATCTTCGAGCCGTGGGAGCTCTCCGTCCTGGACGTCGAGAATTTGCGCCTGCACTACGCACAGACGCTGCGCCACTGGCTTGCGCTCTACGAAGCCAACGTCGAGCGCGTGCGCGCCATGTTCGACGAGAAATTCGTGCGCATGTGGCGGCTGTACCTCGCCGGGTCCATCGCGGGGTTCACCACGGGAACATTGCAGTTGTTCCAGGTGCTGTTCGCACCGCGGGACAACAACGACGTGCCGCTCACCCGCGCGCATCTCTACGCCCCCTGATTCCGGTTCCGGCTGCAGCGGCGAAGTGCCGGGCAGCCTTGGGGAGGTCGCCAGAATGGCCACACGCTACGCAAACGTCCTGGAAACGGTGGGGCGCACGCCCGTCGTGCGCATCGGCAGCCTGGCGCCGCAGCACGTCGAGCTCTACGTCAAGCTCGAATCGTTCAACCCCATGGGCTCCGTGAAGGATCGCCTCGCCCTCGGCGTCATCGAGGAAGCGGAGCGCAGCGGGAAGCTGAAGCCCGGGCAGACGGTCATCGAGGCGACGAGCGGCAACACCGGCATCGGCCTCGCCATGGTGTGCGCGCAGAAGGGCTATCCGCTGGTCATCGTGATGGCGGAGAACTTCAGCGTGGAGCGGCGCCGGCTCATGCGCTTCCTCGGTGCGCGCGTGGTGCTCACGCCGGCCCACTTGCGCGGCAGCGGCATGATGGCGAAGACCGTCGAGCTCGCCGAGAAGCACGGCTGGTTCCTCTGCCGCCAGTTCGAGAACGAGGCGAACGCGGACATGCATTCGCGCACCACGGCGCCGGAGATCCTCGAGGCGTTCGCGGACAAGCCGCTGGACTTCTGGGTCACCGGCTATGGCACCGGCGGCACGCTCAAGGGCGTGGCGCGCGTGCTGCGCGAGCGCAGTCCGAAGACGCGCATCGTGGTATGCGAGCCGGACAACGCGCAGGTGCTCGGCAGCGGCATCCCGAATCCGCGCAATGCGGACGGCACCTCGGGCAGCCATCCGCTGTCGCGGCCGCATCCGATGCAGGGCTGGAGCCCGGACTTCATTCCGAAGCTCACCGAGGATGCGGTGGCGGAGAGCCTGATCGACCGCATCCAGCCCGTGAACGGCTCGGCTGCCATGCGGTGCGCACGGGATCTGGCGAGGCGCGAGGGCATCCTGGTCGGCATCACCGGCGGGGCGACGTTTGCCGGAGCGCTCGAGGTGGCGCGCACGGCACCGCAGGGCGCGACGATCCTGTGCATGCTGCCGGACACGGGAGAACGGTACCTCAGCACGCCTCTGTTCGGCGAGATCGAGGCGGACATGAGCGAGGAGGAGCTGGAGGTCTCCCGATCGACTCCCGGCGCGCGGTTCGATGCGCCCCCATCGGCGCCTGCGCCTGCGGGCAAGCCTGCTGCGGCTGGCGCGAGCAGCAACACCGCGGCGGCAGCCCCCGCTCCGGCACTGTCTCCCGAAGCCCGCCGCTTCGTCGATCAGGTGCTGGGCGACGCTCAGCAGCCGGTCGTGATGTTCGCGCTCGAGTGGTGCGAATTCTGCTGGTCCGCGCGCAGGATGTTCGCGAAATACCGCATCCCCTACCGCTCGGTGGACATCGACTCCGTGCAATACCAGCCGGACGACATGGGCGCGAAGATCCGTGCCGCCGTCTCCGCGCGCACCTCGTTCACGACCATTCCCCAGATCTTCGTGGGCGGGGAGTTCATCGGCGGTGCCACCGATGTGCTGAAGGCCTGGAACGAAGGCCGCCTGCAGGGGCTGCTCGAAAAGAACGGCGTCGGCTACGATCGCGAAGCGCGCGGTGATGCCATGGGGTTCCTTCCGGGATGGTTGCAGAAGCGATGAGGCGGCACGACGTGATCGTGATCGGCGGCGGACCCGCCGGCTCTTCCGCCGCGGCACGCCTGAGGCAGGGCGGGGCGGACGTGCTCGTCATCGACAAGGAGAGCTTCCCGCGCCTGAAGCTCTGCGCCGGCTGGATCACGCCCGAGGTGGTGCGGGACCTGGCCATGGACCCCGCGGCCTATCCCCATCGTTTCCTCACGTTCGACAAGCTGCACATCCATCTCAAGGGCCTGCACCTGAAGGCGCCCTGCGTGCAGCATTCCATCCGCCGCGTCGAATTCGACGCCTGGCTGCTGGAGCGCTCCGGCGCGCCGGTCGTGAAGCACACCGTGAAGCACATCCGCCAGGAAGGCGGCGAGTACGTCATCGACGAGGCGTTCCGCTGCAAGTACCTCATCGGTGCGGGTGGAACGCGCTGCCCGGTGTATCGCGCGCTCTTCCGTGAGCGCAACCCGCGTAGCGACGAGCTGCAGACCGCCACCCTGGAGCACGAGATCGAATACGACTGGAAAGATGGCGGTTGCCATCTCTGGTTCTTCGAGGGCGGCCTGCCGGGCTACGCGTGGTACGTGCCGAAGCAGGATGGCTGGCTCAACGTGGGCCTCGGGGGCATGGCGACGCGGCTCAGGAGGCATGGCGGCAAGGACCTCAAGCAGCATTGGGCGCAGTTCACCGGCAAGCTCGGAAAGAAGCTCGCGCCTGGCGCGAAATACCACCCCGAGGGTTACAGCTACTACGTGCGTGGCAAGGTCGAGGTGGTGCGTATCGACAACGCGTTCATCGCGGGCGACGCGGCCGGGCTCGCCACGCGGGACATGTGCGAAGGCATCGGCCCCGCCATCCGCAGCGGGCAGCGCGCCTCCGACGCCATCCTGAAAGGCGCACCCTACGAATTGGATGACGTGACGGGCGCGAGCCTCGGAGGAGGGCTCGCGAGCCGCATGCTGGACTGGGCGTTTACGCGTGGTGCGGCGTAATGGGCGCCGGCAAGGTGAAATAGAACGTCGCGCCGCGGTCCGGCTGGGATTCTGCCCAGAGCTGGCCGCCATGCCGGTGCACGATGCGCTGCGAGATCGCGAGCCCGATGCCGGTGCCGGGGAATTCCGCCTGTGAGTGCAGCCGGCTGAACGGCTTGAAGAGCTTGCCGGCGTGGCGTGAGTCGAAGCCCGCGCCGTTGTCCCTCACGTAGAACGTCTTCTCGCCGGCTTGCGCCGGGCAGCTGCCGATCTCGACTCGGCCGGTCTCGCGACGGGCGCTGAACTTCCACGCGTTGCAGAGCAGGTTCTCCAGCAGGATGCGCAACAGCGCGGGATCACCTTCGGCCATCAGGCCTTTCGCGACCGAGAAAGCCACCTCGCGGCCCGCAGCCCGCTCACGCAGGCCGGAGACGACGTCCTCGCCGAGAACGCCGAGATCCACCGGCGCGCGCGTCATGGGCGCCAGCGCCACTCTGGACAGGCTCAGCAGGTCCTCGATGAGGCGGTGCATGCGCGTGACGGCAGAGCCGATGCGCGCGAGGTATTCACGGCTGTCCTCGTCGAACGTCTGCGCGCAGCTGTCGAGCAGCACCTGGCGGAAGCCTTCGATGGCGATGAGCGGCGAGCGCAGGTCGTGCGCCACGGAGTACGAGAATGCTTCGAGCTCCTGGTTCGCCACTTCCAGCGCGGCGGACTTGACGTTCAGCTCCGCAGTGCGCTCGGCGACGCGATGCTCGAGATGGGTGAAGAGGTCCACCGCCTCCATGGCGATGGACGTGCTGTCGGCCAGCGCCTGCAGCAGCTCCACTTCCTCGGCCGTGGGCTTGCGGCGCATGGCCCAGTACGCGCCGATGGCGCCGATGGGGGCCGCCGTGCGGATGGGTGTCATCACCAGGCTCTTGACGAATGTGGGCCGGTACGCGTCATGGGGGATGCGCGGATCGGCGTAGATGTCCTCGACGACGGCGGCCTTGCGGTTGAGCATGGTCCAGCCGCTGATGCAGGCCTGCAGGGGGAAGCGCTTGCCCTTCCACAGCGGCGAGATGGCGTCCTCGTCCGCGTAGTAGCACTGGCCGTCGTGGCGCAGCACGAACGTGGCTGGCGGTTGAGCATGGTCCAGCCGCTGATGCAGGCCTGGAGCGCGAAGCGCTTGCCTTTCCAAAGCGCCGAGATGGCGTCCTCGTCGGCGTAGTAACAGTTCTCGCCCTCGCGCAGGACGAACGTCGCGCCTTCGGCTCCGGTGAGGTCGCGCACCGCGCGGCGCACGATGGCCATGATCGTCTCGAGATTGCGCGCCAGCGAGAGCCGCTGCACCACGGAGACGAGGTGCTTCATGCCCAGCACATAGGAATCGGGGCGCCGATGCGGCTCGCGCGTGGCGCGCTCCGTCTTTTGCAGCGCGAACTGGATCACCGCGCCGAGCTGCTTCATGTCCGCCTTCGCCACGTGGGCGGTGGCTCCTGGCGGAGAGGAGGCCTTCTCCATGGGCGTGGGTGCCTGGGGAGCGCCGGAGACCACGATGAACGGCACGCCAGGAGCGCGCTCGTGCGCGGCCGCGAGCGCGTCGCGACCGTCGTATCCGGGGAGGCCGCTGTCGGAAAGGATGATGTCGTAGAGCTGGGCGTCCAGGGCCGAGACATAGTCGGAGCCCGTGCTGACGGCGTGCACCTCGCACTCCAGGCCCTGCCGACGCAAGCTGTGGCGTACCAGCTCGACGTCGTCGGCATTGTCCTCCAGGTGCAGGATCTTCAGCTTCATCCGGAGCCTCCGTGCGATCGCGGGCGAACCGCAGAGTGACGCCGCCATCGCGGTTGCGTCAAATGGCTGTTGCGCTTTTTGAGACTTCCGACAAGCAGCCCGCTACAGTACGCGCAGCGCCGCAGGTGCGGCCCGCGCTGGGAGAGGCAATATGTTCGGCGAGCGTGCGCACTGGGCGGACAAGGCATTCTGGTGGGTGGCGCCGGTGATCATTCTCGCGAGCGCCGGCGGCGGGCTGTACTACTACTTCCATTCGAAGAAGGCGCCGGAAGCAAATCCGCCGCCCGTCGCTGCCACGCCACCGCCGCAAGCTGCGCAGAGCGCAGAGCCTGCGATCAAACATCCCGTGCCGCAGTCCGCCCTGTCTCCAGGTGAAGACAACACCCCGCTGCCGGGCATGGACGCGAGCGATGCGCCGCTGAGCGAAGCGCTCGGCAAGGTGTTCGGCGGCGAAGCTTTGCAGAAGCGCTTGATCGCGGATGGACTGGTGCGGCGCATCGTCGTCACCGTGGACAATCTGCCGCGGCAGAAGCTGCCCGTGGAGAAGCGGCCGCTGCAGCCGCTCGAGGGACAGACGGCGGTGAGCACCGAAGGCGACCTGGTCACCTTGAGCGAGGCGAATTATGCCCGCTATGCACCGCTCGTCCGGCTCGTGGCCGGCGCGGATACGCAGCAGGTGGCGCAGCTGTACTTCCGGTATTACCCGCTCTTCCAGCAGGCCTACGAGGATCTCGGCTATCCCGGCCAGTACTTCAACGACCGCCTGGTGGAGGCGATCGACAGCCTGCTCGCGGCGCCGCAGCCCGCAGGGCGCATCCAGCTCGTCCAGCCGCGGGTGTTCTACGAGTTCGCGGACCCGAAGCTCGAGGCGCGGCCCGCCGGCCAGAAGCTCATGATCCGCATGGGCAGCGAGAACGCGGCGGTGATCAAGGGCAAGCTGCAAGAGCTGCGCAAGGCGGTGACCACCGGGCGCGACCCGCCTCAGTGATCGTCCCGGTGCGTCGCGAACGCCATGCGGTCGAGCACGCCGAGCAGCACTGCCGACACCACGAACGTCAGATGCAGGATCACGTACCACATGATCTTGTCGTTGGGCGTCGTCGTCGCCTCCATGAACACCCGCAGCAGGTGGATGGAGGAGATCGCCACGATCGAGATGGCCACCTTGAGTTTCAGCGTGCCGGAGTCGAGCTTGCCGAGCCAGGCCGGCGCATCCGAGCCGTCCCCCGTGTCGATGCGCGAGACGAAGTTCTCGTAGCCCGAGAACATCACCATCACGATGAGGCTGCCCACGAGCACGATGTCGATGAGCGCCAGCACGATGAGCACCAGCTCGGCTTCCGAGAGGGTGAACACGTGCATCACGGCGTGGTAGGCCTCGATGAAGAACTTCACGCCCAGCGCCACCAGTGCCAGTGACAGCCCGAGATACATCGGGGCGAGCAGCCAGCGGCAGGCGAACAGGAGCTTCTCGATGAGACGTTCGAACATGCGGGGGTCCTCGGACGAAGGGCGGGGATCTTACCGATTCGGACACGCTGCCGCGAACGGCTCGCAACTCCGGGGAGTGCAGGGCCAGGAGCGGGAACCCGGCGCGTCGGCCGGGCAGGCAGGCTAGCGCGAGTCCGTATGCACCCCGTTGCGGCGCGCGTGGCACATGAGGGCGGATTGCTGCCCTGAGCGGCGCATCTCGGCGGGAGACATGCCGAAAGCCGCCTTGAACGCACGGCTGAAACTGCCTGCGTGCTCGTAGCCGGTGCAGAGAGCGATGTCGATCATGGAGGCCGACGAAGTGCGGACCAGCTTCAGGGCATGCTCCATGCGCCATTTGTCCCGGATGCGCGCGACGGTGTCGCCGCACACCGAGCGGAACCCCGCCTGCAGCTTCTGGCGCGTGAGCCCCACCGCCTCGGCCAGCTCGTCCACGTTGGGCGGCGTCTCGAGGTCCTGCTTCATGAGCTCGATGGCCTTCTGCAGCTTCGCGTAGTCGCGCTCGCAGAAGAGCACCCCGTCCATGGCTTCCTCGACGTGCTCGTGGCTCAGCGCGAAGAGGATATTGCACACCAGCTCCAGCGATTTCGCCGTGAGGAAGGCGCGACGGTAGCCGTCCTGGAACTGGCAATCCAGGATCTGCGCGGCCACCAGCGAGGCCGCCCGCGACAGCAGCACGTTGCGATAGGGCAGTCGCCCGCCGTGCATCACGAAATGGCCGATGCGCGCGGGCAGGTCGTCCGCGCCGAGGCCGGTGAGCTCGAAGAGCCGCGAGCGCTCGATGAAGACGCTCACCCACTTCACCGTCTTGCCCGGCGGGCACACCGTCTCGAAATTGGAGCCCGCCTCGAGGCCGTACACCGTGCAGTTGCCGTCGGCAAGCTCGCCTCCTTCCCCGGAGCGGTCGTTGATGGGCAGGCCGCCCTCGATGACCGCGGACAGCACCAGGTGGTCGGCTGCGCCGTGGCGGCGCGGAAACACCTGCGCCGTCACCATGTCGACGATGGCGAGACAGAGACCGCGCCCGAGCTCGTAGAACTCGAACTTCCCGCGCGCGACGCTGCCGTCGTATTCATGACGGAATCCCGAGCCGGCCATCAGCGGATAGCGCCATCCGTCGTCGGTGCGCCGTGACTCCTGCGTGAGCCATGCGGGCGAGCGGAGCGTGGCCAGCATGCTTTCGACGCTCCGGTCGACGGCGGATTCGCAGCGGCGTGCGCTGGGCTCTTCGTGGCGCATTCGGCTTCCCCCCGGTGTCGCTTCGACTATGCGCGCGGACCGCACAAATCTCAATCGCGGCGCGGGCTGAACGGGTTTGCACAATGAGCCGGCTTGGGCGCGAAGCGGCCGACGGCGCAGTGCCGGTATAGATGTCCCGATGAGCCGAAGCTGCGATCTGATCATCCGGGACGCGACGATCATGGACGGCACGGGAGCGTCGGCCCGGCGGGGCGACGTGGCCGTCCGCGAGGATCGCATCGTGGGAATCGGGGACCTCGCGGCCATGACGGGGACGCAGGAGGTGACGGCCGAAGGCCTCGTCATCGCGCCCGGCTTCATCGATTCCCACACGCACGACGACCGTGTTCTGCTCCACGCGCCCGCGCAAATGCTCTGCAAGCTGTCGCAGGGCGTGACCACGGTGGTCATCGGCAATTGCGGCATCAGTCTCGCGCCTGCGCGCTTGTCCCGCCCGCCGCCGGCGCCGCTGCACATCCTGGGCGAGGACGGCTGGGAATTCGATACGTTCGAGGAATATGCCGCGCGGCTGCACCAGCAGCCTCCCGTCGTGAATTGCGTCGCCCTCGTGGGTCACATGTCCTTGCGCATCGAAGCGATGGATTTCGATACCGATCGGGCGGCCAGCGACGCGGAATGCCTGCGCATGCGCGATCGGCTCGCGGAGGCGCTGCGCTCCGGAGCCGTCGGCCTGTCGACCGGTCTCTGGTATCCGCCCAGCCGCTGTGCGCCCACGCAGGAAGTGCTGGCGGTCGCCGAGGCATTGCGCGAGGCGAACGGCATCTACGTCACGCATCTGCGCGACGAAACGGATGGCGTCATGGAAAGCATCGAAGAGGCGCTGTCCATCGGCCGGGAATCGGCCGCGGCCGTGCTGGTGAGCCATCACAAGTGCGCGCTGCCTGCGAATTTCGGGCGCTCCACGCAAACGCTCGCCCGGCTGGAGGCCGCGGGCCGCCGGCAGCCCGTCGCTTTCGATGTCTATCCCTATGCCGCGACGTCCACTTCGCTGATTCCCGACGCGGTCCAGGAAGGGCTCGACGTGCAGATCAGCTGGTCCGCCCCGCATCCCGAGGCCACGGGCCGCCTGTTGAGGGATGTCGCGCGCGAATGGGGGATGGACGAGCGGGCCGCGGCCCGCGAGCTCTCGCCCGCGAGCGCGATCTATTTCTCGCTGGACGAGGCGGACGTGCGCCGCATCGTCGCTCATCCCGAAAGCATGATCGGTAGCGACGGCCTGCCGCAGGATCATCGCCCCCATCCCCGGCTGTGGGGCACCTTCCCGCGCGTGCTGGGCCGCTATGCGCGCGAGCTAGGGCTCTTCAGCATGGAGATGGCCGTCCACAAGATGACCGGGCGTGCGGCAGAGGTGTTCGGCCTGGAGGGCCGCGGCGTCATTCGCGAAGGCGCCTTCGCCGATCTGGTGCTCTTCGATCCGCTCACGGTGATCGATGCGGCGACTTTCGAGAGTCCCACGCTCGCATCGCGCGGCATCCTGCGGACCTGGGGGAACGGCCAGCCCTGCTTTACCCGGGAACGAGGGCTGGTGGGAAGCGGTGCGGGGCGGTTGCTCGAGCGGTGCGCTCCTTCATGATCCCGCGGTGGAATGCGATTGCGCTCGCGCAAGATCCCCGCGCAACGTGCGGGACGCCGTGAAATAGAACATCGCCGACAGAGCGGAAGCCAGTACGCAGGTGAACAGGGCGTAGCGCAGCGAATCGCTCCCGTAGGACGGCTGCAGCAGGTCGCTCGCGATGCCCACCACCTGCGGACCTATGCCGAGGCCGATGAGGTTGCCGATGAAGAGCTGAGCGGCGGCTGCCTGTGCCCGCATGCGCAGCGGGGCCAGCCCCTGGATCATGGCGATGCATGGGCCCATCCACGCGGCGCTGAGCGCGAGCGGGAGGATGCCGGCGAGCACTGTGCCGGTCGCCGTGGGCCACAGCAGGAACACCGGCCAGAAGGGCAGGCTCACCGCAGCCGCAAGCGCGGGCACCCAGAGGGCCCAGCGCGCATCGCGCTTCGCCAGCCCGTCGGCACACATGCCCGAAGCAAGGGTGGCGAGCCCGCCACCGATGCCCAGCACCATCGCGAGAGCGAAGCCGATCTCAGCGAGGCTGAGCTGATGCGAGCGCGCCAGGAACGCCGGGATGAAGGCCGTCATGCCATATCCCGAGAACGCGCTCATCGAGGTGCCAGCGACGATGTAGCGGTAGGCGCGCTGTGAGCGCATGAATGCGACCGTCTCGCGCAACGCTGGAGCGCCTGCATCGGGGAGGCTCTCCGATGCGCCGCGCGCCGGCTCCTTCAACGTGAAGCGCACCAGCAGGGCGAGGAGCAAGCCGGGCAAAGCGGCCATCGCAAAGGCGGCACGCCACCCGTGACGTTGCGCGATCCAGGCTCCGCCGAAGAACGCGATCATCAGGCCGACGTTCACTCCTGCAGCGTAGACGGACTGTGCGGCCGCCCGCCTTTGCGGGGGATACAGGTCTGCGATGATCGTCTGCGAGGAAGGGCCCGTGCCGGCCTCGCCGATGCCCGTGCCGATGCGGGCGAGGATGAGCTGCCAGAAATGCGCTGCCATGCCGCACAGGAGNNNAGCGCGACACATGCAGCAATGAGATTGCGCCGGTTGCATCGATCCGCGACCCAGGCGAGCGGCAGCCCGAGGGTGGCGTAGAACAGTGCGAAGGTGGGCCCGACCAGCAGACCCAGTGCCGAATCAGAGACGCGGAATTCCTGTTTGATTGGCTCCAGCAGGATCGCCAGCACCTGTCGATCCAGATAGTTCACTACGTAGACGAGCGCGAGCAGCACCACGGCCCAGCGTCGATAGATCGCGCCGGAGCCGCGCCCCTCGACGCCGCCGGATGGTCTCATGCGCCTACGATACCCCCGGTACGCCCCCGGCACGCTTAACTATTCAGATCGACGATCGTGCAGGCTGGTCATGCGAGGCGTCGTGGCGTGGCGGCAACGGCGGATCGCCTCGCTTCTAACGGGTCTGCCAAGTGTGCAAGCCGGTTCGTGAAGCAGCTCACCTGTGACGCTCGCAGACTCGAACGTGCGGCGAAGCCTTCGCCGCATCGCAAGCGGGGGGAGCACAGATGAAACACAGAACGACTTTCCCGATTGGATCACGGCGCCGGGGGACACGCATCGCTCTGGGCCTGCTGCTATCGGTGCCCGCGGCGGGCTGGCTTGCTTCCGCGCACGCGGCTGGCGATACAGGCGATGCCTCCGTCGATGAGATCGTCGTCACCGCCAAGCGCGGCACCACGGTGGTGAAGAACGCCACACCGGTTCTCGAAACTCCACAGAACATCCAGGTGCTCTCCTCCAGGTTGCTGAAGGACCAGGGTGTCTCGATTCTCGAGGATGCGCTACGGAACGTCGCGGGCGTGATGCCGGCGCCGTACGCAAGAGGCTATGACTTCTACAAGATCCGCGGCTTCGACGCCTCGGGCTTCACATACGTCGACGGACTGCCGCGCGGCGTAGCGCTGAACATCGAGCCGGCGGCGCTCGACCGGGTCGAAGTGCTGAAGGGGCCGTCCTCGGTCCTGTTCGGGCAGGGTCCGCCGGGAGGCCTGGTCAATCTGGTGTCGAAGCGTCCGCGGCCCGAGAGCTTCCTGAACGCCGAGGTCTCGACGGCGAGCTGGGGAGGCTACATGCCCTATCTCGATTTCGGCGGCTCATTCAACTCGAGCGAATCCGTATACGGGCGCCTCGTGACCCTGTACCGCCACGAGGGAAGCTATCTCGATTTCAACCCGGGCATCCGGCGGCTCTACGTGGCGCCCTCGCTCACCTGGGAGATGGGGCCGGGCTCCTCGCTCACCGTGCTGACCTCGCTGTCCCGCGAGCGCAACGAGCTGATTCCCGACCAGCCCGCGAGCGGGCTGATCCTTCCGAACCCGAACGGCAAGTTCAGCCGGGACCTCTACATCGGCGATCCGGAGAATCCGGGCAAGATCCACCAGGACTGGTACACCGGGGGCTACGAGCTGCGCCACGCGATCGGCGAGCGGGCCACGTTCTACCAGAACGCGCGCATCTCCTATCTCGACCTGCTGTATCTCAACCTCTACCAGCCGGCCGGCCTCTCGGCGGACGGCCGTACTCAGAGCGAGTACGGGCAGGACTACTCCGAGAAGCGCCGCCGGTATTCCGTGGACTCGGGTGTGAACCTGGATTTCGCGACCGGCGCGGTGCGGCACCGCGTCAACGTGGGGCTCGAGTACGAAGGATCGCGCGACGATTTCGCGGGCGGCCTCGGCTTCTCCCCGACGATCGACTTCGACCTGTTCGACCCCGACTACAGCGTCTTCGTGCATCAGCCGCGCACCGTCACGTTCGCGGGCGGCACCCGATCCAAGGCTTTCGGCCTCTACGCGCAGGAGGAACTCAAGCCGACCGAGCGGCTGGCGCTGACCGCCGGTGCGCGCTACGACGAAGTGAAGATCAACGACGAGAAGCATCATGCCTTCGTGCCGCGGCTGGGGATGAGCTATCGCATCCGGCCCGATCTGGTCGGTTACCTGAGCTACGCGAAATCGTTCAATCCCCAAGCGGGCTACGTCGACGCTTCGGGCGCGGCGGTGCGGCCCGAGCGGGGTGAGCAGTACGAGGCAGGTGTCAAACTCGGCTCCCAGGATGGCCGTCTGAGCAGCACCGTGTCGCTGTTCCATCTGCTGCGGTCGAACGTCGTCAACCAGATCCCGGGCTCCTTCGCCTACCAGACGAGTGGCGAACAGAGGAGCCGCGGCGTGGAGCTCGACGGCCAGTTCAGGCTGACGAGCGCGCTCGAGATGGTGGCGAGCTATTCGTACACCGACGTCGAGGTCACGGAGGACACCGTCGTTCCCGAGGGCAGCTGGGTGACCGGCATGCCACGGCACAAGGCGAGCCTGTGGATGCGATACGTGATCCCGGACGGCGGGCTCAAGGGGCTGGGCTTCAGTGCCGGCGGCAGCCTGTACTCGAAGCAGGCCGGGGACGGTCTCAACAGCTACTTCATCGACAGCTACCAGCTCGTCAACATGAACGTGTCCTACAACCGCGGACGCTATTCGGTGCTGTTCAACGTGAACAACGTGCTCGACGAGAAATACGTGCGCGGCGCGCTAGGCTCGCTGTTCGTGGTCGGAGGCGAGCCTCGCAACTATAGGTTGACGCTGGGCTACTCCTACTAGCGCGGAGCGGCTCGCGATGCGCGCGGTGGACCTGCTTCTGTTCGCAGCGCTGCTGGTGTTCGCTGTTTCGGGCTTCGCAGCGCACTCCGGGCGGCATGTGCCGGCTCGTATGGC
>JBGAIL010000133.1:0-13270 GCA_044225565.1 Steroidobacteraceae bacterium | reverse complement strand
AACCGTGGGTGCGCACGCCTTCGTCGGTGCGGGCGCGGTGGTCAACAAGGACGTGCCCGACCACGCTCTGGTGGCTGGAGTGCCGGCCCGGATGATCGGATGGATGAGCGAGCATGGTGAGCGTCTCGCGTTGCCACTCACGGGAGAAGGAGAGGCGAGCTGCCCGGCCACGGGACTGCGCTACCGGCTCAGCGCCGGTCGCGTCGAGAGGGTCGGGACCTGAACATCGCCGGCCAGGCTTCCATTGCAGACGCATACACCAGGACCGATGATCGATGAGCCGCTGATCGGATGGCTGCAGCGGTTGATCGATGAGCGAATCTCACCCGAAGTGAAGGTGCGTACGGTTGAGGGCGTCTGGCAATTGCAGCTGTCGAACGGTGAGGCGCCTTTCATCCGCATGCCCGTCTCGTCTTGGCCGCAGGGCGCGGCCGTGATGGCACACGGCACTGCCGACATTCCCGGCCGCTCCACCCCGCTGCCTACGCCGGGTTCAGTTGGCATCCGCGGGCCCGCGATCAGCCAGACTGCTCAGGGAGCGTTCCTGAGCTACGATGTATTGGGACTCGCATACTGGATGCTCAGCAGGGCAGAAGAGGTGGGCCGCGCGGATCTTGACGGTCACCAGCGCTTTCCGGCGCGGTCCTCGCACGCTCACCGCAACGGATATCTGGATCGTCCGGTCGTGGACGAGTGGTTCGATGTGCTGCGCCGGCTTGCGCGGACCGTTTGGCCCGGGCTCGCGCTGCGGGACCTGCGGTTCGAGATGCGTCTGTCCCACGATGTGGATCGCCCCAGCGAGTATGCGTTCACGACCCCTGCCCAGCTGGTCCGGAACATCGCAGGGGATCTCGTGAGGAGGCGTGACTTCAGGGCGGCGTCGCGCCGGCCTCGAGCATGGCTCGCCGATTCCAGCCTGCATCCTCTCGATCCGTTCAATACGTTCGACTGGATCATGGACCGGTCGGAGCGGTTGGGATTGCGCAGCGCGTTTTATTTCGTCTGCGGCCGCAGTGATCCGGCGCGGGATCCGCGCTATCCGGTCGGCCATACGGCGATCCGCAAGCTCATGCGCAACATCCATCGGCGAGGCCACGAGATCGGTCTCCATCCGAGCTATGCCGCCGTTCAGCATCGTGGGGCTCTCCGCGGCGAGATGCGCAAGCTGCTCGAGGTGACGGGTGAGGAGGGCATCAAGCAGGAAGCGTGGGGCGGGCGCATGCACTATTTGCGATGGAGTACCCCCGCGACACTTTACGAATGGGAGGAAGCCGGCCTCAGCTATGACAGCACGCTCGGCTATGCAGACCAGGCGGGCTTTCGCTGCGGCACCTGCTTTGAATACCCCGCCTTCGACCCGGTGGCGCGCAAGACTCTGGGGCTGAGAATCCGCCCGCTCGTCGCCATGGAGGCGACCGTGATGGCGGATGCGTACATGGGCCTCGGGGCGACCCGTGAGGCACGGGACTTCCTGGTGCGGCTGAAGGATCGGTGTCGGGCCGTCGGTGGCTGGTTCACCTTGCTCTGGCACAACAGCGAGCTCGACACGCCTGCCAAGCGATCGATCTACGAGGCGGTGCTCGAGGCATGATCACGAGCCTGAACCGTCTGGTCGCATGGGCAGGAACGTGCGCGGCCGTTGCCTTTCTCTTCGGCAATATCAGGACCACGGACATGCCGGTCGGCTACCCCTTCCTGCTGATCGTGCTCGCTTGTGCGGCGGGAAACGTGCTGTTGGTGGAGTCGCCGGGCCGCAGTGTAGTGGTCAGGGCTTCCGTCGTGCCGTTGATCGCGTTCCTGGCGTACTTCCTCCTGCGGATGATCCTTGATATCCACGATCCCGCGGACATGAAGGCGTACACCATAGGCACCACAGGCGGAATCCTGTTCGCCCTGATATTCGGCACCGCGACATCCGTATTCCTTGGCGTGCTCGGTGGCCGTCACGACCTGCCACATCGTGGGCTCTTAGGGACTACCTGCTTCCTGGGTCTGTGCGCTTTGCTCGCCCTATACGTCCTGCTGACACATCTTGGGTCGCGTCGCGCGGACCTGTTCCTGATCGAAGGTACTAACCTCAGCTATCAGCGCCCTGGCAGCCTGGCGACGATCGCCGCGCTGGTCGTTTCCACGCACCTCGCGATCGCAGTGAAGGCCAGCTCAGCTGGCGTGGCATCGCGGGCGCTGCTAGCGAGTTGCTTCGCCTTCTATGCCTTCACGATCGCCGCGCTGATGCTGACTGCGCAGCTCGTCGGCTCGAACCTCGGGTTCGTGCTAACTTTCCTGCTCGGCGCCGGGACGTTCACCTGGCTTTGGAGGCCACGATTGCGCCAGCTGCAATGGCGCCGACTGGTGGGGGGCGGGCGGCTGACTCTAGGCGCCATGCTGCTCCGGTCATCTCCCAGGCTCGCTCTGTCCGGTATCGCACTGCTCGCAGTTGCGGCGCTCGCCGGCCTGCTGATCCTGGCGAAGCTCGGCATTGACGTGCACAGTTTCCGGATCTTCGGCTTTTCCGAAGGAAGGGTCGGGGGAAACTCGCTCAGCAGCCGCTTTGCACTCTTGACCAACGATTTCGTCCGGCAGCTGGCCGTCGCGCCATTCTTCGGCAACCTCAACGCGGACGCGCTCACCTCGGGGCGTGGCACGTACGCACACAGCCTTCTCTCGCTGCTCTCGCACACCGGCATCGTCGGTGCTTCGCTGTTCGTCAGTTATGCGGCGAGGCTGTTCCGGGAGCTGCGGCGACCGGCGCTGCAGGGCGCACACTTCTATAGCGACGTGGATTTCGTTCTATTCCGGGCGGTCATGATGGGAGTGATCCTCTTCTTCGCCTGCATCGGAACCTTCTTTACCTGGATGCCGCTCTGGTTCGCATGCGGGCTGCTGCTTCCATCGCTGCTACTCAAGCGCGCATCGGCCTATTCACCGGAGGCGTGTCGCGCGACGGTCGCTGTTGCCGTCGACAGGGGCGTGCTGTGAACACCAATCTGCACATCGTCCGGAACGGCGTCTCGCAGGACTCCCGGGTGCTGAAGATCACATCCACGCTTCTCGGGAGCGGCTTGTTCAGCTCCGTGGAAATCGCCGGTTTCGAGCACGCCGGATTGCCTGAGCACGAGGATCTCGCCGGCCGTCGCATCTGGCGAGTCGCACTGAAGAGCCGGCGGTTGCCGAAGGATCTGCTCAGCCAGAGCATCAAGTACCTGGAATGGCACCAGCGGGTCGTTGCAAGGTATCGTCATGCGCCGCTGTCCGTGATCCACTGTCACGATCTGGAGCCCTTGCCGATCGCAGTGGAGCTGAAGCAGATGACCGGTGCGCGGCTGATCTACGACGCGCATGAGCTTCAGACCGAGAGGTCCGGCATTCGCGGGCTGCGCAAGCGCTTCATGGCTATCACCGAAGCGCGAGGTATGCGGCACGTGGACTCGCTGATCACTGTGAGTCCCTCGATCCTGAATTGGTACCGGCAGCGCTATCCCGAAATTTCCGCCAGGCTGGTGCGTAACGTACCGAAAGTGCCGCCGGTGACAACCGAACCGGAGGACTTGCGCGCAAGGTTCGGGGTACCAGAAGGTGCATTGCTGTTCATCTTCCAGGGTGGCTGCCTTCCCGGCCGCGGCATTGAGAGGATGCTGGCCGCGTTCGCTGATCCGGCCGTCATCCACCATCTGGTATTCATGGGTAGCGGTCCACTGGTGGAGAGAATCCGCGAGTTCGCGCATCACCATCGAAACATCCACAGCATCGCACCGGTCGCTCCCGATGCCGTGCTCGCGATGACGGGCGGCGCCGATGTCGGGGTCAACCTGACGGAAGACACGTGCCTCAACCATCGCTACTGCCTGCCGAACAAGTTGTTCGAGTACTGGACCGCTGGGATTCCCGTGCTGGCGAGCGATCTTCCGGACCAGGCGAGCCTGGTCAACGAGTATCGCGCGGGCTGGCTCGCATCGAGCGGGCCAAGAGGCCTAGTGGAGAGTCTCGTGGCTCTGGGCCCCGAGGATGTGGCGTCCGTCCGGCCCGGGGTGGAGCGCATCCGGCGGGAAGTGACGTGGAACCGCGAGGCCGTCGAACTTGTGGCTGCGTACCAAGAAGCCTTGGAGCGACGGTCCTCGTGAGCACATTCGTGGCAGCCAAGGGTGTCGCGTGAGGATATTAACCGTCGTCGGCGCGCGCCCACAGTTCATCAAGGCGGCCACGGTGAGCCGCGTTTTGCGCGACATGCCCGATGTGCAGGAATTACTGGTGCACACTGGCCAGCATCACGACGCCAACATGTCCGACGTCTTCTTCCAGACGATGGACATCCCACGGCCTGCGCACCATCTCGGGATCTCCGGTGGCGGACACGGACAGATGACAGGTCGGATGCTCGAAGGGCTTGAGCGGGTCGTCCTGGCCGAGAAGCCCGACTGGATGCTCGTCTACGGCGATACGAACTCGACGCTTGCCGCAGCGCTCGCCGCGAGCAAGCTGCACTTGCCGATCGCGCACGTGGAAGCTGGCTTGCGCAGTTACAAGCTCGGGATGCCCGAGGAGATCAACCGGATCCTCACGGATCGAGTCAGCGCGCTACTTTTCTGCCCAACGACTGAGGCCGTGCAGAACCTCGAGAAGGAAGGCTACGGCACACTAGGCTCGCGGATCGAGTGTGTCGGTGACGTGATGCTGGATGCCGCGCTGTTCTATCGGGATCGGGCCCATCCGCCGGCCGGGCTTCCCAAGCATCTGCAGGGCAAGCCGTTCGCGCTCGCGACGTTCCATCGGGCGGAGAATACGGACGATCCAGCGCGGCTTCGCGACATCGTCGCTTCCCTCAACCGGCTGCATTGCGATCTGCCGATCGTATTGCCACTTCATCCTCGAACCCGCGAAAGGCTGCGCGGCGAATCGCTGGAGTTGCGAGTGCATTGCATCGAGCCGGCGGGATATCTTGAGATGGTCTGGCTGCTCGATCAGTGTCGTCTCGTGCTCACCGATAGCGGAGGTTTGCAGAAGGAGGCGTGGTTCTTCCGCAAACCCTGCGTCACGCTGCGCAGAGAGACCGAATGGGTCGAACTGCTGCGGGCCGAGGGCAATCGTCTGACGCGACCCGATCCCGCGAGCGTGCGCGCAGCGATCGACGCTGCGCTGGCCAGCGCGCCCGACTATGGCCTGGAGCTATACGGGAAGGGAGACGCTGCCGCCCGCATCTCAGCCGTCTTGCTCGAAGGGCCGCCTCGCAGCTTCTATGGTTGAAGAAGTGCATCGTGCGATTCCTCTTCTTCACTAAGACTCCCTGGGTCGAGCAGCCGCGGTTACGGCATCAGATCGTCCGCCTTCTGGCCGGCGCGGGCCACCAGGTGATCTACTTCCAGAAACCCCGATATCCCTGGCAGCCAGCCTCGGGCAACGGTTCCGTCGAGCCCGGCATTGTCGTCAGGCAGCACGAGGAGCTCATCCATCACAAGCTGCTTCTGGCGGGCTGGCTGCGGGCGTTAAACTCGGGCTGGATCCGCAGGACGCTGCAGCCTGCCCTGCAGGATCTGGCCATCAGCCCACTCGATATCATAGTCAATTTCAACTACGAGTACGCGTTTCTGCGCGATGTCTTTCCCAACAATCCCATCATTACGATCATCAACGACGACTTCCTAACTCGCACGCTGTTCGGCTTCGAGGCGCCATTGCGTGAAGCGCTGCAGCGTACTTGCGAGATCAGTGACCATGTTCTCACGGTATCTACCCCCCTCCAACGGCAGCTCGAACCGTTTTGCCGCCCGGAGCTGTTTCTGCCCTGGGCGGACATCGCCTATCGCGCGCCTGTCCCGGCTGCCTTGCGCGATACGCTGCTCTTCTGGGGGCACATCAACAGGCGAGTCGATTTTGACTTCATCCTATATGTCGCAGCCAGGCTGCAGGAGCGTGCTCCAGAGCTGCGCATCTTGCTGGTAGGGCCTATCGTCGCGCCGAAACAGACTCTTCTCGCGCTGCGATCCGCGAACATCGAGCTGCGCGGCGCGACTCCGCTCGACAGCTTGCCACTGGATCGCGTTTTTGGCGGCTTCATTCCCTATCGCAGCGACGACAAGTCGGTCGACGCATCCACGATGCCCAACAAGTGCTTCCAGTTGCTGGCGCGAGGGTTGCCCCTCGGGATAACCGGCATGCCACACTTCATGCCGGCTCCCTTCGTGTACCGGCTGCAACGGGATACGTGCGTGGAGACCATTCTGCAGATGCGCAGTCAGTTCGACGCCGTGCAGACGCCCATCCGGCAGTTCGTGGCAGGCAACGGTGCTGCCGAGCGCCTTCATCAGCTGATGCAGCTGCTCACATGCGCTCGCTGATCTGGGTGAACCAGTTCGCACTGCTGCCGCGGGACGGTGGTGGCACGCGGCATTTCGAGCTCGGCCGCGAGCTCGTGAGGCGGGGATGGAAGGTCTGCATCTTTGCTTCCGACCTGCATCTGCACGCCCGTCGATATACCAGACGTGCGGGGGAGTTCGACCGGGCGACCCACCGGGAGATCCAGGACGGTGTCGAAATCCGTTGGCTATGGGCCTCCTGCTACGAACGCAACGACTGGAGGCGCGCCTGGAATTGGCTGACCTTTTACCGCAGCGTGGTACGCGAGGCTCGAGAATTGCAAACCGCGCCGGACATCGTCATCGGCTCATCGCCCCAGATATTCGCTGCCGTTGCCGGTCGCAGTCTGGCGCGTCGCGCGCGTGTTCCGTTCGTGTTCGAAGTGCGCGATCTCTGGCCTGAGAGCCTTGTTGCCGCTGGAGGGCGGCGCGGTGTCTCGTACACACTGATCGACAGCGTCGCCAGAGGCTTGTATCGCGATGCGGATCGAGTGCTTGTGCTGGCACGCGGCACCCAAGACTATCTCGAGCAGCATGGCGTGCCGGCGCAGAAGATGCTCTACGTGCCGAATGGAGTCGATGTCGATGCCATACAGCCAGCGGATTCCGAGGAAAGCGCCAGCGGACGCCCGCTGACATTCGTCTACGCCGGCGCCCATGGGCCAGCGAATGGGCTGGATCGGGTTCTCGATGCCGCCGAGATTCTAGGTCCGTCCGCGAACGTGCGCTTTCTGTTGATCGGTGATGGACCGGTGAAGGCAGGACTGCGCGCTAGCGCCTCTCGGCGCGGGCTGCAGCACGTCGAGTTTCACGATCCCGTATCCAAGTCGCAACTTGCAGCTCTGCTGGCGCGGGCCGATGCCGGGCTCATGGTCTTGCGCGAGGCGCCGCTGTTCTCTTTTGGAGTCAGTCCAAATAAGCTTTTCGATTATCTGGCGGCCGGCCTACCGGTCGTATGTAATGTGCCAGGAGAAGTCGCGCAAATGCTGTCCCAGGCGCACGCCGGCGTGCAGGCTGCCGACGCGAGCGCCATGGCGCTGGCGGAAGCCGTGAGTGCGCTCGCGGGACTGGATGCAAGGGAAAGGCGCGAAAGAGGACGATCCGGTCGCGACTGGGTGGAGCGCACGCATAGTCGTCAGATTCTGGCGTCGAGTCTCGAAAATGGACTGGCGAACCTGATTACTCCATGAAAGCGCCGCTTTCCTTCTGGTTGCGCGTGCCTGGCACGCTGTGGCGCACGTACCGGTTCCGGGGTCTGGCGCGCCGCGGCCGCCATGAATTCCGCAAACGGTTTGGACGCTTCCGGCCGCAACCAGTTGCGTCTGCCTTTCCTGGCGCATTTCGGGCTGAAATGCGCTATGGCCCCGCGGGAGACTGGAATCAACTGCCGTCGGGCGTTCGCGAGCGGATACTGGAGCGCTCGCGCCGCGTTCTGGATGGTTTCTACCAGGCCTATGGGCATGAATGGCGGCGGCTCCCAGTCACCGCGCGGGAGTGGAGAACCCACCCCGAATCGGGCTTCGAGTTTCCGGACGTCGAGTGGTGGCGCGTGCCACTGATGCCGCGCGCGGCCGACATCAAGGACGTATGGGAGCCGGGCCGTTTCGGATGGGTATACGATCTCGTGCGCGCCCATGCCGTCAGTCCGGACCCCGTATTGGCGCGGGCGTTCTACGCCCGTTTGAAGGATTGGGCGCACGAGAATCCGCCCTTCCGCGGTGTACAGTGGGCTTGTGGTCAGGAAGTCGCGATCCGCGCACTGGCCATCTTGCACGCGATGGACGGGCTGCCGGCTGAGGGCCGCGATGACGAAGCCGAGAGTCTCGCTTCGACCGTGCTCGGCTGGTCCGGCGAGCGCATTGCGGACGCCATCGGCTATGGCCTGTCGCAGCGCAACAATCATGGCATCAGTGAGGCGGCGGGTCTCATCCATATCGGCTTGCGCCTTCAGGGTGCCCATCCGGAGGCCGTCCGATGGCTCAGTGCCGGACGGTGTTTACTTGAAGAACAGATTCACGATCAATTCGCTGCGGACGGCTGGTACGCCCAGCACTCATTCAATTACACCCGGGTGGCGCTCGAACAGGCCATGCACGCGGAAAGAGCACTGCGCGCTGCCGGGGTTGAACTTTCTCCGGAAAGTCGGCGTCGGCTCGACGCCGCGGTGCGATTGCTTGTTGCTCTCGTGGACGAAACGAGCGGCGAGGTGCCGAACCACGGCGCGAACGATGGAGCGCGTGTGACTCCCCTTTCCAGCACGCCGCATCGGGACTTCAGGCCGCTACTCACGCTCGCCACCATCGTTCGTGGCACTCGTTTGCCGGCCGACATGCCACACGATGAGGAGACGCTGCAATGGCTTGGCACACCGGAGTCTGTTGGTGCGGCGCCGCGCCGAGGCGACGGCATCGTCGTTGGTGATTCCGGCTGGGCGATAGCTCGAGTCGGCAATTGCGTGGCATTCCTGCGCGCGGGTAGCTACGGCCATCGCCCTTCTCACCTCGATAGCCTGCACCTCGACGTGCGGATCGGCGGCAAGGAGATCGTGGTGGATGCCGGCACCTTTGCATACAACTCGGTTGAACCGTGGAACAACGGCCTAGCGGAAGCGCACATCCATAACGGTCCTTTGCTCGAAGGCGAGCTTCCCGCGAAGCGTGGTCCTCGCTTCCTGTGGCTGTCTTGGCCGAAGGCCCGGATGGTCTCAGCGAGCCGCGAGGGAGGTGGGGCACGCATCGTGGCGGAACGCCCTGGGTTCGTGAGGCGCGAGGTATTCGTGCAGACTGACGGTGTGCGCATCGACGATCTCGCCTTGTCGAAGGGGCATGGGATGGAAGTCACCTGGCTGCTGCATCCCGACGCAGCCGGGTCCGATTGTGTTCGTGCGGAGGGTGCGATGCGGGTGGCGGCGCGTGAAGGCGATGCGGTGGCATGGTTCTCGCCGACTTACTCCGTCCGCCTCCCTTCCTGCGCCGTGCGCATCACGCGACAGGGTGATTCATCGGGCGCACGAATCACAACTTCGGTGACGGGCTCGTGAAAAGGCTGTTCGATGTCGTAGTGTCGACTCTCGCACTGCTGGTCGCATGTCCCGTCATGCTGCTGGTCGCGGCTGCCGTTCGCTTGCAGGACGGCTCGCCGGTGCTGTTTCGTCAGGTCCGCACCGGCTTGCAGGGCAGGCCGTTTACCATGTTCAAGTTCCGATCCATGGCGATCGCGCCTCCTGGCGACTGGAAGCCGGAGCGGGATTCGGCGCGACTCACCGGCCTCGGTCGTGTGCTGCGCTCCGCGAGTCTCGACGAGCTTCCGCAGCTCTGGAACGTGCTGCGGGGCGACATGAGCATCGTCGGGCCGCGGCCTTTGCCTACCGAGTACCTCCCGCTCTACGACTCACAGCAATCCCGCCGCCACGAAGTCAGGCCCGGGATCACGGGCTGGGCCCAGGTAAACGGCCGCAATGCCGTCTCCTGGGAGCAACGGTTCGCGCTCGACATCTGGTACGTGGACAATCGATCCATGTATCTCGATCTGCGCATATTGTGGCTCACGCTGCGTACGGTGCTTTCAAGGGAAGGCATATCGCGCTCTGGAGAGGCGACCATGACGAAGTTCGGGGGATCCGGGAAATGAGCGGGCCGGCAGCGCCGCTGTTCGGCATCTACGGCGCGAGCGGCTGCGGCCGCGGCGTGCTGCCCGTGGCCGATGTGATGCTGGCCGGGCAATTGCCAGCCGATGGATACGAGCTTGTGTTCGTCGACGACGCACTGCAGGGGCAGTCCGTGAACGGAAGGCGAGTGCTGGGTTATCGCCAGTTCCTCGCTGAACTCGCTCCGCGCCGCATCTGCATCGCCATCGCCAATCCGGAGATCCGCCAGCGGTTAGCGAAGCGTTGTGACGAGGATGGCATCCAGAGCTTCACGGTGCGTTCGCCAAACGCGGTCATCATGGATGAGGTGCGCCTCGGTGAGGGCGCTATCCTGTCTCCCTTCGTGACCCTGACGTCCAACATCCGCATCGGGCGACATTTCCATGCCAACCTGTACTCTTACGTCGAGCACGACTGCGTCATCGGCGATTTCGTCACTTTCGCTCCGGGCGTGCACTGCAACGGTAACGTCCGCATCGAGGACGGCGCTTATCTTGGTGCGGGCTGTGTGCTTAGGCAGGGGCGGCCGGGCGATCCGCTGGTCATAGGCCGCGGCGCGGTGGTGGGTATGGGCTCTGTCGTCACGAAAAGCGTTCCTGCCGGCGCCGTCGTCGTCGGCAACCCTGCGCGGTTCCTGAGAGAGTCCTAGCGAACATGCTGAATACGCCTTTTGCCCCCTGGCCTAGCTTCACGTGCGAAGAGGCCGATGCAGTGTCGCGCGTGTTGCTGTCCAACCGTGTCAATTACTGGACGGGGGAGGAATGCCGACGATTCGAGAGTGAGTTCGCCGCCTGGACGGGGACGGCTCATGCCGTCGCACTGGCCAACGGGACGCTCGCTCTGGAAGCGGCATTGATAGCGCTCGACATCGGCCCGGGTGACGAAGTCATTGTCACTCCACGCACTTTCCTCGCTTCCGTTTCTTGCGTCGTGACGGTGGGCGCGACGCCGGTGTTCGCGGATGTCGATCCCGAGTCTCAGAACATTTCCGCGCAAACCATCAGTGCGGTCGTCACGGAGCGAACGCGCGCGATCATCTGCGTGCACCTCGCAGGCATGCCTTGCCACATGGACCCGATCATGGCGCTGGCCAGCGAGCGCGGGATCAAGGTCATCGAGGATTGCGCTCAGGCTCACGGTGCGGTCTACCGTGGACGCCGGGTCGGAAGCATCGGTCATATCGGAGCGTGGTCTTTCTGCCAGGACAAGATCATCACCACCGGAGGGGAGGGCGGGATGGTGACTACGAACGATCCCGCACTGTGGGCTCTCATGTGGAGTCGCAAGGACCACGGCAAGTCCTGGGAGGCCGTGTACGAGCGGCGCCACCTTCCCGGCTTTCGCTGGGTGCACGAATCCTTCGGCACGAACTGGCGCATGATCGAGATGCAAGCGGCGATCGGGCGCATCCAACTCGGCAGAATGCCTGAATGGCATGCGCGTCGGGCCGCGAACGCACAGCGACTCGCGGAGGTATGCCGGCGGTTTCCGGCAGTGAGGGTCGGTGAGGTGCCGGCTGACGTCACGCACGCCTGGTACCGGTTCTGCGCATTCGTGCGACCGGAACGCCTGGCTCCGGGCTGGACGCGCGATCGCATCATCGACGAGATCGTGGCTCGCGGTGTTCCCTGCTACCAGGGCTCTTGCTCCGAGGTGTATCTCGAAAAGGCCTTCGATGGCACCCGATTCCGTCCTCGTGAGCGCTTGCCAGTCGCGAGATCGCTGGGCGAGACGAGTCTCACCATGCTGGTGCATCCGTCGCTCACCGATGTACAGATGACCCGGGCCTGTGATGTGCTGAGCGAAGTGCTGCGGCAGGCTGGAACCTGACGGGCGCCCTGCCGTTCCGAATCCTGTACACTGCGCCCCGCCGATGTCATAACGTCGAGTCAGGGCTGGCGACGGTGCAGGCTCGACTCCGGTCGGGCTGTCGTCTGATGGAGACACGGAGGATGAGTATGAAGGGCAGACACGGGTGAGCGACACATCGATCGCAGGCCTGTCCGGACTTGCGCAGTCCCTCCTCAGGCTGCCTCGCGGCTCTAAGCGGCTCATCATGATCGTTGCCGATGCGGTCATGCTTCCGGCGGCCCTCTGGGTCTCCCTCATCCTCAAGTTCGATCGTCTGCTCGCCATCGATCGGTACTGGCATCTACTGGCTGCGACCGTCGCCATCGGCCTCACCGTCTTCACTTTGTTCGGTCTCTACCGCGCCGTAATCCGGTTCATGGGGCCGAAAGCCATGGCCACAGTAGTTGTGGCAGTCAGCACGTCCGTGCTGGCCCTCGGCATCTACGACCGCGCCTTCGGCGTCTGGCAGCTCCCGCTCTCCGCGCTCGCCATGTACTGGGCCGCCGCCATGCTGTACGTGGCTGGCAGTCGTTTCATTGTGCGATACGTATTTTTCTATGGGCTCAAGGACCGCGCCGCCAAGCGGGTGGCCATTTACGGAGCCGGAGAGGCCGGCGCCAAGCTCTCTTCGATCCTGCTGGGCGGCCCGGATTTCCATCCCGTTGCCTTCATCGACGACAAGCGCGCCCTGCAGGGCAACTCCATCAACGGGCTCAAGGTCTTCTCGCCCCAGGCGTTCCCGGCGCTCATGAAGAAGCACAACATCGAGCGCATCCTCCTTGCAATGCCCTCGGCCTCGATGTACCGCCGCCGCGAGATCCTCAACTCCCTCGAACCGCTCGGCATCCGCGTGCAGCTGCTGCCTGACCTCTACGACATCATCTCCGGCTCCGCGCGCATCGACGAGCTCAAGGACGTGGACGTGGCAGACCTGCTCGGCCGCGATGCGGTGCCGCCCAACCCGCAGCTCTTCGAGAGCTGTATCAGGAACAAGTCGGTGCTCGTCACCGGCGCGGGCGGCTCCATCGGCTCGGAGCTCTGCCGCCAGATCCTCAAGCTCGGCCCGCGTCGGCTGGTGCTCTTCGAGATGTCGGAGCTCGCGCTGTACAACATCGAGCGCGAGCTCGCGGAGCTCGCCACGGCGGAGATCTCGCCGCCCGAGATCATCCCGCTGCTCGGCAACGCGCATCACCGCCACCGCGTGCGCGAGGTGCTGTCCATCTACGGCGTGCAGACGGTGTATCACGCCGCGGCGTACAAGCACGTGCCCATCGTCGAGCACAACGTCATCGAGGGCATCCACAACAACGTCATCAGCACCTGGTACACGGCCGAGGCCGCTCTCGAGACCGGCGTCGAGACTTTCGTGCTCATCTCCACCGACAAGGCCGTGAACCCGGCCAACGTCATGGGCGCCACGAAG
>JBGAIL010000132.1:0-13700 GCA_044225565.1 Steroidobacteraceae bacterium | reverse complement strand
GTCACGGAGCGCGCGGCCTCGCTGCAGAGGTAGACCACCAGCGAAGCGACTTCGTCCGCCTCGATGAACCGCTTCGTCGGCTGTGCGTCGAGGATCACGTCCCGTACCGCCGCTTCCTCCGAGATGCCGCGCGCCGCGGCCTGGGCCGGGATCTGCTTCTCCACCAGTGGCGTGAGCACGTCGCCCGGGCAGATGGCGTTCACCGTGATGCCCGATTGAGCGGCCTCCAGTGCAACCGTGCGTGTCAGGCCGATCAGTCCGTGTTTCGCCGCGACGTAGGCCGACTTGAACGGCGAGGCCACGAGCCCGTGCACGGAGGCGACGTTGACGATGCGCCCCCAGCCGCGCTCCCGCATCTTCGGCAGCGCCAGCCGGATTGCATGGAACGCGCTCGACAGATTGAGCGCGACGATCGCATCCCATTTCCCGGGAGGGAACTCTTCGACGGGCGCCACGTGCTGGATGCCGGCATTGCAGACGAGGATGTCCACGGGACCCAGCTGCTCGTTCGTACTCTCGATGAGCTGCTGGACGCCGCCGGCCGTACCGAGATCGCTCCCGCAGTACGCCGCAGCAACGCCGCTTGCTCGTTGCAGCTGTGAGCGCAGCTGCTCGATTTCCACCGCATCGCCGAAGCCGTTGAGCATGACGCTCGCGCCGGATCCGGCGAGCGCGAGCGCGATGGCGCGGCCGATGCCCGAGGTGGAGCCCGTGACCAGCGCCACCTTCCCCGCAAGGGTCCTGTCCGCAAGGCTCTGCGTCGCGTTCGAAGCCATGGCGGGATGTTGAATCACTTCGGCACCGGTTGCGAGCGCGGGCGGGCTTCGCGCGAGAAAAAATCGCGTATCGCCGCCCCGATTTGGCGGGAAAGACCAGCCATTGTGCAGATCGGACCGGGAACGGCTGGCGCCATGCAAGCCGCCGGGACTGATGCCATGATGTCGCCTCCACCAGGGGGGAAGCACAAGCATGTCGCTGCGGCACGTCTTCGAGCGTTACATCGTTCCGGGCCTCGTGATCCAGGCCGTCATCGTCGGCGGCGGCTATGCCACCGGGCGCGAGCTGGTCCGGTTCTTCGTCTCGGCGAAGAGGGCCGGCCACACCGGTCTCGCCGGCATGTTCGTCACCGCGCTGCTCTTCACCATCGGCTCCATGATCTCCTTCGAGATCGCCCGGAGCTTCAGCGCCTTCGACTATCGCAGCTTCGTGCGCACCTATCTCGGACGCTTCGAAGTGGTGTTCGAGCTCGGTTACATCGCGGCCCTCATCTCCACTCTTTCAGTGGTCTCCACGCGGCCACGGGGCGGCTGCTGCTCGAGGCGCTGGGCTGGCCGGAGACGCTGAGCGCCATCGCCTACATGGCGCTGGTCGCGCTGATCGTGTTCATGGGCAGCACGGTGATCGAACGCATCATCTCGGTGTGGTCGATCATCTTCTACGCCACCTACCTCACGCTCTTCTTCATGGTGGTCTCGCGGTTCGGCGGCGAGATGGGCGCTGCGCCATCCATTTCTCGACCGTCCAGGTGCCCACGGCGCTGTGGAGCGGCATCACTTATACCGGCTACAACATCATCGTGATCCCGATTCTCATCTTCGTCGCGCGAAATTTCGCCACGCGGCGCGAAGCGCTCATCGCAGGCGCGCTCGCCGGGCCGTTGATCCTGCTGCCGGGCTTCGCACTGCTGCTCGCGCTTTCCGCGTTCTACCCGCAGATCGTGGATTCGCCGCTCCCGGTCACCTTCGTGCTCGGCAAGCTCGGCATCCCGGCATTCTCCATCCTCATCCAGCTGGTGATCCTGGGCGCGCTCATCAAGACTGGCGCGGGGCTGCTGCACGGCGGCGAGCGCCTCGCGCGCGCGTGGCGGACCGCGGCAAGCGGAAGCCCGAGGTTCGTGCGGCCCGCGGTGGCCGCAGGGGCGGTGATCGCGGTCTACGCCGCTTCGTCCTTCGGCCTCGTGGACCTCATCGGCAAAGGCTACCGCTACAGCTCGTATTTCTTCCTGATCGTGTTCCTGCTGCCGCTGCTGACCCGCGGGCTGTGGCTGGTGCTGCGGAGCCCCCGCTGGGCGCCGCCGGGCGCGGCGATGTCAGGCCAGCGCTCTGCCCAGGGCGCGGCGCGCTCCAGCTCGTAGGCGAGGCCCAGCAGTACGTCCTCGTTGTCGCGGTCGGCCGCGAACATCGAGCCGATCGGCAATCCTTCGCGCGAGGTGAAGAGAGGCAGCGAGAGGGCGGGGAGCCCGGTGAGATTATGCAGGGGCGTGTAGGAGACATAGTCGAACATCTCCGGCATCAGCTGCGCGATCGGGCGCATTGGGCCCAGCGCGCCGATTTTCGGCAGTACCACGGGTGAGAGCACGACGTCGTAGCTTCTGAAGAACTCCCGCATCACCGCCGTAGCGTGCGTCGCCTGGGCGAATGCTCGCTCCAGATCTTCTCCATCCAGCGTGCGGCAGAACTCGGCGAGCTCGAGCGTCCATCGCTCGAGGATCGTGTCCAGTGCCGTGCCGGGATTGGCCGCCTTCACCAGGTCCAGCGTGCCGCTCGCGAGATAACCCCAAATGGTCTTGAAGCTGTCGGAGACCGCAGGCCCGTCGATGCCGGGCCGAGCGTCCGTCACCTGATGGCCGAGTTTCGCGCAAAGGTCCGCGGTGCGCGAAATCGCGCTCGCGACATCCTCGTGCGGCATCGCTCGAGCATGCTGCGAGGCGCGACGCGACGATGCGCAGCTTCCGCGGTGTCGCATCCGGCCGCACCATCGGCCGCCCGTAGTGCTCCAATGCGAAAGCCCATGCCGTATCCACACCGGGCGTGACAGCAGCACGTCGTTGACCAGGAAGTCTTCGATGAAGTGCGGGTCCCGCGCGCGCGCGTTCGCATTCCGGGTGGGCTTCAATCCCACCACGCCGCAGCAGGCAGCGGGGATGCGGATCGAGCCGCCACCATCCGCGGCGTGCCCCAGTGCGACCATGCCAGCGGCCACGACGACACCGGCGCCGCCACTCGACCCGCCGGGCGAAGTCAGCCCAGAGTTGTGGGCAGGCCCGTAAAGCAGGGACTCGGTGTCGGCAGCCAGGCCGAGGAACTCCGGCACGTTAGTCTTGCCGAGCGGGATCAGTCCTGCCTCATCGAGGCGCTTCGCGTACTCGTGGCGCACGCTGACCGGTGCGCTCGCGGCCTTGGAGCGTGAGCCGGAGCGGCTGGGCATGCCGGGATAGTCGAGACCGTCCTTCAGCAGATACGGAACACCCTGCATTCCGACAGGCGAGGCGAGGAAAACGCTGCGCTCGTGCCGCATCGAAAGCCTTCACCGTGAGCGCGTTGAGCTTCGGCTCGACCCGCTCGATGCGCAGTACCGCCGCTTCCACCAGCTCGAGCGAGGTGAGCTCGCGTCTGGCGAGCAGCTCGGCCTGCCCGTGCGCATCGAGGCGGCCGATGCGCCAGGCGTCACTTTCGGTCAGGCGCGAACGATTCCGGGGTGCTTGCATGGACTTCTCCGCCAAGGCCGCAGCGGCTGGCTCGCCGGCATGATAGCGATGCGCTGCCGCGCCCAGTTGACGGGGCGGACAGCGGAGTTGACACATCGGAACGCCGGCAGGGGATCATGGATGCGACCCGCACCGATGGGCCCGCGGGCCGCGGCGGGTGCGGCCGCCGGCCGGAAAACTGGCCCGCCGCCGCGAGGCAATTCAAAAGAACCGTCTGGCGGTGGATGCATAGGCAAGCCCGACTCTCCGAGGAGCTCCCATGTCCCGCCGAGCGCTTTCCAGGTCTTTCCTCGCCTGTGCGGCCCTCACCGCCGTGGGCCTGACGCCCTTCGCGTGCCCGGCGGCGGCTCTGCTCGAGCCGCAGGCCGTGCTGACGCAGAAACGCGTGGGCAACGTGGCGCTCTCTCCGATGGCCAATGGGTCGCGTACCGGGTGAGCAGGCCCTCCGAGGCTTCCGAGCCGCGAGGTGCCGCAGTGGGCGAGATCTGGGTCCTGTCCTCGACAGGGGGTACGCCCACCCGCATCGAAGACGGTGGCTTCTCCGCAGGCCAGCCCGGCTGGTCGCCCGACGGTGCGACGCTGGCCTGGATTGCCCGGAGCCAGCCTGGCGCCACCGCGCAGATCTACGTCAAGCCACGTGCGGGAGGGGCCGCGAAGCAGCTGACGCGGGCCGATGGCGACGTGGTGGCTTTCGAATGGTCCCACGACGGGCGCCGCATCGGCTTCGTCGCATGGGATGCCAAATCACCGCGGCGCGTGCGGGATGAGGCCGCCGGCCGCGACTGGGTGGTCATGGACGAAGTGCTGCAGCACAAGCGCCTGCACACGGTGGCCGTCGATTCGGGCGCGAGCGCGCTCATCACGCGAATGGACATGACGGTGGACCAGTTCGACTGGTCGCCCGACGACTCGCAGTTCGTGCTCACCGCCGCGAACAGCCCGTCGGACGACGACCACGAGCTCGCGCTGAAGATCTATACGGTCCCCTCGTCGGGAGGAACGGCCCGGAAAGTGCTCGACCAGCACGGTCGCATCGCTCACCCGCACTGGTCGCCGGACGGCCGCTCCATCGCCTGGCTCGGCTCGATCGCTGTGAACGATCCCTGGGCCGGCAGCCTGTTCGTGATGCCCGCCACGGGCGGGGCGCCGCGCAATCTGATGTCGGGGTATGACGGCACCACGATCTGGCTGGGCCGCGTTCCGGGCCGTCCCCGCTCGCTGGGTGTGCTCCTCGAAGAGCACCTCGGCAACGCGTTGCGCGCCATCGATCTCGACACCGGGCGCATCGAGCCGCTCCTCGTGCCCTCGGTCATCCTGAGCGGCCCGCCGAGCTTTTCCCGGGATGGGCGCACCGTGGCTTTCGCTGCTCACTCGCCTTCGCATCCCACGGAAGCGTTCGTCGGCAGGCTCGGCAGCGGCAAGACCGGTGAGGCGAAGCGGATCACCGTCAGCAATCCCGGTCTGCAAGCTCTTACGCTCGCCACGCAGGAGGTCACGCGCTGGAAGAGCAAGGACGGTACGGAGATCGAAGGCCTGCTGCTGAAGCCGGTGGGCTACCAGGCCGGCCGGCGTTACCCGATCGTCCTGCACGTGCACGGTGGTTCGGAGGGCATCTCGCCCAACGGCTGGCAGGCGGACTACCACAACTTCGGGCAGCTGCTCGCGGCCAGGGGCTATGCGGTGCTGTACCCGAATTACCGCGGCAGCCGCGGGCGCGGCACGAGCTTCGTCCGCGGCAACCGTCACGATCTCATGGGGCGTGAATGGGAAGACATCGAGACGGCGCTGGATCACGCCATCGCGATGGGCATCGCGGACGGCGAGCGTGCCGGCATCTACGGATTCAGCTGGGGCGGCTACGCGGCGGGGTGGGGCGCCACCTTCGCGAGCCATCGTTTCAAGGCCGCGGTGGGCGGTGCGGGCATCTACAACTGGATCAGCGAGGCCGGCACCAACGACACGCGCATGCACGAGCAGCTGGCCCACTGGGACTCGCCGCTGTACGACGACTTCCTGCTGTATCTCGACCGCTCGCCCATCTATCACATCGCCAAGGCGCGCACGCCTCTGCTGCTGCTGCACGGAGAAATGGATCCTTCCTGCCCGATCGGCCAGGCCATCGAGATGCACACGGCGCTCAAGTGGAAGGGTACGCCGGTCGAGCTCGTCATCTATCCCCGCGAGGGCCACGGCATGAGCGAGCCGGCGCACCAGGAGGACTTCCTGATGCGCGGCCTCGGCTGGCTGGACCGATATCTCAAGCCCTGATCGGCGGTTGTCCGGTGCCCGGCGCAGCGTCCGCAACGCGCTGGGCATCCAGTGGCGCGGCGCCGGCTGGTGCCGAAGGAATTTTCGCGGGGAAGGGGGGATGTCGTGCGGGTCGCACGGTCTTAGGAGTTACGTCACACTACGCCACCTCCCCATGAGTGAGCTACCCGCCCAGAGCAGGCTTGCCGAGTGGTTCCGCCGCTGGCGCTCGCCGCTGCGCAAGTTCCTGGTCGGCAAGGGCGCCGTGCGAGTGGCAGACCTCGACGACGTCTCCCAGGAGGTGTTCCTGCGCCTGCTGCGCTACGAGAGCGCCGAGGTGGTGCAGCACCCGCAGGCGTACCTCTTCAAGATCGCTTCCAACGTCGCTGCGGAATGGGCCATCCGTGCACGCCACCGGTACGAGCACGAGCCGCGCTGGTTGCAGCACCTGGTGGCCGAAGATGCGGTCGAGGAGACTTGCGACACCGAATCGGTGCAGCGTGAGATCCGCCGCGCCCTCGGCATGCTCTCGCCACGCGAGCGAGCCATCCTGAAACTGCATTTCGAGGAAGGCCTGACGCACGGGCAGATCGCTCCGCGTCTGGGCGTGTCGTTGCGCATCGTGCGCAGGGATTTCGAGAAGAGCTACGGCAAGCTGCGCCGCGAGCTGAGAGTGGCGACGACGGGAGCGCTCGACTATGGACGCGACTGAGCGGCGCGAACGCGCTACCGACGAGGCCACGCAATGGTGGTCGCGCCTGGGCGCCCGTGCGGCCGACGAGGTCACGGCTGCGGACCGTGAACAGTTCACGCAATGGCTTCGCGAGTCGCCGCTGCACGTGGCGGAATTCCTGCACGTGGCTCACGTGCACGACACACTCAAACGCTTTTCTCACTGGAACGAAGTCGCTCTGGATCCCGGCCCGCAGGAAGCCGAGATCGTCCCGCTGCCCGCGGACGCTGCCGCTCGGCCGCGTCCGCAGGTCGCGCGAAACCGCAAGCGTCCCTGGCTTGCCGCGGCAGTGGTCGCATGCGCTGCGGTGGCCGCGGGCTGGCTCAGCTTCGACTGGGGCGGCCAGACGTTGCGCACTCAGCGGGCCGAGCGTCGCGAGGTGATGCTGAACGACGGCAGCGTCGTGCAGCTCGAGCCGGAATCCGTCGTCCGCGTCGAGCTGGGTGAGCGCGAGCGGCGCATCACCTTGTCACGTGGTCGGGCGCTGTTCCACGTCGCCAAGGATTCGCTGCGACCGTTCCTGGTGCGGGCGGACAACACGATGGTGCAGGCCATCGGTACCGCGTTCGGCGTCGAGCGTCGTGAAGGCAGCGTAGTGGTCACGGTATCGGAGGGCAGGGTCGCCGTGACGCCGGCGCTACGCGTGGCTCAGGATGCGCCTGCTGTCGCAGCGGAAGACTCACGGTCACTGTTGCTGACCGCGGGAAAGCAGGTGACGGTGCCCAGGTCAGGCTCCGTGCGCGTCGTTGCGGAAGTGGATGCGGATCGCGCGCTCGCCTGGGCCGAAGGGCGGCTCGTGTTCGACTCCACGCCGCTGAGCGAGGTCGCGGCGGAGTTCAACCGATACAATCACGTGCAGCTGCGCGTCGAGGGTGACGATCTCGCACGCCGCCCGGTCAGCGGCGTGTTCAGGGCCTCGGATCCCGAGACGTTCCTTGCATTCGTCGCCACGGGCGCCCGTGTGAGCATCGATCGCGAGGAAGGCCGCAGCATCGTCATCTCTTCGGTACCGGCCCCGGAAAAGTGAGGAGCGGGAAAAGTTCGCCGGGCAGGGGGGAGATCGCGCGCATGAGCCGGTCTTATTGCTGATCCGATACCGACACGATCCGGGCAGGGGAGACCTCAGGACATGCGCAGACTCGGCAGCATCCAGGCAGCAATCGCTCTTGCACTCTTCGGCAGCACCACGGCGCTCACTCCGTCGCACGCTGCCGATGCATCCGCCACCATCGACACGCATGCCGAGGTGCGCAGCTACGACCTCAGCATCGCGCGCCAGTCGCTCGACAGCGCGCTCAAGGAACTCGCCCAGCAGACGGGCCTGCAGGTAGGCCGTTTCAGCGATGCGGTGAAGGGCGATACGCTCGTCGGCCCTCTGAGCGGGAAATACTCTGCCGATCGCGCGCTGCGCACGCTGCTCGAGCCGCACGGACTCACGTATCGCACGCTGAACGAGCGTGCCGTGATCGTTCTGCGACCGCAGGATCTGGCGCAGCTCCCGAGCATGCAGGCCGATCCGGTGCACGCGCGCGGCAGCCTGCGCCGGGCTTCGTTCCGCCTCGCCCAGGCCGACACCGCAGCTGCCCGGCCCGAGTCGCGCACGGCTTCCGATGAGTCGGTCGCTCAGTCCGTCACCGAACCCGCGTCCGCTGCGACGGGCGGGCAGGAAAGCCTGAGCGAGGTGGTGGTCACCGGCACGCGCATCGTGCGCCGCGACATCGAGGCCGTGAGCCCGGTGAGCGTCGTCACCGGCGCGGAGATCGAAGAGCGCGGCTACATCCGCATCGAAGAGATGCTGATGCACGTTCCGCAGCTGCAGACCGAGCAGAGCGAGTCCGGCCGCTCTTACATCAACCTGCGCGGCCTCGGTCCCGTGCGCACTCTCGTGCTGGTGAACGGCCGCCGCCTCCAGCCCGGCGGCTATGGCGACTATGCTGACGCCAACGCGGCGGACCCGAGCCTCATCCCTCCGGGGCTCGTGAAGAACGTCGAGATCCTCACGGGCGGCGCCTCTTCCGTGTACGGCGCGGACGCGGTGGCGGGCGTGGTCAATTTCATCATGGACAAGGACTACGAGGGCTTCGAGGTCAACGTCGGCGGCTCCGTGTTCCAGCACGACAACAACAACCATTTCGTCGGCGACCAGGTGGCGGCGCGCGGCGAGCCCTATGCGAAGGGTAACAGCATCGATGGCCCGCAATACTCCATCGACATGATGATGGGCGGGAAATTCGGCGCGGACGACCGCGGCCACATCACCGCCTACCTCGGCTTCGACGAGAGCAAGCTGCTGCGCATGAAGGATCGGGACTACACCGCCTGCGCCCTCGACGATACCGGCCATTGCAGCGGCTCCTTCACGGCGGGCCGGCCGAACTTCTACTTCCCCGGGCTCGAGCTCGACGCCACGCTGCAGAACGACGGCTCGATCACTCCCTGGGACGGCAACCTGAGCAACTGGGGGCCGTTGCTCTCCATGCGCCACCCGGCGAAGCGGCTGCGCGCCGGCGCGTTCGCCAACTACGATCTCAACGAGCACGCCAAGTTCTATTTCGAGTTCAATGCGATGCGCGCCAGGACGCGCAACTACTACGACGAGAGCGGCACGTTCGGCCTGCCTGCGGACATCAGCTGCTCGAGCCCGCTGCTGAGCGCTTCGCAGCAGGAGACCATCTGCGGTCCCGGCGGCCTGAACCTCGGCCCGAACGACACCTTCAACGTCGGCATCTACAAGCGCAACGTCGAAGGCGACGCGCGCTTCTGGGACAAGCGCTACGACTCCTACCGCAGCGTAGTCGGCCTCGAAGGAGCGTTGAGCGGCAGCTGGCGCTACGACGTCTCCTTCCTCTACGGCAACACGACCAGCTCGGAGCGCGGCGCGAACGCCTTCAGTCGCCCCCGCATGCTGAATGCGCTCAACGTCACGTTGGATGGAGACGGCAACATCGTCTGCGTGTCCGGCGGGGACTGCGTGCCCTATCTCGTGTTCACGCCTGGCGGCATCACCCAGGCGGCGCTCGATTACGTCGCCGCCGAGCACACCACCAACGGTGATTCCAGCGAATACGTCATCAACGGCTACGTGTCGGGTGACCTGCCCTTCACGCTCCCGACTGCGGTGAACAGTCCTGCGCTCGTGCTCGGCGCCGAGTATCGCAAGGAGACCGCCGAGACCCGCTTCGACGACGTGGAGATCCATGGTGAGATCCTCGGGCGCACGCAGCTGGCCAACGTCCGGGGCAGCTACGACGTGAAGGAGCTCTTCGCCGAGGCGGCCGTGCCGCTGGTCGAGGAAAAACCCTTCGTGCGCGACCTCTCGGCCGAGCTCGGCTTCCGCCACTCGACCTATGACGTTTCCGGCGAGCACGACACCTGGAAGGTCGGTCTCAACTACCGGCCCATCGATCGGCTGAAGATCCGTGCGAGCTTCAACCGTGCGGTGCGTGCGCCGAACGTGATCGAGCTCTTCGTGCCCCAGGCGGCGAGTCTCTGGAACGGGTCGGACCCGTGCGCGGGCGCGACCCCGGTCTTCACCGCGGAGCAATGCGCACGCACCGGCGTCACGGCCGATCGTTATGGGCTCGTGAGCGCCGACCCGGTCGGCCAGTTCAACAACCTGGTCGGCGGCAACCTCGACCTGCAGCCCGAGACGGCGGACACCAAGACGCTGGGATTCGTCGTCTCGCCCGTGAACGGCATGAATGTCGCGGTCGACTACTGGGACATCAAGATCGACGACGTCATCGGCATCGTCGACCCGCAGACCGCCCTGAGCCAGTGCGCGCTCACCGGGGAGGCTTCACTCTGCAGCCTGATCCACCGCGCGGCGGACGGCAACCTCTGGCTCGATCTGCCGAGCGGGCTCGGCGGCTACATCGAATCCACCAACGCCAACCTCGGCAAGTGGCACTTCCGCGGCGTGGACCTGAACGTCGACTACCGCATGCCCTTCCACACGGGCACGCTGAAGTTCGACCTGAACGGCAGCCGCTTCCTCAAGAAGTTCTACGAGAACGTGAAGGGCGTGGCCGGCTCGCAGTACAGCTGCGAAGGCCTCTACAGCAGTGATTGCGATTTCCCGACCCCGAAGTGGCGCCACAGCTTCGAGACGAGCTACGTCTCGAACAGCTTCTGGACCGCGGCGGTGGCCTGGCGCTACTTCAGCAAGGTCGACAATCCGGACGTGGACACCGGCATCGACAACGGCATCAAGGCGCAGAGCTATTTCGACCTGATCGGCACGTTCCGCATCGGCGAGAAGGTGAGCGTGGTCACCGGCGTCAACAACGTCTTCGACAAGGAGCCGCCGCTCGTCAGCCTGAACCTCTCCACCAACTACTTCAATACGGTGGACGGCTATTACGACATGCTGGGGCGCTACATCCACGCGAGCGTGAACGTCAAGTTCTGAAGAAGCGGGAACATCGGATGCGCGGGATGCTGAGCAGGCGTGGAATCGTGAGGCTGCTCGGCATGGCGGGCGCCAGTGGTGTGGCGGGGGCGGCAGGCGTAGCTGGCGCATCCGGAACCCTCGGTGGCGCTGCACCAGGCGTCGGCACGCAGAAGATCCCGGGTGCCGCCGGGGATCTCGCCGATGCCATCGAAGCGCTGCCCGTGCTGGACGTGCACTCGCACGCCTTTCCGGCGCTCGCTCCCGTCACGGAGGAGATTTTCCTCGAAACGCTGGCGCTGAGCGCGTGGATGCTGGACGCCTACTTCCCCGGGGCGCCGGGCGAAGAGCTCACGATGTACGAAAAGTGGCGGCTGGCGGACGAAGCCGGCCGCCGCGAGCTCGATCGCAAGTACGGCATCCGCAGGCAGTTCGACGCCGTCGTCTCGCAGATGCGCAGCACGATGTTCGTCGAGTGCCTGATCCGCGAGATGGCTGCTTTCTTGCGCTGCAAGCCGACGCTCGCGCAGGTGATCGGCGCGCGCAACGAGTACACGAAAGGCAACTACTGGCGGTACGTGAACGACCTGTTCGCCTCGGTGCGCCTGGAAGGCGCCCTGGTGCAGGGCGGGCTCGGCGCCTGGACGATGCCGGAGCCCGAGGATGCCGACTTCAAGCGCAACCTGCGGATGAAAGTGCACGACGTCGCCACGGCGGGTGCCTACGACCTGATGGACGAGGATATCCCGTTCTCCGATCTCATCGCCCGCTACCGCGCCGACCTTACCCGGCGCGCGCGGGAGCAGGGTGCGGTGGCTTTCAAGTCGCCCATCGTCAAGATCAGTGGCGCTGACGTGCAGCCCACCTCGCTCGAAGAGGGCGAGCGCGCCTGGAACCAGTTCAGGAAGCTTTCACCCACGGACCGCAGGCGGCTCGAAGGGCGCACCTGGCGACCCGCTTTCGCCAAGACGCTGCACGATGCCATCCTCTGGGAAACCTGCGGGCTCGCCTACGAGCTCGATGTGCCCCTGCACATCCACGCCGGCAACGGCGAGGGGCAGGACATGATCAGCACGCACTATCCCTACAAGCTCGAGAACGTGGCGCGCTATCCGGTGGAGCTGCCGCAGAAGCCGGTGCAGATCGTGCTGCTCCATGCCGGCTATCCGCATCACATGGAGGCGGCCTACATGGCGCACATCTTCCCGAACGTCTGGTACGACATGTCGGTGATGGCTCCGTTCGCCAACCGCGGCCTGCACCAGCGCCTGCTCGAGACCTTCGAAGTCGCGCCGCTCAGCAAGGTGATGTACGGCAGCGACGCCTATCACCTGCCGGAGTTCTTCTATCTCGGTGCGAAGTGGGCGAAGCGCTACGTCGGCTCGGCGCTCGGCACGCTGGTGGAGGAGGGGATGCTGGGCACGGACGATGCTTTGCGATATGCCCGGGGGATCCTCGCGGAGAATGCGCGAGGCCTGCACAAACTGAAGGGATCGGCGGCCGCCTGAGCTTCCTGGGAGTTATCGGCGGGGCGACGCCCCTCGTTTGATTCCTGAACGGGCAGGAGCCCGCCAGCGCCTCCCGTTGCGATAGCTCTCCAACCAGCGCGCCGCCTCCTCGAGCGGCGCGGATTCCAGCCGGCAAGGCCGCCATTGCGCGGCGCGCCCGCGCGTGATCAGCCCCGCGCTCTCCAGGACTTTCAGGTGCTTCGTCACCGCCGGCAGGCTGATGTCGAAGGGGCGGGCGAGCTCGGTGACGGCCAGCTCCCCCGAGAGCAGGCGCGCAAGGATGGTGCGCCGGGTGGGATCGGCGAGGGCGGCGAATACGCCGTCGAGTCGGTCGGCAGGCATACTGATTTACCGACTGGTTAATTAACCACTCGGTAAACTAGCGCGCCGCGCGCGGCCGCGCAAGGGGGGCACTTGCATCCCTGCCGCCGGCGCACCAAGCTCCCCCCGTCGCGTCAAACCGGGAGTCCTGCCATGCCCAGCCGCCGCATCGTTCTGCAGTCCGCCCTGGCCGCCACCGCGGGCCTCCTGACCCGCAACACCGTTGCCGTAGCCGCAGCGGGAACAGGCAGCGACGAGCTTCCGCCCATCACCAAGGCCATTCCCTCGACCGGCGAGAGGCTCCCCGTCATCGGCCTCGGCACCAATGCCTATGGAGTCACCGAGGATGGGGAGATCGCGGCCCGCCGCGAAGTCCTGAAGGACATGGCGCTCCTCGGCGGCAAGGTCATCGACACCGCGCGCGCCTACGGCGAGTCCGAGGTCGTCATCGGGCGCCTGCTCGCCGAGCTCGGCAATCGCGACCGGTATTTCCTCGCCACCAAGACGCCGATCCGCGAAGGAGTGCGGGCCGGCGACGGCGAGCTCGATGAGGCCCTGCGCCGCCTGCGCACGGACCGCATCGACCTCATGCAGATCCACAACTTCCACGAGCTGGACGCGCTCTTCCCGCGGCTGCGCGAGTGGAAGCAGGCCGGCAAGGTGCGCTACATCGGCGTTTCCACCTCCACCGACGATCAATACCCGCAGATGCTCGAGGCCATCCGCAAGCTGCCGCTGGACTTCATCCAGGTGGACTACTCCGTCGAGAACCGCGGCTCGGAGGAGCAGATCCTGCCCGCCGCGAAGGACAAGGGCATCGCCGTGCTCGGGAACGTGCCGCTCGGCGGGCGTCGCGGCAGCATCCTGCCCAAGGTCGCGAACCGCCCGCTGCCGGACTGGGCCGCGGAGATCGATGCCACCAGCTGGGCGCAGGTGCTCCTCAAGTACAACGTCTCGCACCCGGCCATCACCGCGGTGATCCCGGGCACCACCAAGCTCGCGCATCTCCGGGAC
>JBGAIL010000131.1:0-14119 GCA_044225565.1 Steroidobacteraceae bacterium | reverse complement strand
CTGCGAGCTCGATCTTGGAATTGTGCTGCGGGTACCCTGGCTCCAGGATGATCACTTCATCGCCCGGATCGATTGCGGCGAGGAATGCCGCAAACGTTCCCTGCGTGACTCCACACGTGACTAGGATCTCGCCAGGCGACACATCGATACCCTGCTGTGCGCGATAGCGATTCGCAATCGCCTCGCGCAGCGTGTGCGTACCCTGCAGGTCGCCGTAGTGAACGATGCCGGCATCGAGAGCGGCCTTCGCGGCTTCCTTGATGTGGCCGGGGGTATCGTCTGCGGGGCGGCCTACTTCCAGGTGGATGATGTCCGCACCGCAGCGCTGCAGACGAGCCGCAGTCTCATACATCCCGAAGCTCTTGCTCGCCTGGCTGTGCAATCTGTGCGCCGGCCATTTCATGATGCGTTCCCTGGATCCAGTCGCGTCAGCTCACGCGAGAAGCTTTTTCCCGGCCGCCTGTCTGCCCCGGACGCGAGCGACGGCGACGCTCAGGTCGTCCTTGTTCCAGCCGATATGTTCGCGCATGGCGGCGATCGCCTGTCGTCCGTTCCCGCTGCGCAGCAGCGAGATGATCTGGCGGTGCTGGATGTCGTTCGCGTTCTTGAGCTCGGCCGAGATGGTGCGCTGCAGGCGGAAGTAGCGGTCGGAGCGCACGATCACCTGCTCGAGCGTCTTCAGGGCGAGCTTCATCCCCGAAGGCTCGTACAGCGAGCGATGGAACTGCCAGTTGAGCTCCGCCCAGTCCTCGAGGCTCTTCACCTTCTTCGAGCGCTCGATGATGCCTTCGGCGCGGTCGAGCGTCGCGACATCGATGTTCGGAATGGCGTGCTCGAGCAGGAACGTCTCGAGGAGCGCGCGCAGCGCATAGATCTCCTCGATCTCCTCCGGCGACAGCGAGACGACCAGCGCGCCCTTGTATTTGAAGTTGGTGACGAGCCCCTGCGTCTCGAGCAGCATGAGCGCCTCGCGCACCGGCAGGCGGCTCACGCCGAGCTCCGCCGCGAGCGCCTCCTGGCGCACGTACTCGCCCTCGGGAATCTCACCGCTCAGGATGCGGCGGCGCAGGATCTCGGCGACCTGGTGCGCAGTCGTTTCCCGCTGGATGATGCTGGACTGCTGGCGTGCGCTCATCGAACTCGTGCCGTCATCTCGATCTCGACGCAGGCCCTGGGGTGCGGCAGCTGGCACAGGATCGTGGTGTTCGCAGGACGGATATCGGCGAACTTCTCGCGCAGCACGGCTGCGACCTCTGCCACATCGTCGCGGTTGGTCAGGTAGATACGGGTGCGCACCACGTCGGCAAGCGATGCGCCGGCCCGGGAAAGCGCCGCCTCGATGGTAACGAACGCCTGTTCGGCCTGAGCGCGTGCCCCCTCCGGCAGCGCACCCGTCACGGTATCTACACCCAGCGTGCCGGATACCAATACCCACTCGCCATCAACCACGGCACGTGAGTAGGCTGCCAGCTTCTCGGTGGCGGTACCCGAGTCGATCAGTGTTCGCGCGCGCGCTTTCGTCATCATGAAGCCAGTTGTTCGAGTCGATCCCTGATCGTACCGTAAAGTGGATACCAGCGAATGCCCCAGCGCGCTGCGTGCCGCGATCGTACCGACTGGAGCGAGCGCAATGGTAGCGGAACGGCGCGTGTACTACCTGCGCGTACCGCCTCGGCGAGCACCCGGCCGAGCTCCACGGACAGCGCAACGCCACGACCATTGCAGGCGGTGCCTGCCAGCACGCCTGCATCGAGCTCATACAGTGCAGGCAGGAAATCGGGGCTGACGGATGCTTCGCCGCTCCATATGTATTGCATCCGCGGCAGCTCGGGCAGTGCGAGCGAGGCCTTCAGGCGCGCTGCCATGCGAGCACCGATGCCGCGGCGCGAGGCATAGGGTCCGGGCAGGGCGCCGGTGATCAAACGCCACTCGGCATCGAAGCGGTAGGTGAAGAGGTTGATGCGCGTGTCCGAGAAACCCTGTCCCTGACCTAGAAGGGATGCGCGCTGCGCGGGCGGCACAGGCTCGCTCGCCACTTGGTAGATCTGTGCAGGTATGACCGCGCGGGCAAGCACTGGCAGCAGGCCCTGGCTCAGCGCGTTGGTGCAGACGAGTACGCGCTCGGTGCGAACCTCACCGCGCCCCGCCGTGAGCCGCCAGATGCCCTCGGTGCGCCGCATGGCGCGCACCGGGCTTGCTGTATAGATCGTGGCACCGTGCGCGAGCGCCACTGCGGCAAGCCCATGAGCGAGTTTGAGTGGATGCACCGTGCCGCCGGTAGCGTTGCTCCAGCTGCCGAGGTAGCCGCGGACACCGGTCAGCTCCGTGGTGGTGGCGGCATCGTGCAGCGCAACAGCCGCGTGCACTCCATTGGCGGGCCCGCTCTTCGATGCGTGCCAGCGCAGCGTGAGTGCGCCGCTCGATACCAGCCGTGCTGGCCGGCATCGCACAGGATGCCGTGGGTGCGCACCAGTTCGAAGAAGGCGCTAGCACTTGATCCGACCAGATCGACGAGCCGCTCACCCAGCTCGCCGTGCTGCTCGATGACGCTCTGCGGATCGCGCTCTTTGCGAAGCTCGGCACCACGAAGCCGCCGTTGCGGCCCGTGGCACCCGAGCCGAGCTCGTGCGCCTCGAGGAGCGCCGTGCGTACGCCAGCCTTGGCCAGGTGCAGGGCCGCTGACAGCCCGGTGAGTCCGCCGCCGATGATGGCGGCGTCGACCGCTGTCATCGGCCAGGGCAGCCGTGACGGGTGCTGCGGTGGCGGTAGCTCGCCAGAGCGAAGCCTCGAACTCCTCATGATCCCTCATTTAAATCGATACAGGACGCTCAGCCCGTAGGTCCGCGGATCACCGAGGAAGTACTGCGAAGGAAAGATGCCCGGATAGTTGTCGTAGGCCTGGGTGATGAAGAGCTTGTTGCCGAGGTTCTCGCCCCACAAGGCCACTTCCCATTTGCCGTCGCTGTCGGTGAGCGCCGCACGGGCGTTGAAGACGCCGTACGCGCGCTGGCTCGCCTGCGGGTTGTTGGCGACGGTGAAGTACTGATCGTCCTGCCAGCGCGCCGACCCCAGGAGGTATGCGCGCAGGTTGCCGCCGAGCGGAAATTCATAGCGCACCGCACCGTTCCAGGACGACTTCGGTGAATTCGCGAGCTTGTTGCCCGTGAAGTCACCGGTTCCCGCGACGCCGGTGTAGCGTACGATCTCGGTGTCCATGACGTTGCCACCGAGCGTGATGCTCAGGCCATCGAGCGGCAGCCAGGTGAGCTCGGCTTCGATGCCCTTCACTTCGGCATCGCCCGCATTGGAGAGCACCACGACGTTGATGCCGGAGCGGTTCTCGGTCACGAAGGCCTGGAAGCTCTTCCAGTCGTAGTAGTAGGCCGCGGTGTTGAAGCGCAGGTGACCATCGGCGAGCGTCGACTTGAGGCCCGCCTCGTAGGCATTCAGCTTCTCGGGCTCGAACGGATCGAGCTCGGAGGGGTTGAAGGCGATCGCCGCCTTGAAGCCACCGCTCTTGAAGCCGCGGCTCGCGCTCGCATACACCATCACGTCCTCGCTCACGTGATAATCGAGGCCGATCTTGCCGGACACGTTGTTCTTGCTGATGCTGTTGCGGATGCCGGCGACCGGTGTCGGCAGGTTCTGCGACGTGCCGAATGGATCGAGGTCGACCGAGTCGTAGCGGATGTCCTTCTTCTCGTGCGTATAGCGCAGGCCGGTGGTCAGGCGCAGCTGCTCGGTGAGCGGCCATTCCGCCTGGCCGAATGCGGCCACCGAGCGGGTGTCCTGCTTCCAGTTGGTATCGACACGGGTGAGGAAGATGTGCTGGTCGAGCGCCTGCAGGATATCGCCCTTGATGCTGTCGTCCGAGAAGTACACGCCACCGACCCAGCGCACCGGTGAGCTCGCGGCCGAAGCGACGCGCAGCTCCTGGGTGAAGGCCCTGATGTCATCGCTGAAGCGCGAATCGAGCTGAATGAGCGGCGAGCCATCCGAATCATCGTTGAGCACGCGGTTGAAATCCCAGTACCCCGAGACGGAAGTCAGCGTGAAGCTCTCGAACTCGTGGCTGACGGTGAGCCCGGCGCCAAAGAGGTCGCTGTCGCGGTCATACCCATAGAAGCTGCTGTCCTCCACCGTGCGGCGAGACGGCGTCGGATCCGAATAGCCCAGGAAGTCGACGCAGTTCGCCTCATCGCGCCTGCCATCGAGCGTCGCCTGGCAGGGCGTGAAGCTGAACGGTGCGGAATAGGAGCCGACGTGCTCACGCAGCTGGTTGTCCGATTTGTCGCTCGCCCAGTCGATGCGCAGCAGCGCCGAGGTGTGCTCATCGCCCTGCCAGGCGAGCTGGCCGCGCGCCGCATACTGCTTCTTGTCGCCGACGGTGGTGTCGTTGAAGGCATTGTGCTGCCAGCCGCTCGTCTGGCGCGTGCCCATGAAGGAGAACCGGCCGTTGAGCGTCTCCGAGAGCGCACCGCCCACGGCACCTTCGAGATCCGCGCGGTCGAAGCGGCTGAAGCCTGCGCGCACGAAGCCTTCGGTTTCGCTGTTGGGCTTTGCGGTGATGAGATTGATGGCACCGCCGGTGGTGTTGCGGCCGTAGAGAGTGCCCTGGGGCCCCTTCAGCACCTCGACACGCTGAATGTCGTACAGGGACATCGACAGCATGGGGCTGAATGGCACGAGCACCTCATCGAGATACACGCTCGCCGTCGGATTGTTGTTCGAGAACGTGTCGTTCAGGCCGATGCCGCGGATCGTGAAGATCGGGTTCGAGTCGCCGGAGGAGAAGTTGGCGTTGAGTCCCGGCGTCTGTGCGGCAAGTCCCACCGCATCGCGCACCCCGAATTCCTCGAGCGACTTGCTGGTGAAGGCGGTGAGCGAGGCGGGCAGATCCTGCGCGCTCTGCTCGCGGCGCTGCGAGGTCACCACGACCTCCTCGATGACTTCCTGCGCGATGACCGCGGTGCTGGCAAGCAGGGGCAGTGATCCGGCGAGAATGATGCGGATGCGGGGATGTGACATGTGGGAGCGCCCTTGTCGGGTTGCGGGATGTGGTAAATCGTATACAATGTCCAATATTCAATGCAAGGCTCGTGAACAAATGACCAGTCGCTACTGGGTGGCCGTGGACGTCGGCGGCACCTTTACCGATCTCGTGGCCGTTGATCACCGGAGCGGTGAGCTGCGCGTAGCCAAGGTGCCCTCGACACCGCCCGACTTCTACGCCGGCGTGGTCGCGGCGATGGCGAAGATCACCGGGGATTTCTCGCAGATCGAGCTCTTCGTGCATGGCACGACCGCGCATCTGAATGCGTTCCTGGAGCGCAAGGGCGCACCGTGCGCGCTCGTGACGACGCGCGGCTTCGGGGATGTCTACGAGATGCGCCGCGGTGCTCGTGCCGCAGCCTATGACCTGCATTTCCGCTATCCCTCGACCCTGATCCCGCGACGTGACGTCTTCGAAGTCTCCGGACGCATCGATGGCAAAGGTCGCGAGCTCGAGCCGATCGTGGCTTCCGAGCTGGATGACGTCTTGAGCGCCGTGCGGGCACGCGGCCTGAAGTCCATCGCCATCTGCTTCCTGCACAGCTATCGAAATCCGAGCCACGAGCAGCAGGTGGCCGAGTACCTGCGCGAGCGCGCGCCGGAGATCTTCGTCACGCCGTCGAGCGATGTCTGCCGCGAGTGGCGCGAATACGAACGGGTGAGCACGGTCGCGCTCAACGCCTATATCTCTCCGATCCTCGGCAACTACCTGCGCCGGCTGCGCGGGGCGCTCGGTGAGCGGCGCTTTTCCCGCAAGGTGCACCTCATGCAGTCGCACGGCGGACTGATTGGTGCCGAGAACGCAGAGACGCGCGGCGTGCTCACCCTCATGTCGGGTCCGGTCGGCGGCAACGTCGGCTGCCGCACGCTTTCCCGTCAGATCGCGGAGCCCAACCTCATCTGCGTGGACATGGGCGGCACGAGTTTCGACATCAGCCTCGTCATCGAAGGGGAGTCGGCGGTCACCTCCGAAACATCGCTCGCCGGCCAGCCGATCCTGGCGCCGATGGTGGACATCCATACGATCGGAGCGGGTGGGGGCAGCATCGCCTACCTCGATGCCGGTGCCCTGCGAGTGGGCCCGCAGAGTGCCGGTGCGGTTCCGGGACCCGCCTGCTACGACCGCGGCGGCACCGAGCCGACCGTGACCGATGCCAATCTCGTCCTGGGGCGCCTGGATGAGCACCGGCGTTTCGGGGGTGAGGTGCGCATGCAGCCCAGGCTCGCACAGGCTGCGGTCGGGAAGCTCGGCGCCGCGCTCGGCCTTGACGTGCAGCGCATGGCCGAGGGCATCCTCGAAGTCGTCAATTCGCAGATGGCGAATGCCATCCGCACCATGACCATCAGTCGCGGCATCGATCCGCGCGAATTCGCCCTCGTCGCCTTCGGCGGCGCAGGTCCGATGCACGCCGTGTTCCTCGCCAAGGAGCTCGGTATCCGCCGCATCATCGTCCCGGGCGCCGCCGGCGCCTTCTCGGCCTGGGGCATGCTCGAGACGGAGATTCGCTACGACGTGGCCCAGACGCACATCATGCCGCTCAAGGCGATCGATGCGGCGGATCTGGACCGGCGCTTCGAGGCCGCAGAGGCCGAGCTCAAAGGGCTGCTCGCCGATGAGGGTGTCTACAGCGATCGCGTGCGCTACATTCGTTCGCTCGACATGCGCTATGCAGGGCAGGAGCACTACATCACGGTCGCACTTCCCGAAACCGGTACTGTCGATGAGCAGGCGCTGCGCCAGCAGTTCGACAACATGTATCGCGGCATCTTCGGCCACAGCAACCTTGCCGAGGATGTGGAGGTGGTCAATCTTCGCGCCCGTGCGCAGGGTCCGCTACCGCACGAGGGCGGCGCAGGAAAGCCGGTGAGTGCCTATCGGGTGGCCGCGGCGCGTGCTGAAGGGAAGGCCGAGGGCGTCACGCGTCAGGTGATATTCGATGGCCAGGCCGCCGCGACACGCTTCATCGAGCGCAGTGCGATGACGGCGGGGGTGCCTATCAATGGCCCCGTGATCATCGATGAGCCCTCGTGCACGACGGTCGTACCGCCCGGGTATCGCGCCACCGAACTCCCCGCAGGGCATCTGCTGATCGAAGCCGAGGCACACGCATGAGCAGTCTTGACCCGGTCACGACGGAAGTCATCCGCAACGCCTACAACGCGATTGCGGATGACATGAGTGCGGTCCTGGCGCGCAGTGCCTACTCGCCCATCATCTATGAGGCTCACGACTACGGTATCGCGCTCTTCAACGAGAAGGCGCAGCTGCTCGGGCAGTATGCCGGGCTGCCGCTCTTCACCGGCGGGCTCGACTCGGGGCTGAAAGCCGTCATCGAGCGCTACGGGCGCGCGGACATCCACCCGGGCGATGTCTTCACCATCAACGACAGCTACATGACCGGCGGCCATCTCAATGACGTCGACGTCATCGGTGTGTTGAGCCATGAAGATGAAGTCGTCGGCTTCGCCTGCATCCGGGCGCACTGGGCGGACATCGGCACGGCGGAGCCGGGTTTCCCGGTCAACACGCGCAACATCTTTCAGGAGGGCGTGCGCTGGGGGCCGACGCGCATCTACTCGAAGGGTGCGCCGGTGCGCGATGTGCTCGATCTCCTGAAGCTCAACAGCCGTGAGCCCGTGACCATCATGGGCGATCTCGATGCGCAGCTGACGGCGATCGCGCTCGGCCAGCGCCGCTTCCAGGCGCTCATCGAGCGCTTCGGCAAGGAGACCGTGGCGCGCTGCACGCAGCAGATCTTCATCAACACCGACACCCGGTTCCGCGAGTTCATCCGCAGCATCCCCGATGGCGTGTACCGCGCCGAAGGTCACTCGGACAACGATGGCACCAGCGACGAGCCCGTCAAGGTATGCGTCAAGGTGACGGTGTCGGGGGATACGCTCGAGGTCGACACACGAGGCTCGAGCGCGCAGCGCCCGGGCAATCTCAACACCGGATTCCCCAACACGGTTTCGGCGGTGCGTCTCGGGCTTGCGCTGCTGTTTCCACACCCGACGCCTGAGATCAACCACGGCAGCTTTCTCGCCATGCGGGTGAGCTCCGAGCCGGGCTCGATCTTCGCCGCCCGGGATCCGGCGCCGTGCATGCGCCCGCATCCGGTCATGCTGCTGCTCGATCTCATGATCCAGGCGCTCGCACCGGTGCTGCCCAGGGTCGTGGCCGCAGGTCTTCCGGGTGATTCCTGGAACGTATTCGTCATCGGCACCGATCCTGACGGCGGCGCGGGCTTCTGCAGCGGCGAGGCGCTCGATGGAGGCTGGGGTGCCAGCGATGAGTGCGATGGCGCGAGCGCCGTCATCCACAGCGCAGCCGGCGATTTCCGCAACATACCCGTCGAGACCTTCGAGAGCCGCTATCCGGTGCTCATCCGGCGCTTGCTCCTGGGTCAGGACAGCGGCGGAGCAGGGCGGCATCGAGGTGGACTGAACGTCGTCAAGGAATACGAGCTGCTGACCGATGCCAGTGTGACGCTGCATTTCGATCGTGCCAGCATGCCCTCGTGGGGGCTTTTCGGCGGCAAGAGCGGTGCGCGTCCCTACGTTTCGGTGTGCAGACCCGGCGCCGCGGAACAGACGGTACACAAAGTCGAGCAGATGGCACTGCCGCGCGGCACGCGCTTCGTGTGTGTCACCGGTGGTGGTGGCGGCTATGGTGAGCCGACCGAGCGCGATCGGCAGGCCGTGATGAATGATCTTCTCGATGGCTACATCAGTCAGGCCGAAGCTGAGAAGACCTACGGGTTGAAACAGCCGTCCGGCAAGCGTACGGAACCACCAAGCCTCGCCGGGGCGAGATGATCCGCGAGGGCTCTCACGGCGCGGCCCCGCTCGCGGTCTCGCGGTGGCAGCTGACGGCGATGACCATCGTCGTATGCACTGGTTTCTCATCGCAGATGGTCGAGCCTATCTGGCTCGGCCAGGTGATCGAAGCGTTGCACCTGAGCACCGCGCGCGCAGGTGCCGTGGCCTCGGCCGAATTCTTTGTGGTAGCGATCACCTCGGTCATCATGGCAACGTTCGTCGGTCGTGCGCCCTGTCGTGCCGTCTGCGTGATCGGTACCGCGCTGCTGCTTGCCGGGAACCTCGCCAGCATGTTCCTGCATGAAGTCGTCGAGCTCACCGTGGCGCGCGTGGTGTGTGGTGTCGGCAAGGGGCTGGTCATTGCGGTGATCTTCGGTCTTGCCGGCCAGACCGAACGCCCGGTGAGAAGCTTCGCGATCCTGAACGCCGCGTACGCGGCGTTCAGTGCCCTCGTGTTCCTCGCGGTGCCGCCGGTTGCAGCGCGCTACGGCATGGCGGGCGCTTTCGGTGCCATGGTGTGCTTGAGTCTCATCGGCATGGTATTCCTGGTCGGCATTCCGCAGGCGAATCGCGATGCCGAAGGAGCAGGGTGGCTGCGCAGCCTGCCGCTCACGCCGCTTGGGTTGAGCGCACTTGCTGGCTTGACGCTCATGTGGACCGCGCACGGCAGTGTCTGGGCATTCATCGAGCGCATCGGCGTGCGCAACGGGCTCGCTCTTGCCACCATCGGTGGCGTGCTCTCGGTGGGTGCGATGCTTTCGGTGTTCGGTCCCTTGAGCTCTCACCTGCTCGACGTCCGTCGCGGCACTGCGGCGCCGATCGTCGCGGGCCTTCTGGTGCTCGCCGCGACCGCCTCGGTACTGTGTCTGTCGAGCGCGAGTGCACCGTACTACGTGGTCGCGCCGATCTTCTCTCTGGCCGGGCTGTTCGTGCTGCCCTACGTCATGGGGCTGCTCGGCTACATCGACCCGACGGGCAAGCTGAATGCGAGCTCATCCGCCTTCATGACGCTCGGCGGCTCGCTCGGTCCGCTGCTCGGTGGCGTCGTGATCGAGAAGGCGGGCTACGGAGCGCTGGCGGGCTGCACCGTGGCGCTCTTTGTCGTCGTCATTGCCATGATTCTTCCGCTTGCGCTCGAGCACGATCGCCGTCGCTCGCCGCTGGCAAGCCCACTTTTACCGGAGGGTTCCGGATGACTGTCACGATTTTCGAGAACTGCAACCTGCTGGACGGCAAATCGTCCGAGTTGCGCGAGGGCTTCCACGTGCTCGTTGAAGGGGAGCGCATTCGCGAGGTATCGGACCGGGCGCTCAAGGCGAGCAATGCACGCGTCATCGATGCCGCCGGGCGAACCCTGATGCCGGGCCTGATCGATGCGCACGTGCACGTCTTCGCCATCCACCTGAACGCAGACCGGACGGCGAACATGCCGCTCACCCTGATGACGGCGGCTGCCACCCACCGCATCAAGAACATGCTGGATCGCGGCTTCACCACGGTGCGCGACGTGGCGGGTGGGGACTATGGCATCCAGGAGGCGGTTGCGAGCGGCCTCATCCCCGGACCGCGCCTCTTCATCTCGGGACAGGCCATCACCCAGACTGGTGGTCATGGCGATCATCGACTGCGAACCGACGACTCGGCGCCGTGCGGCTGCTCGAGCGCGCTCAATCGACTGTGCCGCGTGGCGGACGGTCCCGATACCGTACGCAGGGCGGTGCGCGATGAGCTGCGCAAGGGCGCCAACAACATCAAGCTCCTGGTCTCGGGCGGAGTGGGCTCGCCGAACGATCCGCTCGAGTCACGGCAGTATTCGAGCGAGGAGATCGCCGCCGCGGTCGATGAGGCGAGTGCCTGGAACACCTACGTGACCGCGCACTCGTACACGCCTCGCTCCACCATCCATGCCGTGCGCGCGGGCGTGCGCTGCATCGAGCACGGCAATCTGGTCGACAGGGAGGCTGCACGCGAGATGGCCAAGCACGGCGCCTTCATGGTGCCGACGCTCGTGTGCTACGACGAGACCGCACAGCACGGCAAGGCCATGGGCCTCTCCGATGTCGTGATGGAAAAGCTGCGCCTGGTGAACGAGGCCGGCCTCAACATGCTCAACATTTGCAAGGAGGCCGGGGTCAGGATGGGTTTCGGCACCGATCTCATGGGCGAGCTCGAGTATGCGCAGTCGCGCGAGTTCTCGATCCGCGCCCAGGTGCTCTCGCCCGAAGAGATCATCGCCTCGGCCACGCAGGTCAACGCGCAGATCATCAATCGCGGGCACGAGCTCGGGCTCATCGCGCCCGGAGCGTTCGCCGACATGCTGCTGGTCGATGGCAATCCGCTGCGCGATCTCAATCTGCTGCAGGAGCAGGGCGCGCACCTGTCGGTGATCATGAAGGGCGGCCAGTTCCACAAGAACACGCTGAAGTGAAGCCCATGGCGCAGATCCCGGATGCGCTCGAGCGGCTCAGGATCGAGCGCGAGTGCGAGCAGCTGTCGCTGAAGTTTGCAGCCTATGTCGACTCCCATGAGCACGAGCGGCTGCTGACCATCCTCACGCCACAGGCGTTGTTCGTTCGCCCCACCGAGCCCGATCAGCCGATCCGCGGCGCCGAGGCGATCGTCGCCTCCTACCGCCGCCAGTTGACGGGCTACGTCGCAGCCCACCTGTGCACCAACATCCTGATCGAAGTTGAAAGTGCCGAGCGTGCCCGGGGCACGACACGCATCCTGTTCTTCGCGGCCGAAGAGAAAGCGCCCGCCGGTCCCACCGGACGCGTTCCCGCCATGCAGCGGGTGGGGGAGTTTCAGGATGTATTCGTGCGCACTGGCGACGGCTGGCGCATCGCGGAAAGGCGCAGTCGGCTGATCTTCACCGCCTGAGCCCGGCAGCTCCCAGGGACGGATGGAGCGCGGGATACTAAAACCTGATACGATTCAGCGCGTTAGCCGCGCTTGGTGGACGGCGAGCAGAAGTCAGTGGAAGTGTGCCTGGTGCCCGGGAGAGGACTCGAACCTCCACGGTGTTACCCGCTAGTACCTGAAACTAGTGCGTCTACCAATTCCGCCACCCGGGCAAGGGTAGGGCGAGCGGCCGGATGTCCCGCCGCGCGAGAGCGGCGCAATGTACGCAGGGGTCGGGGAGCTGTCAATTGAAGGCGAGACGAGGGAAATTCGGGCGACGCGACCGGCGGGGAAGCCGGGCCGGAGAGGCTTCCGGTTCGCGCAAGCCGTCGCCGGCAACGGCTCGACGTGGCAAGGGTGCATCGCCACGCAAGGCGGGCCCCGCAGATCTGCACCGGCCGGGCAAATCCGTTGAAGGCACCGTCAGCGCGCATCGAGCAGGCTACGGTTTCGTCCGCGTAGAAGGACTCAAGGACAGCGTGTTCCTGCCTCCCGGCGAAATGCGTGGGGTCATGCATGGTGACCGCGTGCGCGTCTCGCTTTCCAGGGATTCCAGCGGTCGCTGGCTCGGTAGCCTCGAAAAGGTGCTCGAGCGCGGTGTCAGCGCTTTCCTCGCCACTGTTGAAGTGCAGGGACGCGGCGCGTGGGTCAACGCGGCGGATCGCCGCTTGCAGCTGCGGTGCGCAGTGTCTCCGGACGACCTGGCCGGTGCCCGCCACGGGGACTGGGCCATCGCCCGGATCGTGAGGCATGCGGGCCCTGCGGGACCCGCGCAGGCGCGCATCGTGAAGCGGCTCGATCCGGACCGACCCGTCGAGCTCGCCACCGAATCCGCGATCGCGCGCTTCGATCTCCCGCACGAATTTCCGGCCGAGGCCTCGCAGCAGGCGAACGCATACGGCGATCGCGTCGACCCGCGCGAAGCGGACTCACGCATCGATCTGCGCCAGCTGCCTCTCGTCACCATCGATGGTGACGATGCGAAAGACTTCGACGATGTCGTGTATGCGGAGAAGCATCAGCACGGCTTCCGTCTCCTAGTCGCCATCGCGGATGTCAGCCATTACGTGCGTCCTGGCACGGCGCTCGATGCGGCGGCGGTGCAGCGGGGCACGTCGGTTTATTTCCCGACGCGCGTGATTCCGATGCTGCCCGCGGCGCTTTCGGATCATCTCTGCTCGCTGGCGCCGCACGTCGACCGGCTTTGCTACGTCGCGGACATGGTGGTGTCGTCGCAGGGTGCGCTTAAGTCCGCGAAGTTCTATCCGGCCGTCATGCGTTCGGCGGCTCGGCTCACTTACACGCTGGCGCACGAAGCGCTGTTCGAAGGCAAGGTCGCGGCGCGCGAGGAAATCGAGAAGCGGGCCGCGCAAGGCCACCGTGCAGGGTCGGCCGCTGCGGCCGGGCACGGTTCGCTGGTCGACAGGCTGCAGGTGCTGGTCGAGGTGTACCGCGCGCTCTACAAGGCGCGCGCACGTCGTGGCGCGCTCGATTTCGATGCAGCCGAAGCGGAGTTCGTGGTGGATTCGGCGGAGCACGTCCGCGCCATCGAGCTGCGGGTGCGCAACGACGCCCATCGCCTCATCGAGGAATGCATGATCCTCGCGAACGTCGCGGTGGCGCGTGCGCTCCAGGAAGCGAAAGTGCCCACCTTGTTCCGCGTGCACGGTCAGCCCGACGAGCAGAAGATCGAGAAGCTCATCGCGGCGCTCGCCTCGCTCGGAATCGATGCGCGCCTGCCGGAAACGCTGAAGACCCGCGACCTGCAGGCCGTCACCCGCAGGCTGGGAGACAGTGCGGATCGTCCGTTCATCGAATCGCTCATCGTGCGTGCCATGCCGCAGGCGCTCTATCAGCCCGAGAACATCGGGCACTTCGGCCTGGCGCTTACGCAGTACGCGCATTTCACGTCACCCATCCGCCGCTATCCCGATCTCGTGGTGCATCGGACGCTGCGCGCCATGGCGGGAGAAAAAGGCGGCGCTGCCGTGCGCTACGAGCTGCCGGCCCTCGCCACCATGGGCGAGAGCCTGTCGAAGCTCGAGAAGCGCGCGGACGAGGCGGACCGCTATGTCTCCACCTTCCTGAAATGCGTGTACCTGCGCGAGCGCATCGGACAAACCTTCCAGGGGCTCATCACCACCGTCGTCGAGTTCGGCTGCTTCGTGCAGATACTCGAAGTCGGCGTGGATGGCCTGCTGCACGTCGATCAGCTCACCGACGACCGATACGTCATGTCCGATGACGGGCATGCATGGATCGGGCAGGCGCGGGGCCGTCGCCTGCGCACCGGCTCGCACGTGCGGGTGGTGGTCACTGCCGTGAAGCCCATCGAAGGCCTCAT
>JBGAIL010000130.1:0-13882 GCA_044225565.1 Steroidobacteraceae bacterium | reverse complement strand
AGGCGTGCGCACCCACGGTTGTTCCGCAAACGATGGTGCAGTTTGCACCCAAGGTGGCACCGCGACGCACCAACGTGTTCCGATATTCGTCCTTGCGCGAAACGGCGGACCGCGGGTTGTACACATTGGTGAATACCATGCTCGGGCCGCAGAACACGTCGTCCTCGAGAGTGACGCAATCGTAGATGGAAACGTTGTTCTGCACCTTCACGTTGTGGCCGATCACGACTCGGTTGCCGACAAATACATTCTGACCGAATGAGCAACGCTCGCCTATGCGAGCCCCACTGCACACGTGAACCCAGTGCCAGATCCGCGTGCCGCGTCCGATGATCGCGCCCTCGTCGACGATCGATGTCGGATGAACGGTGTATTCCATGGCCGCTCCCATGCTATGCGGAGATGTTCCGCAGGTATGGATGCCGATCGCCGCGCTCCAGCTCGGGGCGAGCGCCGCGTATCGCGGCCACGGTCTCGATGGCCACGCGACTCTCTTCCAGGCCAAACCCCTGATTCGCCAGGATGCGCTGATAGCTCTGGGTGTGCAGATCGGTGAAGCCCCCGGAGAACTCGATCTCCTCACCGTTCATGGTGATGCTACGGTATGTGCGGGCATTGCCCTTACGCGCCGGCTCAGGCAGGTCGTTCGCATCCACCGAGAGAAACCACCTTACGCGGGCCTGTTCGTATTCCAGATATCCCGCGGCACGTGTCGCCGAATAGTGATGCACGACATTTTCCTGCAACTTGCCGAAGACGAAGTGCAGCATGTCGTAAAAATGCACACCGATGTTGGTGGCGATGCCGCCGGAGCGGCGTTCGTCGCCTTTCCAAGACATGAGGTACCAGCGGCCGCGCGAGGTGATGTACGTCAGATCGACCTCGTGTTTGTGGACGGCACGGGTGGCAGACACTTTCTCTCTCAACGCCACGATGGCGGGATGCAGGCGCAGCTGGAGGATGGAGTTGACCCTGCGGCCCGTGTCCTTCTCGATCTCCAGCAGGCCATCGAGGTTCCAGGGATTCAACACCAGAGGTTTCTCGCAGATGGCGTCGGCGCCACTGCGCAGGGCGAAGCGCACGTGCGCATCGTGTAGGTAGTTCGGGGAGCAGATGGCGACGTAGTCGAGCTTCTGCGGATCGTCACGCCGGCGCAATTTGTCGACGTGGCGGTCGAAGCGTTCGAATTCCACGAAAAAACTCGCATCCGGGAAATAACTATCGATGATGCCGACGGAGTCATTGACGTCGAGCGCGGCCACCAGGCTGTTGCCGGTGTCGCGGATCGCCTGCATGTGGCGCGGCGCGATGTAGCCTGCCGCGCCGATCAATGCGAAGTTCTTCATGAGCCGAACGACCCCTTGCCTTTAGCGAATGAATTCCCGGACGATCGGGCCTGCCGTACCGCATTGCGCAACAGCACCAAGGCTACGCCCAGCATTCCGCCGACGAACGTGGACAGCACGACAATGAGAGTCCGCATGGGCCGCGATCGCTGCTTCGGCACCTGCGCCCGGTCCAGGACGCGGAAGGCGAACTCCTTGTTGCCCCGCGCGAGCATCAGCTTCTGCATCTCGGCATCCAGGAGCTGCCCGATGGACTGCTGCATGGCGAGTAATGTGCTCTTGGACAGCTCTTCCCTCAGGTAGTCGACGTTGGCCTGAGCCTCGCGCAAGGCTCGCTGGCGCATGCGCTCGTTGAGCCTGTCGACCAGGGCGTTGGCCCACTGCGCGGCGAGCTGCGGATCCTTCCAGGCTATCGAGAGGGTGACGAGCTTCGTCTCCTTGTCTTCCGCAACCTCTCTGACGTTGCGCTCGATGTAGCGTATTCCGTCACGGACGTCGGGTTGCTCGGCCGGGTCGCTCGAGATCCACCGCCCAGCCGCCGCGTCCCATCGATCGGCAAAAAGGACAGGCAGCAGATTGAAGTCGCGGATGAAGTCGCGCGTGAAGTCGCGAGACTGGAGCACCGCCAGAGGCTGCACGTTGTCATTCACGCCAACCCGCACTCCGACCAGGTTGGCGAGCCCGCCCAAGGAGCCCGACAGGCCCGGCGTGTTCGCATCCATGCGCGGACCGAGAAGCACGTCGGCCGTGTACCATTGGGTAGCCGTCAACGCATAAGTCACCGAGAGCGCGATAGCGCCGGTGGTGACGGCCGCGATGAGCCATTTCCCTTGCCACAGGACGTGCCACAGCTGGACGAGATTCATCTCGCCGCCTGCCCTGGATTCGAGCATTTCCGGAGGAACCACGAACACCGTGCGCGCCGCGCCGCCGCGGGACCCGGGGTCGTCGGGAAGTTGAGGGCCGCTACTGCTCATTGGGCGCGAAGTATAGTGCACATTGCACGGCTCTATCCCGAAGCCGTACTGATTGCGGCACGTCGATAGACCTGGAACGAGTTTCCAGACCGCGCCCCATCGTCCGGCCAAAGCGCGCGCCGATCGAGGGCGAGTGCCAGACTGCTCATTGTGCGGAACATGCCTGAGCGATTGGCCTGCAGGCAGCGACTCTGCCGGTCGTCTTCACCCGGCAGCAGGCGGTAGTACCAGCTCGCCACGGTCCTCTCGAAGATGCGGTGCGCCGGAAAGGCGACGAGCTGGCGACCCACCAGCTCCAGGCCACAGCTTTCCATCAGCGACACATAGCTGTGGGCGCTGCGGCGGCGCCAAGTGTCACCAGCCGAAGGCGCGCCGGTCTGCTCGAAGAGAACGAACAGCCCGTCGCGTTCGAGCGCCGAGCCGATCGAGCATGCGAGCTGCCTCAGCAACTCTTCGTCCAGGACATGGGCCAGCACCGCGATCGAATAGATCAGGTCGAAGCGCATCCCTGACGGAACACCGGCACCGGACAGGTGGAAGTGCGCCTTCGGGCAGCGCGCTCGGGCGATCTCGAGCATGGAATGGGCCACATCGACTCCGTGCCAGGTGGCCTGTGGCAGGAGCGGCATGAACTTTTCGATGTAGTAACCATCCCCGCAGCCGAAGTCGCAGATCGAACGCGCAGCGGATTCCTGGATGAGAGGCTGCATCATCTCGAGCAGCAATCGACGGCGCCTGTAGTAGAGCGGCACCGGGGTGACCGTATAGAAGTGTTCCCCACGGTACCGATACCCGCGGTTGCCCCTGGACTCCCAGTAGGGATCAGACATAGGCGTCATCCGAGCGTCCCTTCAGCGCGCGCAACTGATTGATGCGATCGATCCTCGATTCGATCGCCATCGGCTCGCCGCGAGCGTCCACCACCCGCACGGAACCTGCGAGGATCCTGGTCTTCCAGTCCACAGCGCTGCCGAACTCCTCCCGCCCCTCCCATAGATACGGGGCGATGAGATAGCCGTCGGCGAACGCGCGATACAGTCCTTCGGCACCGTGCAAATCCGGTATGGCGCGGGCCATCTCAAGCAGGAGGCGCCGACCATCGCGGACGAGTGCTTGAGTGCGCCCCTCCACTTCGACGGCCCGAACCATGTCCGGAACGTCGCCGAGCGCGCGCAGCCGCCGATATTCCGCGATGGCTGCCTGGGTGATACGGATGCTGTCGTCGACGATGTCCGGCGTGGCCAGGTGCGACCCTTCCGAATAGCTCACGACGTGCACGATGGACGGGCTGCCCGGATCGTTCGGCTCGATATCGTCCATGAGCGCAGTGACGGCGGCGAGTTGCGCTTTCGCCTTCTCGAGATCATGGGAAAGGTAGTCGAGCCCCGCCCGCGGCTGGATGAAGACGCGCAGCTCCGGGCCAGCGAACTCCCGCACCAGGCGGATCGTCGCTCGGGCTTTGGCCAGATCCTGGATGCCCCAGGTGAATCTCGGTGTGTTCAGCATGAGCTGCAGGATCATGTGCTTCACGCCGCGAAGGCTCGCCGCGCGGGCCGCAAGCACGGCCGAGACCACATAGGTGAGGTCGTCGGCGCCGCGAAACGCGAAGTGATGTGGAATGTTGGGCTCGAAAGGCTTGTTCCATTCCGCGAGCAGGCTCAGCGTCTCCAGGTGCTCGCGCAGATTCGGCAGCACGGCGTTAGGCCCGCGGCCGTCGATCAGGCAGAACCACCAGAAGGACATGGCCGTCCAGGCATTGCTCAGGACGTCCTCGTACACCCGTGCAAGCCGCGGCACGTCGCGGGTTCCGGCATAAGTGCGCACGAGCATGGGTCTCGCCGCATTCCACACGTCCGCCAGTTCATTGCGATTCTGTATCGGGACACCGCCGCCGTTGGGCAGGCCATGCCAGTCCATCTCAAAGTGCGACTGACTGAGCTGCGACGTACCGATCGACAGGACGTCCAGGAAGCCGCTGCCCGCCAGTTCACGTGCCCAGGACAGGAAAAGCGCCACTGCTGCCGCGCGATCAGGACCGAACGGGCCCACATGCGCGCGCATGAGCGGTGGCTGCTGCAACTTGCGCGCATGCTGGATCCGGGCCACCACGTGATCCTGTCGGGTACCGAATTCCGGATAGCCGCTCCGCGCGGGCGGGACCAGCATCCTGAAGCCGTCGTACTCGGACTCCGCGGCAATGTTGCCCTGCACGCCCGACAGCGGCACTCCCAGCTTCTCCAGCGTTTCCGTGGCCGTCTCGTCACCGAAGAACACCTCAACCTGTCCGGAGAAACGCCGTTGCACCTCTTCGCAGGCGCGCGGCAAGCCAGCGAAATACACCGCGCGGATGGGCCCGCCGGAACGGTTCAAGAGCTGCCGGACGTCCAGCTGATACATGAGACGCTCGAAGCGTCCCACACCATCCAGGGGATCCAGCCGGAAACTGAAGCCGATTCGCGTAATCCGGTTCGCGCGCAGCCATGCCGTCAGGCGGGCGGCGTTCTCCATGCTCGAGGGATGATTGGCCGCATCGCAAATGTCCGCGTCGGCCACCACCACACGGCAACCCTGATCGACCAGCAAGGTCTCCACGTAGCTGATGCCGAGCGTGTGCGCATCCACTCCAGGCCTCAGGAACCCGAACACCTCGTCGTTGCCGAGCTTAATCACCATGGCCTATGCCTTCCCGACCTGCCCAGGCCCGGCACCGTGGACGCGAGGATGTGCCACAACCCTAGTGCCAGCGGCCGCCCGACCATCAGCAGTGCGGCGATGTATGCGGCGGCGCCGACTGCGACTTTGATGATCAGCAGCACCACAACCGGCAACGGCAGTGGCTCAAGCGCGGCGGACACGGCGATCACGCAGCCCGTCATTACGGCAGAAGCAAGCAGCGCAGGCGCCACGGCGGCGAAGAAATCCTTCATGCGGATATGAATATACCTGTTTACCATGTGCTGATAGACGAGGCGGAAGATCACGGCATAGGCCACGATGCCGTAGCAGATGCCAAGCAGACCCCAGAACGATCCGATGACGATTGCCACCGGCAAAGCCACGACCCGCAGGACCGTCATGCGCAAGAGCAGCGAAACGTGGCCGGTCGCCTTCAGGACCTGGCCCCAGAGCGGACCCCCGAGCGCATTGACCGCAGCGTACACAGTCAGGATGCGGATGACCGGAATTCCCTCCGTCCATTTATTCGACAGCACCACCTCTACGAACTCCGCAGCGACCAGCCCCAGCCCGAGTGTCGGTGCGACGATGAGTGCTGCGCTGTACTGTAGCGCCTCGAGATACCCTTTGCGCAGGCGCTGCGGATCATCCTGCACCCGCGCGAAGGCCGGAAACGCGATGCGCTGGATGATCGCCGTACAGGAGTTGGACAAAAGGTTGGTGATGCCGAGCGAGACTGTATAGATGCCGAGCAAGCCGGCGGGCAGCAGCTTGCCGACCACCAACACGTCGACATTCCTGCTGAGATTGTTCAGCAAGTTCGTGAGCGTGATCGAGCGACCGAACCGGAACAGGCTCACGAAGCGCTCGCGGCTCACCAGCGCGAAAGAGATCCGGTCGCGCAGGCGCATCCACAGGCTCAGTGAGATCAGGCCCTGGATGATGATCTCGCCGAAGACCAGGCTCCATACGCCGGCCCCTCCCCAGGCGAGAGCGATCTTGACGATGGAGCCGACCAGGTTGGCGCCGAGCGTGAGGCCTGCAATCGCGCGCAACTGCAGTTCGCGCTCATAGAGCGCCGTCGGCACCGAGGCGAACGCGCGAATGGTGAGCAGGGAGCTGCTCACCATCAGGACGGGAACAAGCGCGGGCTTCTCCCAGAAATGCGCGAGAAGTGGTGCAAAGGCGATGGCCGCGGCGGTCAGTGCCAGCCCCAGCAGAAGCGTGCTGTAGAACGCAGTGGAGATCTCGGGTGCACCGACCTCGCGCTTCTGGATGAGCGCCGCACCGAAGCCCAGATCGACGAGCGTGGCAAGGAGCGCGAGGATCGCGGTCACCAGCGCCACCAGCCCAAAATCGTCCTTGCCGAGCAGTCTCGCCAGGGCAAGCGTGGCGAGGATGCCGAGCAGGTTCTGGCCGAGCTGGATGGCGGTGCCCCATTTCAGTCCGCTCAGCGTCGCTTGCCGGATCCCATTCATCGCAGCCTCAGACCACGCGCTGCGACGCGGGCCGCGCCGCGCACCAGCCCGGCGAGCTCGAACAGGAACGGCAAGGGATCTCGAACCTGGAAGACGGCGTCGACCCGGTCACCGCGTATCGTTCGCAGCCACTCACCGAACGAGAGCGCGTGCTGCGGATAACCCGTAGCTCGATAAACGTACAGACAGTTGCGCAGGTCGTCGAGCGTCCGCAGCCAGACGACCTCCCGCTGCGTTCCGCCCACGAATCCGAGCCGCTCGCCGCATGCCTCCCGGTATGCCATCGCGGGCAGATTGAGCCCAGCCGCCAGCACCGAGTAATTCCACATGCCAGGCCTCGGATTGATCTCGATCAGCTTGAAGCTGCCGTCACGGGCGTCCTTCTTGAACTCGGTATTGGCGATGCCGTGGAAACCCAGGGACCGGATCAACTGCCTCCCCAGCTCGTAGAGCCGCGGCTCGTGGGTCACCCGGCCCGCGACGATGGTGCCGGCATCCGGAGGGTATTGGCGTATCTTGTGACCGGTCGAATAGCCAATGATCTCGCCTTCGCGATTCGAGTAGGTAGTGATGGTGAAGAGATTCTCCACCCCTCCCGGGATCTGCTCCTGCACGATGAGATCCGTGTGCGCGAGCCCGCACGCATCAATCCTGGCGATCACCGCATCGAATTCGGCGGAATCCTTCACCACGATGGTCCGCCCCTGCACGCCGAGCGCCTCGAGGAATCCGACGGTCACAGAAGGTTTGATCACGCAGGGGTAGGGAATCCGCTGGCGTGCTTCGCGGAGAGCGGCGAGGCTGGAGCATTGCAGGGTCGTCGGACACGGTATCCCCTCCTTCTCCGCATGTGCGTAAAGCCTCGTCTTCGCGATCGCCCTCTCGATGACGGACCACGGCGACATGGGGAAATGAAACCGCTCCTGCAACCGGTGCTGGTTGCGGCTGACCGGGATGAGCCAGATGTCGTTGGTGCAGAGCAGAAAGCCAGGCGCGCTCAGTCTCGCTCCGAGTTTCTCGAGGAACGCGATAAACCCTTCCTCGTCGTGCTGCGGGTGCGGACACAGCAGGCCGCTCACGTAGCGCGAACGGAAAGCCATGGTCCGCTCGGCATCGATGACGATAGATCGCCTGCCGATCCTTGCCAGGCTGCGTGCCAGGCCGAGTCCGTTGACGTGGCCGCCGAGGATCACTGGCACCGGTTGTTGCGAGCCAAAAAGTGCCTCGAGACGGCGATTCTCGGTCTTCACGGAAAGGACCGTCCCGCTGCCAGCACTCCCATCACCTCATCTGCAGAGGCGGCGTCGAGGCCGAGGCGCGCAAGGCTGCGCCCGCATGCCCTGAAATCCGTCTCGAGGACGCTGCAAGCCAGATCCACGGCAAGGGAGGTCATGGGCATCGACAGACCCATCAGCTTGCCCACGGCCTCGAGCGGCACGAGCCCGCAGGGCACGTCCTCGAAGAGATACCGGTGCCTCACGTCGGTGGGAGCATCGATGGTGCGGTAGTGCGCATTGCCCTGAATGCATTCGAACAGGTTGCGACCCGCAACCCGATAACTGCGCCGGAGCCACTGCGCGGTGCTCTCCAGTTCGCGCCCGAGGACTCGCGCCACCCCCAGCCGCTCCTCATCGAGCCGCTCCGCCAGCATGGCGACCGAGGGCGTGATGCCATCGTAATAGTATTTGAACTCGGCGCGTGGGCTCTCGATCCATCCGATGTTGAGGAGCGTGGGCAGGCAATGCAAGATCATCCCGACATTTCCGATCGAGGTCTGCACCATGCCGTCTGCCGCGGCGAAGTGATTGCGCAGACATTCAGGCAGCAGCATCAACATACGCCGGGACGCATCGGAACCACCGGTGAGCGCGGCGAGCAGCACCTGGTGCTTCAAGGTGAGTATCGATACCTGATCGGGTGCCGTCTTCCGGCAGGTATAGATGATCGTCTGCGCCTCCGCGATCTCGGGAAGGCGGGAAACACCGGCCTGTCGCAACGCATGCGCGAACTCGATGGCCCCGAATGTGCGCCCCGGGTTCAGCAGCACGATCGTTTCCGGCGTCACGAACGGCGCCATCGATCGAGCGATTTCCACGTGTGCGCTCGCAGGCGTCGTGACCATCATGAGGCGCGAGCCCACCGCGGCGCGCTCCATGTCCGTCGTGGCGAGCTCGAGCCGCGCCTCGCCTTCGATCGCCCCAGTGCACGAGAGAGTGCCGGACTTTGCAATCCGGGCGATCGCATCCTCGGACCTGTTCCACAGCCTGACCCGATGTCCCGTCAACGCCAGGTGCCCCGCCGTGGCGAGCCCTGATCCCCCGGCACCGATGACCGTGATCTGATCAGGCACCGGCTTCAAGACGGCATCCCCGCCACGGCTTTCATGTCTGCTGCCCGCCGCGATGCTAGAAGGAGTTTACAGCCGCGGCCGAGATCGACAGGTTGTAGAGAATCTGCGTGACCGCCTGCCAGAAGGGCAAGGCAGGCAGCCTCTCGGTATCGAGCGGCACGACCACCGTGTCCCCAGGCTTGATGTTGACTGTACCGCTGTTGAACCAGCGGCTCCCGCCGTGTGCCAAGACGCTGCCGTCCGCACGCACGACGTACACTGCACCCTTGTCCGCCTTGCGCGTAGTGCCGCCGCTCAACGAGATGTAGTCGTCGCGGCCGAGCTCCTGACGATATAGGTGTGAAGTGGGGCTCTGGACTTCGCCGATCACCGTGACTTCCTGCGGTAGCTTGGGGATCACGAGCACGTCTCCGTCGCGCATGATTAGATCGTCGGTAGACCCGGTATTGGCCCGCAGGGCTCGCGGCAGGTCGATGACCAGGCGACCAACGGCTTGCGCGGAGCGCCCCTGCGCGAGCAACGACTGGCCCACGGTAAGCGCCTGAGCCGCCTGCGCCTGATTGGCGGCGGCTCCCTGCAGCGCGAGCGTCGCCAGGTCGTTCTGCAGGCGCTCGGCGAGGACGTCGAGCTGCTTCTGCTCCCGATCCTTGAGTTCCGTGCGTGTGAACACGGTGCCTTCCGCGAAGGCGTGATCGTTGAGCCCGCCCGCCCGGGCCAGCACGGATTTCAGGGTCTCACCACGCTTGAGCGAATACTTGCCTGGAAACCGCACCTCACCGACGAGAGTGACCTGCTCCTGGCTCCCCCAGTCCTGCACCTCCTTGATGCTCAGACTGTCGAAAGGTTCGAGTCGCACGTCCGCAGCGGCATCTCCCCTCAGCACGCCTGCGAGATCCACCACGACCAGATCTGCACGGCGCGCTTCCCCGTTCTGCACCTGATAGCGGGCAAGCTCCGCGCGCCCGCCGTATGCGGCGTCCTCGAGCCCACCACCGGCTCGGACCAAGTCGCTGACCTTCATTCCAGGCTCCAGCGGATACTCGCCCGGCACCTTCACGCGACCCTCGATCCGCACGACCTCCGTGGGACGATCGAAGCCCGATTGCAGGCGCAACTCATCGAGCATCGGGCGGATGATGCGATCCCGCCCGGATTCGAGATCGAACACCGTGATGCGGTCGCGCGCTGCGAGGGGAATGTCCGCGGCCGAGCCTGGTGATGCCAGCGCACGCGCCAGATCCGCAGAGAACACCGACACGCGCCGGTCGGAAGGGTTCTCCCGCCGCACCATGAGATAATGGATGTCAGCATTGGGCCGGAGGTCGTCAACGGAACGGATGACGTCCGAGAGGCGCAAACCTTCGTGGAATGCGAAGAGCCCTGGCGCATGCACATAGCCCTGCACCAGCACACCTGAATCGAGCGTTGGACGCAGCTTCGGAACGAAAAGGACATCGCCGCTACGCAACGACACGCCCGTGGGCGCGCTGCTGTCGAGCGGCAGGGCGACCACCCGCCGCCGCCGGCTCTCGTCGATCTGGGTGAGTGACGCCTTGTCCGCATCGGCCTGAGGGCTCAGGCCACCAGCCAATGCAATCAGCGCCTGCGGTGTGGTCTCGCCACGCAGTTCGTAGATGGCGGGACGCTGCACTTCACCGTATGCGGTGACAATTGGGCCCACCGGTGGAATGAACACCACGTCGCCGGGAAGCAGCTTCGAATCGTCCGAAGTGTCGCCGCGCAGTAGCAGATCGTATAGATCGAGCTTGCGCACGAGCTTTCCCTGGCGCTTGAGCTCGATATTGCGCAGCGACCCCGTCGGTTTCACGCCTCCGGCGGCAAACAGGGCAGACGTGACCGTGCCGAGCCCGCTGATGGTGTAGGAACCTGGATGCTTAGCATCTCCCGCGACGAACACGCGGATCGAGCGCACGTCGCTCATGGCGACGTTGGCATGAACGCCGGTCATCTGGCGTTGCACTCGCGACTCGATCGCCGCCTTCGCATCGTTGAAGCGCATGCCGCCGACACGCAAGGGCCCGAGCTGCGGGAAGTCGATCGAGCCGTCACGATCCACGACGAGCATCAAGCTGCGGCTGTCGTTTCCGTAGAGCTGCACGGCAAGTTGGTCGCCGGGCCCTACGATGTAATCGGCGGGAACGGGCACATCCGTGAGCGGCGCGAAAGTGGATGGCCCCTGATCGAAGAGATCGTAACCGAACGGACGAAGCGCGTCGGTGCCAGCCTTGTCGAGCGGCAGACGCACCACGCGGACCTCGAGGTCGCGGAATTCCCGCTCGGAGCGCAGTCGCAACGTCGCCTGATCCTGATTGAGCCCGGCCAGCGCGATGTCGGCGAAGCCCGGAAGCTGCAAGGCGCCCTCGGGAGTGAGCCGGTAGGGGTTGCGGTTGCGGATCATGTCGATGAGCCGCTGCGCGCGCTCCTGTTCTTCAGCAGAAAGCTCCGGCTTCTCCGGTAGCGCTGGGACTTGTTGCGGAGACTGCGGGTTAACCGCGCCCGCCGCCGGCATCCCCGCCTGGTTGGCCTGTGGCACCTGCTGCGCCGCGTTCTGCGGCACCCCGCCCGCGGGGCTACTGGGCACGATGGGCGGGGGAAGGTGGAAATCCACTTCGATGATGACGGAATCCCCCGGCTGCAAATAAGGCCGGTCGCGATCGAGCTGGGCGCGCGCTTCGTCCGTCAGATCGACCCTCTGCGTCGGCCCTTGCGACTGTTCCCCGTTGCGCGTGCCATTGTCCTGCCTTCCTGTCGTGGCCGACGAGTCGCCCATCAGTCGCCGTCTGAGCGCTTCCTGCTTCTAGGGAGGCAAGCTGCGCAGCAGCTGCATCTGCTCAGGTGTCGGAGTGACGTTCTGCGTGCTCCCGGGATAGGACGCCGCGAGTGCGAGTCCCGCCAGAGCGAGGTTCGCGAACTTCCGTAGCAGGCCATTCGGTGCGCGCATCAGTTTCCTTGCAGCCGTTACACGGGCATGGCGGGCACAGCCCCCACGCGAAAGTGCGATTGTACTGAACGGAAGGGGTTTGAGCCCATCCGGTGGTGATGGCACCGTCTCACCCGCGCGCCGGCTGCCTCTCCATGCTACGTTCTGCCCCCTTCACTCGAGGCCACCCCGGACGGTCTGAATGAGACGAGCGGCATTTTCCTGCGCGCCGATCCTGGCGATGCTGTGCACCGGAGCGTTCGCACGTGGCGTCACACCCTACCTGCCACTGAGCCTCGATCCCGAAATGGAGCGCCAGGTCGAGCGGGTGCTGATCCTAGCCGACCAGCCGGTACTGACGCGCCCCATCCCGGCGGCCGCGGTGCTGGATGCATTGCCCGCGGCCTGCGAGCAGGATGCCGACCTCTGCGCCCAGGTCCGGCGGTATCTCTCAAGATACATGGATACCCTAGGCATCGGGCACCTGGGCCTGGAAGCCGCAGCGACGAGCGGCGACCACACGCTCGCCAACCGCTACGGCATGGACAGCTCCAGCGCCTGGCAGGCCTCCGCGAGCCTCTACTGGCAGCCGAGCGACTTCCTCCTCGTGAATCTCGGCGGCGTCGCCTACGACGGTGAGTCCATGGCAGCGGGCTCGTTCGTGAGCATGGGCTTCAGTTACGCACAGCTCGACATCGGCTACCGCAGCCAGTGGCTCTCGCCGTTCACCGACAGCAGCATGCTGCTCGGCGCGCAGGCGCCGTCGATGGCGTCAGCCACGCTTTCGAACTACACGGCGATGACCCGGCTCGGCCTGCGATACGAGCTGATGCTCGCGCGAATGTCGAAGTCGGACCGTATCGAGTTCGAAGACGGCTTCACATCGGGCAATCCCAGGCTGGTCGGCGTGCATCTGTCGATGCAGCCCACGCCCGGCTGGTCGCTGGGCGTCAACCGGCTAATGCAGTTTGGAGGCGGCGAGCGCGGCGGCAATTCCATCCGGGACGTCCTGCGCGCATTTTTCCGCCCCGGCCGCTTCGACAACTCGGGCCCCGACATGAGCCGCGACGCGGAGTTCGGCAACCAGGTGGCCTCGATCACCAGCCGCTTCATCTTCCCGGGCCGCACGCCTTTCTCCGTGTACCTGGAATACGCGGGAGAGGACACTTCGCGCCGCAGGTCCTACCTGCTCGGCAACTCCGCCCTGTCGGCCGGCATCCAGTTCCCGAAACTCTGGCGCAATCTCGATCTCGCCTATGAAGTCTCCGAGTGGCAGAACGGCTGGTACGTGAACAGCATCTACCAGGACGGCCTCACGAACGAGGGCCACGTCCTGGGTCATTGGGGGGCGGATGACCGTCGCTTCGGCGACGGGGTCGGCGCGCAGAGCCACATGCTGCGGCTGGGCTGGCAGCCTTCCTTCGGTGGCGCGCTGGAACTCCGATACCGGACCCTCGAGAACGAGTCGTACTCGGCGGTCCGCTACGAGCGCGCGCAGGATTTCACGCTGAGGTACACCTATCCGCTCGCCGCATTCAGCGTGGGGGCAGAGGCAACGGCGGGCCATGATTCATTCGGAGAGGATTACTCACGCTTCGCGTTGTTCGTACGGCTGTCTGAAAGAAGCCAGCGTGCCGCGTTGGCCGAGGACTATTCCGGCACACGGCGTGGGGAAGGCGCGGAGCTCTTCGTGGACGCCGGCCTCAACCTGAACGACGTCACCATCGACCTGGAACGCGACACACCGACCTCCAAGACGGGCTGGAGCGCCGCGCCGCACTTCGCCATTGGCGCCAGGCGCGGCGTCTCCGCTCACAACGACCTCGGTGTGCGCATGGAACTCGACGACATCGACGGCCACCTGCTCATCGGCTTTCGCGCGCTCGACTATCGCTACCGCTTCGACGGGCCGCTGGCAGTTGGCGCATTCCTGGGAGCGGCACGGTACGACCTGGCCACGCCCGCCTATGGAATCTACGGTGGCCTCGGGGCGCAATGGCGCAACTTGCTGCCGAACTGGGATCTGGGCGTGGACGTGAGGTATGCCTCGAAAGTGGCCCGCGACCGCCTGCTGCCCACAGACCCTCCGGGCGGACGATCGGACCTCTTCTACG
>JBGAIL010000129.1:0-13868 GCA_044225565.1 Steroidobacteraceae bacterium | reverse complement strand
CAAGGTCCGCAAGCAATCCACCGCGTTCAAATCCGGCGGCAAGGTCAACCCGAACATTGCGTCTTCAGCCGTCAGCTGGCCACCATGCTGGCAACAGGCATTCCACTTTGATGCAGGCCTTCGAAGATTGTGGGCAACAGGCATGACAAGCCCGCGATGCAGAAAGCTTCATCCTCGACATCAAAACCGATGTCGAAGGCGGAGCCTCGCTGCATGAGTCGTTGGCCAAACATCCTGCATTTCGATGATCTGTATGTGAACCTGGTAGAAGCGGGCGAGCAGGCCGGCGCGCTTGAGGCGCTGTTGGATAAAGTTGCCACCTATAAGGAAAAAACCGAAGCGCTCAAGAAAAAAGTCAAGAAAGCCCTTTTCTATCCTACCGCCGTACTGGTCGTAGCGGTCATTGTCACCATCATCCTCCTCATTTTCGTGATCCCCCAGTTCGAGGAGCTCTTCAGTGATCGGGCGGACTTGCCAGCCTTCACCCAGATGGTCATCAATCTGTCGAGGTTCGTTCAGGACAAAGGCATCTTCATCGCAATGGTGATCGGTGGCGCCGGCTACGCATTCGTCTACTTCAAGAAACGCTCCAAACGCATGCGCGAGATCCTCGACCGCATGGTGCTCAAGTTCCCCATCATCGGCCCCATCCTCAACAAGGCGGCCATCGCGCGCTATGCGCGCACGCTTTCCACTATGTTCGCGGCCGGCGTGCCGCTGGTCGAAGCTCTGGAGTCGGTCGCCGGCGCCACTGGCAACATTGTCTTCGAAAATGCCGTCATGAAGATGAAGGACGAGGTCGCCACCGGTCAGCGCCTGCAGCGCGCCATGGAAAACACTGGCCTCTTCCCCAACATGGTCATCCAGATGATCGCGGTCGGCGAAGAGTCCGGCTCGCTGGACGAGATGTCCGGCAAAGTCGCCACGTTCTACGAAGCCGAGGTGGACAACGCGGTCGACGCCATGTCCAGCCTGCTCGAGCCACTCATCATGGCCATCCTCGGCGTCCTGGTCGGCAGCCTGGTCATCGCCATGTACCTGCCGATCTTCAAGCTGGGCGCGGTCGTCTGAGGCTGCTCCGGCTCGCCATGCCAACCCGGAAACGCCGCGCGCTGCGCGGCGTTTCCCTTTGAGAGACCCCATGAACCCCCTCGAAATGTCCACGATCGATTTCCTGACCTATTTCCCTCTCCCCTTCATCGTGGGCTGCGTGATTCTCGGCCTCATCATCGGCAGCTTCCTGAACGTGGTCATCTACCGCCTGCCGAAGATGCTGGACCGCCAATGGCGCGCTCAGTGCGCGGAGCTCGGCGGCGCGAATGCCGAAACCATCACCGCGGAGCCGACCTTCAACCTCGTGGTGCCGCGCTCCTGCTGCCCTTCGTGCAAGAAGCCCATCAAGGCCTGGCAGAACATCCCGGTCATCAGCTGGCTGCTCCTGCGCGGCAGGTGCGCGGCCTGCAATGCGCCCATCAGCGGACGCTATCCGCTGGTTGAAGCGCTCACGGCGGTGCTCTTCGGAATCGTAGCCTGGAAGTTCGGTATCGGATGGTCCGGGGCGGCAGCGCTGGTACTCACGGCTTTCCTCGTCGCCCTCACTTTCATCGACGTGGACCACCAGTTATTGCCGGATGTCCTGACACTGCCGCTTCTCTGGCTGGGTCTTGCCTTCAGCCTCTGGCACCCAGGCATGCCGGCCATCGTCCTCGAGAGCCATCTTTCCCTCCCCGTCGACCTGCGCTCGAGCGTCATCGGCGCCATCGCCGGCTACCTCAGCCTCTGGAGCGTCTACCACCTCTTCCGCCTGGCCACCGGCAAGGAAGGCATGGGCTACGGCGACTTCAAGCTGCTCGCGGCGCTCGGCGCCTGGCTCGGGTGGAAGATGCTGCTGCCCATCGTGCTGGTCTCGGCCGTGGTCGGCGCGGTGGTGGGCATCGTCCTGCTCTCGGCCCAGCGGCAGAACCGGTCCACGCCCATCCCGTTCGGCCCGTTCCTGGCGGCAGCCGGCTGGATCATGCTGGTCTTCGGGCCCGAGCTGGTGGACCGCTACCTCGGCTTCTTCGGCCCAGGGCCGTGACCGCGGGCGGATTCCGGGTCGGGCTCACCGGCGGCATCGCCAGCGGCAAATCGACGGTCGCCAGCCTGTTCGCGGCGCTGGGCGTACCCATCATCGACGCGGATGTCATCGCGCGCGACGTGGTCGCCGCCGGCACGCCGCTGCTGGCCCGCATCGTCGAACGATTCGGCCCCGCCATCCTCACCGCGGACGGCAACCTGGACCGCCGTGCCCTCCGCGACATCGTTTTCCGCGATCCTGCCGCTCGCGCCGAGCTCGAGTCTCTGACGCATCCGGCCATCCGCGAAGAGATCGAGCGACGCGCGACGGCCGCCCGCGGCCCCTACTGCATGCTCGCCATCCCGCTGCTCGTGGAAGGCGGCCGAAAAAGCCCCGTCGACCGCGTACTGGTGGTGGACTGCGAGGAAAGCCTGCAAATCCGCCGCCTGCAGGCGCGGGATGGCTCGACACTCGAGCAGGCGCGCGCCATTCTGGCCGCGCAGGCCTCTCGCGAAGCGCGGCTCGCAGCCGCGGATGACGTCATCCGCAACGACGGAGACCTGCACGCGCTGCGAGATCAGGTCGCCGCACTGCACACGCGCTACCTCGAGCTGGCGCCCACCGTTTACGGACGGCGCACGCGTCAAGCAGAATAGGGCGATGGCGGTGGAAAAAGCCGGAGCGCCCGTCGCTTCGCCCGAAAACGAGACCCGGATCTACGAGCAGCCGCTCAACGAGCGGCTGCGCACCTACCTGCGCCTCGACTTCCTGTACAACCAGGCGCTCTACCACAACGAGATGGCCAGCCAGTGGGGCAGCCGCGCGGCCATGTCCTGCCTGCTGGACGTGCTCGCCATCGCCACCCGCGGCGACATCCGCTCCGACGTCCTGAAGGACCTGGAGCGCCAGCTGAATACCCTGAACGAGTTCCAGGCGCGCCCCGGCGTGGACGGCAGCCGGCTGCGCACCGTCATGTCGAACCTCATGCGCCTGCGCGGGGAGCTGCTGCAGGCGGGCTCGGCGTTCCTGCAACCGCTGCGCGAGTCCGAATTCCTGAGCGCCATCAAGCACCGCAGCGCCATCCCCGGCGGCACCTGCGAGTTCGACCTGCCGGACTACTACTACTGGCTCAGCCAGCCGGCCGAGGTGCGCACGCAGGCCTTCACGCAGTGGCTCGGAATGCTGCGCCCACTATGCGACGGCATCGCGGAGCTGCTCTGGCTCACCCGGCAGAACGGGCGCACGAAAGAGGAAACCGCCGCCGGCGGGCTGTTCAACATCACGTTCGACCGCGACACGCCGTTCCAGCTGCTGCGCATCTCGCTGCCGGCGAACTCCGGCATGTACCCGGAGATCAGCGGCAGCCACTACCGCTGCAACATCCGCTTCCTCACCTGGAATGGCCTCACCTCACGCCCCACTCCCGCCGAAGGCGACGTTCGCTTCCTGTTGAGCTGCTGCGCGTGATGGCCGAACGCGGGACTCTGCTTTTTTCTGGCGCGCCTCGCGCCGCTACTCTGTCGGGGCCGCTTGGGCCCTGTTGAACCCCGGGCGCAGCCCGTAAAGTGTCCGACCTGCGGCCGTGAGACGCCGTGGGATCCCAAGTCGCCGTTCCGTCCCTTCTGCAGCGAGCGCTGCCGGCTCATCGATCTCGGCGCCTGGCTGGCCGAAGAGCGCGGCATTCCCGGCGATACGCCCCTCGCGCCCTCGCCTGACGACGAGGACAGCCGATGACCACCGCAATACCCCCTTCCTTCCGTAACCGCCTTGCGCTGGGTGCCGCGCTGATCGCGCTATCCAGCGTCTGCGCCGCCGAGAAGCTCACCCTCGAGCGCATCTTCGCGGGGCCGGATCTTTCCGGCCCGAGCCTGCGCTCCGCGCAGATTTCGCCGGACGGGAAGCGCGTCGCGTACCTGCGCGGCAAGGCGACCGATAAGGACCGCCTGGACCTCTGGGCCTACGACGTCGCCAGCGGCAAGCACGCGCTGCTCATCGATTCCGCGGCGCTCGATCCCCAACAGCGGGCCCTGTCGGCGGAGGAAGAGCAGCGGCGGGAGCGTCAGCGAACCTCCTCGCTCGGCGGCATCGTCGAGTACGAGTTCTCGCGGGATTCACGGCTGCTGCTCGTGCCGCTGGGCGGCGACCTGTATGTCTACGACCTGGGCGCGCCGGCCAGCTCGGCAGTGCGGCGGCTCACGGACACCGGGAGCTACGAGACGGACGCGCATTTCTCCCCTCGCGGGCGGTACGTCAGCTTCATCCGCGACCAGAATCTCTTCGTCTACGACCTGCGGAACGGGAAAGAGACCGCGGTGACGCGCCAGGGCGCCGGCCTCGTGAGCTTCGGCATGGCGGAATTCATCGCGCAGGAGGAAATGGCCCGCAACACCGGCTACTGGTGGTCGCCGGACGAGAAGCACATCGCGTACGCCAGGGTCGACGAGTCCCGCGTGAACGAGATCGAGCGCTTCGAGATCTACGCGGACGGCGTGAAGGTGGTGAAGCAGCGCTACCCCGCCACCGGCACTCGCAACGCGGAAGTGAGCCTGTTCGTCGATTCGCCGGCCGGCGGCGCCGCCACGCAGGTGGACCTGGGCGACGACCCGGACTTCTACCTGGCCCGCGTGGACTGGCTGCCGAACGGCTCCGCATTCGCCGTGCAGAAGCAGAGCCGCGACCAGAAGACGCTCACGCTGTTGAAAGCGGACGCCCTCACCGGCACGACCCGCGAGCTGCTCACCGAACGCAGCGATACCTGGATAGACCTCAACGACGAGCTGACCTTCCTCGAGCGCTCGCCGCAATTCATCTGGGCGTCGAGCCGCACGGGGCACAAGCACCTCTACCTCTACGATCTCGACGGCAGGCTGCTCCGTCCCCTCACCCGCGGCGATTGGGAAGTGGTTGGCGAAGGCGAGGTCCGCGCGATCCAGGGCGTCGACGAAAGAAGCCGCACGGTGTATTTCATGGCGAACGAGCGCTCCACGCTCGAGCGGCATCTGTACGCGACCTCTCTGGAAGGCACGAACTCGTCGATGCGGCGCATCACCGCGGATGCGGGCTGGCACGAGATCGCGATGTCCAAAGACACCCGGCTGTTCCTCGATACCTTCTCGACGCCGGAACGACCGCCTTCAGTCACGTTGCGTTCGGTGAGCGGAGCAGCGCGCGCCGTTCTCGTCGCCAACGAGCTGACCGCAGCGCACCCTTACGCGCCGTATCTGCCGGATCACTCACCGACGGAGTTCGGCACGCTGACCGCGAGTGACGGGCAGACGCTGAACTATCAGGTCATCAAGCCACGGCATCCCGAGGCGGGGCGGCGCTACCCCGTTATCGTGGACGTGTACGGCGGGCCTGGCAGCCAGCGCGTACGACGCAACTGGGGCGGCTATCCTCGCAGCAACGAGGGCTTCTTTCGCCAGTACCTCGCGCAGCAGGGCTACATCGTCTTCACGCTGGACAATCGCGGCACTTCTTTCCGCGGCGCGAAATTCGAAACCGCGCAGTATCACAAGCTCGCGTCGGTGGAAGTGGAAGACCAGGTGGCCGGCGCCCGCTGGCTGAAGTCGCAGCCCGATGTCGATGGCGGCCGCATCGGCGTGTTCGGCTGGAGCTACGGCGGCTACATGGCGCTCATGTGCATGATGCAGGCGCCCGACGTGTTCGCAGCGGGAGTATCCGGCGCGCCTGTCACGGACTGGCGACTCTACGACACGCACTACACCGAGCGATACATGGGCCAGCCGGAAGAGAACCCGGCGGGCTACGCCTTCGGCAACGTGCTGACGCATGCGAGCTCGCTGCGGGGTCCGCTGCTCGTGGTGCACGGCATGGCGGACGACAACGTGCTGTTCACTCACAGCACGGCGCTCTTCAAGACCTTGCAGGACCTGGGCAAACCCTTCGACGTGATGCCCTACCCGGGCAGCAAGCACAGCATGCTGCGGCACGCAGCCACGGGGCCGCACGCCTATTCGAGCATCGCACGATTCTTCGACGAGCATCTGGCCACCCCGCGCCCATGATGAAGATCCAGTACATCCTCCACGCCGACTTCGAGAGGCCGGGCTCCCTCGAGACCTGGGCACGGCATCACGGCTTCTCCCAGTCTTATTGCCGTCCATTCCACGGCGAGCGGTTGCCTTCCGCGGAGGCCTTCGATCTCCTCGTCGTCATGGGTGGGCCGCAGAGCCCCCTGGCGCTCGATGAATCTCCGTATCTCTCGGGGGAGATCGAACTGATCGTCCAGGCGTTGCGCCGGAAGATGCCGGTGCTGGGCTTCTGCCTCGGAGCGCAGCTGATCGGAGAAGCGCTGGGCGCGCGCACGGAGCGAAGCCCGAGCCGGGAGATCGGATTCTTCCCCATCGAGCTCACACCGGAGGGGCGCGAGGATCCATTGCTCCGCGGACTGCCACCGCGATTCAAGGTGGCGCACTGGCACAACGACATGCCCGGGCTCACGGCGGACTGCGTCGTGCTCGCGGCGAGCGCCGGTTGCCCACGCCAGATCGTGCGTTATTCGCCGCAGGCCTATGGTTTCCAGTGCCACCCCGAATTCATTTCTGCGAGCGTCGAGATGATGGTGGAGAACTGCTCTTCGGATCTCACGCCTGGGCCATACGTGCAGTCCGCGGAACAGCTGCGCGCGGAAGACCTGCGAGAGATCAATGAGCGCGCTGCGCGACTGTTCGACAACTTCCTGGGGATAAGCGGCGGGGTATAAGGAGAGAACGGGCGACGGCGGCTCAACGCGCCACCGCACCGGCCGACTCCGTTTGCGGGAAGGGAGGCTCGTCGAAGTGGCCCGCGATCCACTCGAGCCAGCGGCGGCGAATGTCCCGCTGCTGCACGGGATCCTCCGGGAAATGATCGCTGCCCGGATACGCGACGAACTTCACCGGCACGGCGTTGTCCTTCAGCGCGCGATAGAGCTTGTAGGATTGCCCGATCGGCACACGTCGATCGCCCGTGACTGCGAGGATCAGCGTGGGCGTTCGGCTCAGATGCGCGTAGGTGATGGGAGACTGCGCGCGATAGGCGTCCAGGTTCCCGCCGACCCACGGCGATCCCCCCAGCCCGTATCCGAACCACGCGTTGAGGTCGGACAGGTTGTACTGGTCGACGAAGTCCGTCACGGCCGCTCCTGCGACGGCGGCTCGCCAGATCGAATGGTGCGCCGTGAGCCACGTCGTCATGTAGCCGCCATAGGACCAGCCCGATACGGCGATGCGACGGTCGTCGACGATGCCGAGCGCCTTCACCGCATCGACGCCCGCCATGACGTCCCCCGCCGGCCCTGCTCCCGAATCGTTCACGATGGCGTGCCGATACGCGTCGCCGGCGGTATCGCTGCCGCGATAGTTCGGGCAGAACACTAGCCAGCCCTGCGCGGCGAGCAGCTCGTGGAACGAGTCGAAGGTCTCGCTGTAGTGAGCCGCCGGGCCGCCGTGAATCTCGAGCACCAGGGGATACTGCTTCCCTTCCCGGAATCCGGGCGGACGAATCAGCACTCCGGTGTGCTCGAAGCCGCCGTGGCGCCAGGTGAGGCTGCCGATGTCGCCGGTCTCGAGCGCGGCCAGGTGGTCGTTGAATCGGGTGAGGCGTCGCGGTTTCGCGCCTGGCGAGGCCATGTAGAAGAGCTCGGCCGGATGGCGCGGCTGCAGGCCGACGAATGCGAGAGCGCCACTGCGGCTAGCCGAAAGGTGCCTTATCTCGGTGACGGTGCCGACGTCGAGACTTCGCGCATGACCCTCGAGAGGTTGCAACCACAGCACGTCCCGTGCGCCTTCGGCGAACACGGTGATGACGCCTTTGCTGTCCGGCAGCCAGACGGTCTCGCCGAAATTGCGATCGAGCGGTGTAGTGATGTCGCGGGCCGCCCCGCCAGACGCTGGCTTCACCACGATGCTTTCGGCCCGGAAGCCGAGTTCGGGGCCGCGCGAACGCGAGTACGTCAGCCATCGACCGTCGGGTGAGGCTGGGAGCAAGGTCGCAGTGGGTTCGCTCGCGGCGCCCGGGACCAGCACGGTCGATCGGCCGTCATCGACGTTCACGCGGTTCAGAACGGAATTCAGGCTCGACCTGGAGCGGATCAGGCAGGCGATGCTGCCATCACGCAGCCACGCCATGCCGTCCACACCATCGACACCGGAGGTGAGGCGGCGCGCGACGCCGCCCGCTGCGGGAATCACCCAGAGGTGAGAGGGACCGATGGCCGCCACCGACAGGAAATCGTTGGCCTCCGTCACCTCGAAGGAGCGGTTGTGACGCTCCGCGCCTTCGCCTTTCGCCGACGGATCGGGCGTGACGAACGCGATGTGCTGGCCATCGGGACTCCATCTGAACGACGTCACGCCTTCGGGCGCGTCGGTCAAGATCAACGTCCCGGCCGCTCCATCCAGCGCGCGCAGGTGGATCTGCGTCGCTCCATCGGCGGCCGTGTCCAGCCAGGCCAGCCGCTCGCCGTCCGCGGACCACTGCGGCGAGGCGACGGAAGCGCGGCCCGGCGCGAGTTCGCGCTGCTCGCCCGTGACGACGTCTATGAGCCGCAACGATCGGACGAAACGGTCGTCGGTCAGATCGGCGCGGGTGACGATGAGTGCGATGCGCTTTCCATCGGGCGAGAGTGCGACATCCGCATCCCAGAGCGCGACCTCCGCATCGAGGTCGGCGAGCATGATCCGGCGCGCCTCGGCTCTCGGCAAGACGCACGAGAGACCCACCACGACCATCGCCACGACGCCGAGCTTCAGCGCGCCCATCGCCCGCCGGCCACTCAAAAGTCGTAGCCGAGCCGCAACCCCACGGTGCGAGGCCGCATGATGTACCCGAACCCGGCATCCGTGTTGTCGAGTCCCCGCCACGCGTAGTCGTCGACGTCTGTCAGATTCTCCACGAACGCTTCGATGCTGATGCCGCGGATGGCCACGCCGGCGCGCGCATCGACCAGCACGTATCCGCCGGATCTCGCTTCCGGGTTCTGCCTGAAATCGCTGTAGAAGACACCCCGATACGCCGAATCCGCGCGGACGAACGCCTCGTGACCGGAGACGTTGAAGTCGTACTGCATGCCGAGGTTCGCGATCCATCGCGGCGAGCCGGGCAGACGATCGCCGGCGAACCCGCCCAGCTCGTCGTTGTCCTTGCGCAGTTCCGCGTCGGTATACGAGCCGCCGAAGCTCACCCTGAATCCGCGGGTCACCGAGTAGTTCGACTGGAACTCGATGCCTTGAGAGCTCGCCTTGCCCGCATTGGCGACATAGGAATAGCCCGAATCGCCGCACTGGGCCCGTGCATTGGTCGGCAAGCCCGTCCACTTGATCCTGTAGACGCTGGTGTCGAGGGTCAGGCGACCCCCGAGCAGCGTGGTTTTCCCGCCGATCTCGAAGTTGTCGAGGTGGTCGGAGTCGATCATCCGCGTGGAGGCGATCGAGATGCCGGTCCCGTCGACGAAGCCGTCCCCATCGGTGTCGCAGATCGCCGGGATGAGTCCCGCGGTCGGCTGGCCGAGGCGAAAGCCCTGGGCCCAGCCCGCGTACAGCAATGAGCGTTGCGAGGGCTTGTAACCGAGGTTGGCCTTGAAGCTCTCGCCCGAGCGCTTGATCGCGGTCCGGGAAACGTCGGGCGCATCGAGCGGCGTCCCGGCGAACCAGCCGCTCGTGTCGAGCCGGTTGTGTCTCTCGAACTCGTAGAGGCGCGCGCCGCCGGTGAGCGTCAGATTCTCGAGCAGACGGTAGGAGACTTCGCCGAAAGCGGCGTCCTGGCGCACCTTGCGGGTGTTGTCGAAGACGCCCAGCAGCTCGTTCACGCCGTCGCCGTATCCGGCCCGCTCCAGCATGAGATCGGCGGTCTCGAGCGAGCTGTAGTGCTCGCTGGAGAAATCGCGCATGTTCTCGTGATAGAGGCCGGCCAGGAAAGCCCATCGACCCTGCAGCTTGGAGGCGAGCCGCAGCTCGCTCGAGAACTGTTCGTGCGGGCTACGCGACTGAAAGTCATAGGGGCTTTCGTAGCCGGCACCGAGAACCCACAGGCTCCCGGAGTCGACCCACGAGGCGGAGGCCACGAGGTCGGCCCAGCCCAGGTCGTACTCGAGCATTCCGTTGGTGAGCTCGATGCGGGTGTCCTGCACGTTGTCTTCGCTTCCGCGCGTGCCACGCGAGGGCAATATCCGGAACGATCGATAGCCGTATCCGTCACCGAGCCCGCTCGATGCGCTGTCGCCGGTCTGCTCGGATTTCTGGTACAGATACGACAACGTCAGCCGCATCGCATCGGTGGCCTGCCACAGTGCCGCGAAGCGCGCTCCCCTGGTCCGCAGGCGCCCGCGATCGTCTGAGCTGGTGGCCAGCGACACGGCGCGAGGCCCGAGCGATGCCGCATAGGCCTGCATCTCGGGATCGGAGCCGGAGATGTTGCGGTAATAGCCGCTGCTCTCGAACTGATAGCCCACTGCGCGAATCGCCAGCCTGTCGGTCACCAGCGGGAGATTGAGGACGCCTTCCAGGCCGTCGTTGCCGCTGCCATCACGACCCGTATGGGAGTATTCGACCGCGAGCTTGCCCTCCATGGCGTCGAGCCGGGGCGCCGTCGGGATCGTTCGCACCGCACCGCCCAGCGAGGAGTTGCCGAAGGCCGTGCCTTGCGGCCCCCGCAACACTTCGATGCGGTCGATGTCGACCAGCTTGATGTCGACGCCGCTGCCTCCCATGAGGCCCGCCGAATTGGTGATGGGCGTCTCTCCGAAGTACGTGGCGACCGTGGTACCGGCCCGGATGTTCTGCGCCTCGGGGCCAGTGTCGATGCCGCGGATCACGATCGCGTTGTTGCTGCCATCCGTCTCGATGAAGCTCACACCGGGCACCGCCGACAGATAGTCGCCCATGCCCTGCAGGCCGCGGCGCGAGATCTCCTCCTTGCCGATAGCTGTGATGCTGAGCGGAACGTCCCGCACGCTCTCGGCCCGCTTGGTCGCCGTGACGATGATCTCCTCGAGCTTTGCACCGCCGGCGTCCTCCCCGGGCTCCTCCCCTTGCTGCAGCTCTTCGCTCGGCGCCGCCGCGTCCGCCTGCGCGAGTCGCATCGCTCCTTCGAGAGGGTCGTTCGCGGAGACGGTGCTCTTTCCGGTGGCGCGGGCCGGCATCAGCGATACCGTTTTCTCGTCCACGAACTTGAATCGCACCCGGGTTCCCGCCAGCAGCTGCTCGAGCGCCTCCTCGGCGGTGACCATCCCGCTGAATGCAGGCGCGGTGATGCCGGCCACCAGCCTCGGGTCGAAGACGATGTTGGTGTTGGACGCGAGCCCGACGGCCCGCAGCGAATCGGCGAGCGGCTGCACCGGCAGATCGAGCCTGATGCTCTGATGGACCTGCGCCTGCAGGACTGCCGGACCTGCAGCCAGCATCAGCGCGACGATCGTGACGGTACGGCAGGAAACGCGACGCATGTGATTCCCCTCGTCGGCTTTCCCTGCCGCGGTTGCGAAATGACGACCTCTCCCAAGTCGGGCTAGACGCAAACCGCGTGGGAAAACCTCAATGACGCGTCAATCGGGAGTCGTGGCAGACCCGGCGAGCACGATGGTGTCGCGCTGATGCCGGACCTGCAGTCCATAGGTCTGCGCGACGGCGCGCGCAAAGCTCTCCGACTCTCCAGCCGTGAATATGCCGCTCAGCAGCAGTTTCGCGGACTGCGGCTGCTCGATCACCAGCTTCAGGGAACTGTAGCGATTCATCTCGGCGACGGCTTCGGACAGCCTCATGTTGTCGATGGCCACTTTCCCTTGCTGCCAGGCAGTGACCTTGCCGAGGTCCGGCAGATCGACGCGCGGGACCTCGTGTTGCTCGAGGATGAGACGTTGACCGGCAGTGAGCGTGACCGCGTGAGCCACCGCCGCAGATCCCGCGGAAACATCGCCCGTGGCTACCGGCGCAGAAGGCGTCCCCGAAACCGAAACCTTGCCTTCGACGAGCGTGATGGCGATCCGCTGGTCGGCGTCCCGGCGCACGACGAACGACGTACCGAGCGCAGTCACTTTCCGGTCACCGACCTCGACCACGAACGGCCAGCCTGCATGCCTTGCCACGTCGAACAGCGCCTCGCCGGAGTCGAGGCGCACGGCGCGCCGCGCTTCGTCGTACTCCAGTGCGATGCGGGAGGAGGTGTTGAGATAGACGCGGGTGCCATCCTCGAGGATCAGGATTCGCTGCTCGCCGACGGCAGTGGCGACGCCGGAGCGGTGCACGAAGAAGATCGCGCCGATTGCCGCCAGCCCCAACGCGGCCGCCGTCGCGAGGAGAACGCTGGGCCGCTTGCGCATGTCCGGGCGGCATTCCCGTCGATCGGAAGTGCCAGGGGCCTTGATCACGACGCTTGCGAAACGCCTGAGCTCCTCCATCTCGTGCCAGTCTTCGGTGAGCATGCGGAAAGCCTGAGCATGCCGGGGGTCCTCCCGGAGCCAGCGCTGGAATCCCTCTTCCGCAGCCGCCGTCCGCAGAGGCCCGTTCAGGCGCGCGAGCCATGCCCCGGCACTGCTCAACATGCTGCGGGAAATCCGGGCCGCCTCCTGCGGACTATTCTTCGCGGAGCTTTCCATGACAACGCTCGTAGGTGATGGCGGTGGCTGCGCTCGCGATGTGCTTTTCGATCATCGAAACCGAGCAGTTGAAGCGGCTCGCGATATCCGCGTAGCTGAACCCTCCCAGCCTGTGCATGAAGTAGGCGTCCCGGGTCCGCGGCCCCAGGTCATCCAGGATGGCCTGCAACTGCCGGAGGCGCTGCTCGGCGGCGAACACCTCTTCGGGAGTCGGCGCGGGATCGCACAGCGAATCCTCCAGCCCGATCCTGCCCTGCAGGTAACGTCGCTCATGGCGGTGCTCGCTCACCGCGAGGTTCTGGGTGGTGCGACGAAGGAACGCTTCGGGACATTCGACCTCGTGGCCGTGCCGGCAGTACTGTTCCAGCCGGAGGAAGGCTTCCTGGATGAGGTCCTCCGCATCTTCCCGACTCCTGCCCCGCCTGGTCAGGAATCTCCTGAAGTCGGCGAGCAGCGCAGGAACGCGGGAGGACCAGGACATGAGGGAAATCTGGCATGAAAGAGACCCTGCGGCAATCGAACCCGCGCCCGCCGGATCGGAATGACTCGTGCGTTGAGGTTTTTCCCGGTGACTTGCGTCTAGGGCGCGAAGCGCCGCGGCGCGCACTGGAGCAGCACGCCGGAGTGCGGCCGGCCGGCGTCCAAAAAGCTCAAAGTCGCTGCGCAATTTCTCATGGGCAGCGCACTCCAGACCGGTTACCGTCGGCTTCGCGCTGGATGCACTGAGCCGTTCCGGGCCTGCTGCGTCTATCTCTCCGGGAAAGCATCAAATGTCGAGCCGCGCGGAAATCGACTCCATCGGCATGCCGGAACGCATCGATCTGGCCTCGCTCGAATGGCTGAGGCCCTCCCTCATGGGCTTCTTCGAGCGTCGGGTGGGCTTGCGCGCCGATGCGGAAGACCTCACCCAGGAGGTCTTTCTGCACCTGGCCCGCGCAGCGGATCCCCACGTCATGCGGGAGCCCGGGCGCTACGTGTTTCGCGTCGCGACCAATGTCCTGCGGGACCGCTTCCGCCGACGCGCCGCCCGGCGGCACGGGGATCACGTCTCGCTCACAGACTCCGACATCGAAAGTGAGCTTCCTTCCGCGGAACGCGTGTGCGAGGGGCAACAGATTCTCGAGCATGTGCTCGGCGTTCTCGCGCAGCTCACGCCCAGGTGCCGCGCCACCTTCATACTTCACCGTTTCGAGGGGCTGAGCTACACCGAGATCGCCC
>JBGAIL010000128.1:0-13965 GCA_044225565.1 Steroidobacteraceae bacterium | reverse complement strand
GCATGGAGAGGGAAAAAGGCGCGTTCGCGGAGATCGAGCTGCGCGTGCTGGAGCGATTGTCGTTCACCGCGGGCGCCCGCCACTACGAGATCGAGAACGGCGGCCGGTCCGGTGGAACCACGCCGACCGGCATCTACGGCGACGGCGAGCTGCCTGAGCCCGTGCCTGCTTCGATCCAGAAAGTGGGCGACGGCGAGCAGTACCGGTTCAACCTCGCCTGGAGCGTCGACGACGACCGCATGCTCTACGCCCAGGCGGCACAGGGCTTCCGCCCGGGATTCTCGCGCGGCGGCGCGCAACCGTCCTTCGTCAACAACCCACTCTGCCGGCCGCAGCTGGAAGAGCTCGGGCTCCTGCCGTTCCCCGACCGCATCGAGTCCGACGAGCTGTGGAACTACGAGCTCGGCGGCAAATCCCGCGTGTTCGGCGGCAGCACGGTCATCAACGCCGCGCTGTTCCGCATCGACTGGGAGAAGATCCCGCAGCGGCTGTTCCTCGACTGCGGGTTCAATTTCACGGCGAACGCCGGCGCGGCGCGCAGCCGGGGCGCCGAGATCGAGGTTTTCTCCGCGCTCACCGACAGCCTGTCGCTCAACGTTTCGGCTTCCTACATCGACGCCACGCTGCGCGAGGACGCGCCGCAATTCGGCGCACAGGCCGGTGACCGCCTGCAGGAGGTGCCGCGGTGGCAGGGATCCGTCGCCGCCACGTACCGCTTCCGCGCGGCCGGCCGATTCGACGGCGCCTTCCACCTCGACGCCCAGTACACCGGAGGATCGAGCTTCGCGTTCGACAGGGAGGACCCCTTGATGCAGAAGGGTGGATTCACGCTCGTGAACGCCCGCGTGGAGTTCTCGGCCGGAGAGGACTGCACCGTCTCGGTGTTCGCCCGGAATCTCCTCGACCGCATCGAGCGCCAGGGCCTGCAGACTTCGCTCGCGGCGCCGATCGATGGCCGGCCGAGGTACGTGATCAACGCGCCGCTGACCGTCGGGATCGGGGTGCTGCGCCGTTTTCGCTGAGGAGGGCCTTGTGGAACCGCCGTCGTTTGGGCATCAAGGAAGGCCGGGCGGGGCAGCGGGAGCTTTAGATGACGGCAGGGCAACGTTTGGACGGGCGGCGCGCGGTGATCACCGCCGGCGCCGGCGGCATCGGCCTGGAGATCGCGAAGGCCTTCGTCGGGCTGGGTGCGAAGGTGCATGTGGCGGACATTGATCCGAAGGCGCTGTCTTTCGCCCGTGCGGAACTTGCCGGCCTCGGCGCCACGCTCGCGGACGTCTCGCGTCCACAGGATGTCGACCGGGTATTCGACGAAGCGATCGCCACGATGGGCGGCGTCGACGTGCTGGTGAACAACGCGGGCATCGCAGGACCGACGCTTCCTGCCGAGCAGATCGCGATAGAGGATTGGGATCGCGTCATCGCCACCAACCTCAGCGCGATGTTCTATTGCGCGCGGCGCGCTATTCCGCTGCTCGCGCGCAGCGGCGGCGGCTCGATCGTGAACATGTCTTCCGCGGCCATCCGGCATGGAGGATTTCCGATGCGGTTGCCTTACGCAGTGTCAAAGGTCGCCGTCCACGGCCTGACGGAGACTCTCGCGATGGAGCTCGGTCGGCACGGGATCCGCGTGAATACCGTGATGCCGGGGGCGGTGGAAGGAGAGCGTCTTTCGAAAGTGCTGGCGGCGGAAGCGGCCGCTGCCGGTGTCTCGCTCGCGGCGATGCGCGAAGAAGCGGCGGCATCGAGCTCGATGCGGACGATGATCGGGGCGACTGACGTGGCGGAGGTCGTCGCGTTTCTCTGTTCCGAACGCGCACGGTACATCTCGGGTCAGGCACTGGCGGTTTGCGGCAACTTCGAAGGTCATCGCAGCGCGTCCTCCTCGACAGTCGGAGAGAAGGAGTGAGTCAGGCAGCCCCGCGGATCGTCGACCTCGCAGACCGGCCCGATCTCCTGGACGTCGTGGCCCGATGGGTGCATGACGAGTGGGGCGCGCAGCGAGGGCGCACCTACTCGACCACGCGATCCAGATTCATCGAGCCGTCCGGTCGGACAGGGTTGCCGGTGAGCCGGGTGGCCTTGATCGGGGGCCGCCCTGCCGGCCTCGCAAGCCTTCGGGAGCGCGACTCCATCGACTATCTGCCGGGGGCAACACCGTGGGTGTGCAACGTCTACGTCGCGTCTGCCTTCCGCGGCTCGGGAATAGCGTCCGCGTTGTGTCGATCGCTCGAGAGCGCGGCGTGCGGGCTCGGGCTGAACCGCCTGTTTCTCGCCACTTCCCTTCACGAGGGCTCGCTCTACCACAAGCTGGGTTACCGGCTGGTCTCGCGTTGCGAGGAAGCGGGCGAGCCAGTGCACGTGCTGCGCAAAGATCTGTCTGCATGATGCTTTCACCGGCCGGGCCGGGTCGCCGGGAGTTGCTGCTGCTGGCAGGCGCGGAAGCACTCGAGCGCTTCAGCTACTACGGCGTGCGCGGCTTGCTGGTGCTGTTCCTCACCGCATCGGCGGCGAACGGAGGCCTGGAGTGGGGCATCCGCCCGGCGTTGCAGCTGCTTGGCTGGTCGATAGCACTGGCCTACACGTTGCCGGTGGCGGGGGGCTGGCTAGCGGATCGATACTTCGGGCGTCGCACCGCAGTGCATGCCGGTGCCGCAGTGCTCGTTGCCGCATATGGACTACTTGCGGGATCCGCCTTGTGGCGGTCCTCGCCTCTCATGCTCGCAGCGCTGGCGCTCGTCGCCGTGGGCACCGGCCTGTTCAAACCCAACATCACCGCTCTGGTCGGCAGCCTGTTCGATGGTGACGAGGCGGGCCGCGAAGGCGGCTTCCTGGTGTTCTACCTCTTCATGAACCTCGGCGTGCTGTTCTGCGGGGTCGTCATCGGTACGCTTGGCGAGGTGATCGGCTGGCATCTGGGCTTTCTCGGGGCGGCCATCGCCATGGTGATCGCGGCGGCCGTTTTCGCGCGCGGCAAGGCAGGAAGAGGTGCCCTGCCTTCGTCCTCCGCGGGACGCGATGCATCCGGAAAATCGCGCAGGCCGTTCGACTCGCGGGAGCGGGCCGGCATCGTCGCCATCGCCATTCTCGGCATCTTTGCCACGCTGTTCTGGATGGGCCTCGAGCAGAGCTCGGGACTGCTGAATCTCTTCGCCTACGAGCGGACGCAGCGTGCAGTCTTTGGCATGACGATTCCCGCCACCTGGTTCCAGTCTGTCAATCCGCTGTACATCGTGGCGCTGGCGCCCGGCTTCGCATGGCTGTGGGGCCGGCTCGCCACGCGCGGAGCGGACCCGCGAACGGAGTGGAAGTTCGTGATAGGCCTGGTGGCGACGGGATGCGCGTTCGCCGTCATGAGCATCGCCGCGGGGGCGAAGCCGGCGGGCGGGCTCGTCAGCCCGGTCTGGCTGCTCATCGCCTATCTGCTGCTCACCATCGGCGAGCTGTGCATCTGGACGATCAGTCTCGCTGCCGTGACGCGGCTGTCGCCGGAGAGGCATGCGGGTTCGATCGTCGGCCTGTGGTACCTCGCCATCGCGATAGGAGGATGGCTCGCGGGGCAGGCCGGCTCGCTCGCCGGCGATGTGGACATCGCGAAGGTATTCACGCTGCTCGCATGCATTTTCGTCGCAGCCGCCGTCCTGCTCGCGGGGCTGGCGCCGCTCACCTCGCGGTTGATGCGCCGTGCCCTTCACTCCGGAGACGACCGATGAGCTATTCCTTCATTCCCGGGCACATGTATCGGATGCCGACGCATTTCGGCCCGACGCTCGGCCCCCGCCAGGGTCTGCAGGGTAAAGGCTATGAGTGCCGGCAGACGCCGCACCAGCTCATCGTCGAAGCGGCGTTCGAGGCCGATGCGCGGCAGCTCGCGGAGCTGCTTCCACCGCGCTTCGAGCCCCTCGAGCCAGCCCAGCTCGTCGTCTCGTTCGCCTATGTCACCGAGATCGATTGGCTGGCGGGCCGCGGCTACAACACTTTCGGCGTGCTGTTCCCGGCGCGCTTCGAGGGTGAGCAGGGGATCGTCAAGGGCGATTTCCTCGCGGTGCTGTGGGAGAACCGGCCGGAGCCCATCATCACGGGGCGCGAAGAGCTGGGATTCTCGAAGATCTACTGCGAGCTGCCCGCGCTCGAGCGCGAAGTCGGCACTCTGCGCTGCAGGGCCTCGTGGGAAGAGACGACGTTCGCGGTGCTGGAGGTGTCGGGCCTGGCGCCGGGCGCACCAGTCGAGGGCGAGAGTGATTCGGAAGGCCTGTTGCACTACAAGTACGTTCCCAGGACGGGAGAATGGGGGAGGGCCGATGCGGAATATGCCGTGCTCACGCCCGCAGCCGCCCCCAATTTCCAGGTGCTGAGCAGCGAGCGCGGCAGTTCCATATTGAGTTTCCACGCCGCACGCTGGGAAGCGTTGCCCACGCTCTACCGCGAAGTCTCGGCGCTTGCGGCGCTACGCCTCGGCCGTTGTCTCTGGGCGCAGGCGCTGAGCGCCCGTGGCTACAAGGATCTTCGGGATCAAAGGATACTGAGATGACTGGATCGGTCGCGATGACGCGGGGTGGCTGGCGCGCGCGAGCCGCCACGGTGAGATGGCCTTCAGCCTCCTTCATCGCCGGGCGCTGCGTGAAAATCGAGTCGCATGGCGAGACTTTCGACACGACCAATCCCGCAACGGAACGGGTATTGCGCGCCGTTCCGGCCGCCTCGCCTTCGCAGGTCGACGCAGCAGTCGCGGCGGCAAGGAAGGCATTCGTCGAGCATTGGAGGAGGGGATCACCGGGCAGTCGCAAGCGCGTGCTGCTGGCAGTGGCGGATGCCATCGACGCGCGCACCGAGGAGTTCGCGCTCCTCGACACGCTCGAGATGGGCAGGCCCATCGTGCAGGCGATGGAGGATGTCGGAGCCGGCGTGAGTTTTCTCCGTTACTACGCGGAAGCCGCGGACAAGGTCTCCGGCGATGTGGCTCCCGGCGATCCGGATTCGGGGTTCGTGCTGGGCCTCCTGGAGCCTTGGGGTGTAGTGGGAGCGATCGTGCCGTGGAATTTCCCATTGCTGGCCGCCTGCATCGCCGTCGCGCCGGCGTTGGCGGCAGGCAATGCCGTGGTGCTGAAGCCATCCGAGGTAAGCCCTTCCTCAGCACTGCTCCTGGCGGAGGTTGCCGTCGGCGCGGGCCTGCCCGCAGGAGTCCTGAATGTGGTCGCAGGCCGGGGCGCAACGACGGGTGCTGCGCTGGCCGGCCATCATGACGTCGACAAACTGCATTTCACGGGGTCTGCGGCAGCGGGCCGCCGCGTGCTGGAGAGTGCCGCACGCTCCAACGCCAAGCCGGTGATGCTCGAGCTGGGAGGAAAGTCCGCGCAGATCGTGTTTGCGGATGCTGTGGGGATCGATGGGCTCGCCGAGGCGCTGGCGCGTGCCGCGTTCGAGAACTCGGGCCAGGTGTGCGTCGCGCGCAGCCGCCTGCTGGTGGAATCCCGAGTCGTGGACGAAGTGGTCGACCGCCTCGTGCAGGCTGGCGGGCGCTTCGCACCTGCAGATCCGCTCGAAGAGCAGACCACCTGCGGTCCGCTTGCGACGAGCGCGCAGTTCGCGCGCGTCCAGGGCGTTCTTTCCGAGGCGCGGAAGGAAGGTGCCAGCGTGCATCTCTGCGGACAGCAGCGGTGGGACACGGGCTGTTACGCATTGCCCGCGGTCGTGACGGGTGCTTCGACCCGATCGAGCATCGCCCGGCAGGAAGTCTTCGGGCCGGCGCTCAGCGTGCATCCTTTCGAGGACCTCGAAGAGGCCTTGCGCATCGCCAACGACACCGGCTACGGGCTGGCCGCAACCGTCTGGACCCGGGATTTCTCGCGCGTGCCGCGCCTGGCGCGCGGCCTCGACGCTGGTCGTATCGAAATCCGTGCATCGTGTGCGCCTTCTGCGCCCCTGGAGCTGTTTTCCGCTGAGCCTTTCGGTGGCAGCGGGCATGGTGTACTCGGAGGCACGCGGGGCTTGTCGACTTACTTGCGCCACAAGGCGGTCGAACTCATCGCCGGCTGAGGAAGGCGCGATGCGGAGACTTCCGATGCTCGTTGCGCTCACGGGGCTGGCCTTGCCGGTGTTTGCTGCCACGAGCGCCGAGAGCTCGCTTCAAGCCCTGATGAGCGACGGCAGGGTGCGACGGGCGCTCGAGACCATACGGAAAGACGATGCCCGCACCTTCGCACCATCGGTGAAATAGTCTTCGTCGGCACCGTAGGCGAAGAGGGTTTGGGTAACCTGCGCGGTGTGAAGGCGCTGTTCCGCGACGGGCACGCTATCGATGGGTTCATTTCCGTCGACGGTGTCGGTGCACCGGAAGGCTCCGCCGAGCCGCACCAGGCCATGGTGACGCAGGCAACGGGGAGTCGCCGATGGCAGTTCACGTTCCTGGGGGCCCGGAGGGCACAGCTTCGACGACTTTGGGCTACCGAGCGCGCTTCATGCGATGGGCCGTGCCACCGCCCGCATCGCCGATCTGCGCACGAGCGCGGAGCTGGAAACCACATTCACGGTGGGTGTGGCTTCGGGCGGAACGGCCATCAACGTCATCGCGACCGAGGCACGGATGCAAGTCGACATTCGCTCCAACGATGAGGCGGCGATTCTGGAGCTGGAGGATCGCATTCTCGCGGCAGTGGCAGCAGCGGCTCGGGACGAGAACGCGCGATGGGGCTCATCGCAGATCCGTGCAAAGACCGAATTGCTTGCGGAGCGTCCCGGTGGGGCGATGACGGAAGATGCGCCGATCGTGCGCGTGGCACTTGAAGCGTACCGTGCTCTGCGAATGGAGGAGCCGGTCCTCATGGCCTCGAGCACCGACAGCAACGTACCGATTGCCTTGGGAATTCCCGCGCTCACGCTGGATGGGGGAGGAATGGGCGGAGGCCATCATTCCCCGGACGAATGGTACCTTCCGGCGGCCGCCTGGCGCGGACCGCAGCGGGCCATGCTCGTCGCCGTCGCACTCGTCGGACTTGAAGGGCGCACTGATCCCGTGCTTTGCTCACGCCCGCACTGATTGATGGGGATCATGGCGGGGGCGGCAGCCGTTCGAGGATCCACATGAAGCCGGTCGCGAGGCCCGCGACGAGCGCGACGTAGAGGCCGATGGTCCACATCTTCGCCGAGCCGATGGACTTTTCCGTCGCCAGCGCGAGCGCGGCCACCGAGTCCTTCACGGCATCGATCTTCGCATCGAGTCGGCAGATGTCGCCCTTGATCTCGGTGACATCCCTCTGGATGTGCTCGACGTTGGCTTCGAGTCGTGAGAGGCGCTCTTCCACGGGATTCTCCCTCGGCGGTTTCATCGCGGGCAGTGCCATAGAATCATCTTCCCTGGATTCTCAGCTGGATTCAGTTTGTAGGATATAGTACTAATATGGCGATGCAGCAATCAAGTGAGCGTACTCGGGGCCCCGGCTATTTTTCCTGCTTGTAGTTGATCCCCGCCCGCTGGCTCTTCGGCCCCTGGCTCGCTTCCACGTTGAACTTGCGCGAGATGCGGTAGCGCAGCGTCACCACCTGGCCCGGCTCGAAGATGCCGACGCCGTAACTGATGTACAAGCGCGGCGAGAGGTACTGCCCCACCGTGAACGCCGAGCCGCCGATCTCCGAGCTGTCGCCCACGCCGATCTCGTCGATGCCGATGCGCTTGCCGATGTTCTTGGCGAGGAAGTTGCCCGCCGCGCCGCCGAGCGAGCGCGCCGCCGATTGCACCAGGTCGCCTTCGCCGGAGCCCACCTGATCGATTGGCTTGCCCGTCACCAGGTAAGACAGCGCGGCCGTTTGCGGCATCGAGGGATCTGCCGACACCTGCAGGATGGGACCCTGTGCCGAGCCCGTCACGGAGAGCTTCGCCGTCACGTCGTCCACGACGCGCACCGCGACGATATCCAGCTGCGGATCGCCGAGCGGCGTGTTCGCGTAGAGGAGGCGGCCCGTCTGAATGGTGAGGTCCTGCCCGTACGCCTTGTACTTGCCTTCGAGCCGCACCTCGCCGGCGCCGAGCGGATCGCCGCCCGGCGCCTCCGACACTTCCAGCTGTCCGCCGAGGCGCGCGTCCAGCCCGAAGCCGACGAGCTTCACCTTCTCGAGCTCGCGCGCCTGCAGCCCTTCACCCAGCACCACGGTGACGTGCGTGTAGAGCTGCATCGCCTTGGCGGCCTTCGCCTCGGGCGTGGGGTCGTCCACCACCACGACATCGGCTGACGCTTCCGTGACGTTGCTGCCCTTCGGCAGCTTCGTCAGGTCGATGTTCGCGCTCGACACCGTGACCTTGCCGGTGAGGTCCATGCGCTCGTCCTTGCGCTTCAACTCGAGGTCCGGCGCGACGACCACGTTGGCCGCCGGAATGTTCGCGGCCAGCACGTCCTTGCCGCTCATGCTGATCGCGAGCTCCGTGATCGACGGCCCACTCCCTTCCAGCAGCAGCTGCCCCTTGCCCGAGGTGATGTGCCCCTCGAGCGCGATGGCGCCGGCGCCGCTCGCGCTCACCCTGATGTCGCCGTCCTTCAATTGAAGGCCGAGCACGGGGAGTTCCGCCGCCACGCCCTGTGCCTGTGCGCTGCCCGAGATGTTCGGCTCGACCGTGGTGCCCGTCACCGTCGCCTCGCCGGAGGCGCTGCCTTTGATGTTCGCGAGTTGCGGCACGAACAGCCCGATGGGAGACAGATCCGCGATGGCCAGCTTCCCGTGGCCGTCCAGCGTCGGTGCGGCGCTGCTGAGCGCGCCGACGGTGAGCTCGCCTTCCACCAGCCCGCCTTCGTTGAAGGCCATTCGAGTCGTGGCGTGCGCCGTCTCGCCGCTGAGCTCCGCGGCCAGCGTGAAGCCTTCATAGCTCAGCAACGGGTCGCTTTCCTGACCTTCCTCCGCCACGCTGCCCGACGCCGAGCTCAGCGTGGCGCTGCCGAACAGCGCTCCCTCCGGCGTGCGACGGATGTCGCCCTTGCCTTCGAGCGAGCCCTGCGCCACGTAGCCGAGCTGCGGCTGCGTCAGCGAGACGATGAGGGCAAGGGGCAGATGCTCGATGAGATAGTTGGCCTGCAGCTCGCCGGCCTCGCTCTGCCGCGCGGAAGCGCACGCGCTCACCTGCGAGCTTGCGAGGCAGGCTTCGGACACTTCGAAGGCCTTGCCCGCGAGGCGCACCTGCACCGGCTGTCGCAGGGCGAGCGCTTCGATGTTCGGTACCGCGACCGTCAGCGATTCCACCGAGCCTTCCCACCCGTTCGGCAATCGCTTGCCCTTCACGCTGACCTCGGTGCCGAGCGGCTCCCCGTTCACCTTCAGGCTCGCCGTGTGGGCCGCCTCGCTGCCCTCGGCCTGCAGCTCGATGGTCTTGAATGCGAAGTCCGGTCCCAGGGCTTCCCTGGCGCTGGCTTTCACCGAGCCGTGCGGATGCAGAGGCTCTTCGATGTCCGCTTCCACGTCGATGCTGCGCACGCTCATCTGCTCGTACGCGAGCCCCTGGCCCTTCACCGTGCCTTGCACGGCCACTTTCGGCCACTCGCCTTTCACGGTGACGTGCCCATCCACCTTCCCCTGAGCCTGCGGCACCCAGTCCGCCATGGAAGCGACGTCGAAGTCCGCGACGAGATCGAGCGCCTGGCCGCCGGTGCCGACCAAACGGATGGTGCTCCGGCCGGATCTCAGGTTCAGCGTGCCCGCTACGGACTTGCTGGGCGTGAGCTTCAGATCCGCATCGCCGGCGATCTGCCGCTGCCGCAAGGTGCCGGCCAGCGAGTCGAGCTTCAGGGTGGCGCTCGGCCCCGCCTCGAGCAGCTCGCCTTCGGTGCGCAGCTTGAAGCCCAGGCTGCCCGGCCATTCCGCGAGCAGCGCGCCGGGATCGAACCGCTTCGCCTCCGCGCCGATCTGCCAGCTCACGTGGGGCTGCAGCCCGATGCGCCCGCTCGCCGTGAGATTGCCCTGCTTCTGCACGATGCTGAACGTCTCGAGCGCGATGGCTTCCGGCGTGCCGTTCGCCGCAAGCGTGATGTCCGCGAGGTGCCCTGGCGGGCCGATGGCGAGATCGCCGCGGGCGTCGAACTCCGTGAGATTGCCTTTGGCCTTGATATCGCCGTGTGACGCGAGCTTCTGGCCTGCAACCTTCTCGGGCACCTCGACGTCGCGCCAGCTCATGCCGAGATCGGCATGGAACGGCTCCTTGTCGAAGCGCACGTCGCCCACGACGTTCAGAGTGCCTCGATGCTGTGCATCCCGCAGCGCGAGCTTCCTGATGTGCAGCACCTGCTCGCGGAACGTGACGTCGATGGGATCCACGAACACCTTCGCCCCGTTCAGCGCCACCTCGCCGCTGACGTGCGCGTTCTCGCGATCCCCGCGACCTTGTAACGCCAGCATGAGGCTTTCGATGGAGCTGTCCGGCAGCAGCTCCTCGCGAGGATCGAACGTGGGCACGTGGACGTCGAAGCTCCACGGAACACTCTTTTCCTGCCGCACGGAGGCCGTGAGCCGCGCATCGAGCGGAGAGGTGAGATGCATGTCGAGCTTCGCGTCGCCTTTGGCGCTGGTGAGCTTCAGGTCACCGGTGTATTCGTAGTCGCCCTGCTGCCAGCGGAAGCGTCCGTTCGCCTGGCCGTCGTACGTCTTGCCCTGCGCCACGGTGCCATTGATGTCCACGCGGCCCTGCGGTGATTCGACGTCCAGCTGCTTGACGCCGATGCCGCGGCTTGTCCAGCTGGCAACGAGCAGCGCCTTGGTGGCTTCGAACACGGTCTTGCCGTCTTTGGCGACGGTCGCGCCCGCCAGCGTGAACCGGTCCACCACCAGATCGATGGGCGGCTGAAGGCTGAACGGCTTGTCCTTGTCCTCCGGCGGCTTCGTCGGTTCGGAGAGCACCACGGCGACGCCGGACACCTTCGCGTCCAGCACGTGCGCGCGCCAGGCGAGCAGCTCGCTGAACGCCAGACTCACGGTGACGCTGGATACCGAAGCGTCGACGCCTTGCTCCGGGTCCCGATACCGCACCCCCGAGACACTGAGCGGCGTGACGAGCGTGCCGCGCACTTCAGCGATGGTCAGCTTGCCGTCCAGGAGCTTCACGGCCGTGCTCGCTGCCCACTGCGCCCCGCCTTCCGTGCGCAACAGCCACAGCAGGAATCCGCCGAGCGCCAGCAGCAGCGCTGCGAAGCCGGCGAGGGTCCACCGCAGCGGCCTCACAGGTCCGGCCCCAAGCTGATGTGGAAGCGGATGCGGTTCGTGTCCGGGATCTCCGTCTTCACCGGATAGCCGAAGTCCACGCGCACCACGCCCACCGGCGAGCGCCAGCGCACGCCGATGCCGGCGCCGATGTTCAGCTTGAAGTCCTGCGTGCGGAAGGCGTCGCCTGCATCCACGAACGTGGCGATGCCCCAGTTCTGCTTGAAGTAGTACTCGTATTCCGCGCTGCCGACCACCAGATACGTGCCGCCGATCACCTTGTCCTCGGAGTTCAGCGAGCCGATGGCCTGGTAGTCGAACCCGCGCACCGAGCGGTCGCCGCCGGCGAAGAAGCGCAGTTCCGGCGTCAGTTGCTCGAAGTCCTTCACGGTCTCCGCGCCGAGCGAAGTGCGCAGCAGCAGCCGCTGCCGCCGCGCCAGAGACTTGATGTACTTCGCATCGAACGTCAGCTGCGCGAAGCTGGTGTCGGTGAGCGAGGTTTCGGGCGCGAAGCGCGCACCCCAGGCCACCGAATAGCCGTTGCGGGGGAAGTTGAAGTTGTTCGCCCGCTTGCGGGCGAGCGTCGCTTCCGCGAACAGCAGCGTCGAATCGTGCTTGACGTCCGCCACCTCGAAGTTGCCCGTGAGGAACTGCAGGCCCAGCGTGCGGGTGAAGCCGTGCCACTGACGCGTCTCGTTCGCCGCGAGGCGGCCGTTGCGCGAGGTGGTGGTGTCGGTGTCCTCATCCCGATACGTCGCGCCGAAATTGAAGCTGCGGTCGTTCGGCCCCGGCATGGGGATCTGGTATCGGGTGCCGAGGGACTGGAGGCGCTGCGCCTTGTCGATGTCGAACCCCAGCTTGTGCCCCTTGTCGTTGATCCAGCGTCGCTGCATGCCGGCCCGCACGCCGGGGCCGGTGTCGGTGCTCATGTAGATTCCCGCGGAGTACACCGTGCGCTTCGCGGGAGCGACTTCCACGTGGATCGGCACGCCCTCCGGCCGACCCTTTTCCAGCACCGGCTGCACCAGCACGGTGGAGAAATAGTCCGCATCCACCATGCGCTGCTGCAGCTCGAGCAGCTTGTCTGGCGAGTACCAGTCGCCTTCCTTCCACGGGATGAAGCGGTCCAGGAAGCCTTCGCGGAACTGCGAGCCTTCGAAGCTCACGTCCCCGAACTTGTAGCGGTCGCCGCTCAGCCACTGCACGTCGATGTCCGCCCAGCTCTCCGAGCGGGAGACTTCCACCTTGCGCACGGGAGTCCAGGCACGCAGATAGCCGGCGCCGAGCAGGGCCTGCTGCACGCGGTCCTTGCTCTCTTCGTACGCGCCGTGGTCGAGCGGCTCGCCTTCGTCGGGCTCGAAGCGCCGCACGGCACGCCTTACCGCAGGGATCTCACCGCCGCTGCCTTGCACCACCACCTTGCGCTGGCGGACGAGCACCGGCTTGCCGGGTTCCACATGGAAGACGGCATTGAAGCCCTTGGGCGTCTCTTCGAGCTTCGCGTCCACCGTGGGGTTGTAGTAGCCGTAGGGCTCGAGGGCCTTGCGAACCTCCTGCTCGCCGGTCTTGTACAGGCGGCGCACCTGGGCGGGCGTCACGTCGCGGCCCACATATTGCTGCAGGGAAAGGTTGGCGCGGGCGGCGTCCTTCAGTGCATCGCTCAGCCCTTCGATGGTGATCTCCACCTGCGCGGCCGAGGCCGATGCCGCCGCGACGAGCAGGCTCGCGAGCCCCACGAGGCGGCGCGGGTTGGGCAGGAGGGGCGCCATGGATATCATCATTAATGGCAGCGGCAGCTCGAGGGTTCCGTGTGGACAGGGCAGAGGTCGTTTACGTTCACGGATTATGGCTGAACGGGCGCGAGTCGCTCGTGTTGCGGCGGCGGCTGGAGCGCGAATCCGGCTACCGCGTGCATCCTTTCCGGTACCGCGCCGTCACCGCGCCCATGGAGGATGCCACGGCGCGGCTCGCCGAGTTCGTCGCCGGCCTGCAAGCTTCGCGGTTGCACTTCATCGGGCACAGCCTGGGCGGGCTCGTCATCTACCGCTTCCTCGAACGGTATCCACAGGAAAGGCTGGGGCGTGCAGTGTTCCTGGGCACGCCTTCGGTGGCCAGCCGCGCCGCGATGGGCGCGGCGCGGCTGCGATGGGCGGCGCCGCTGGTGGGGCGGTGCCTGGCCGAGGAGCTCGGCATGTATCGCGAGCGTCGCTGGTGTGCGACGGGTGAGCTCGGAATCATCGCGGGCACGCGGCGTGTGGGCCTCGGGCAGTTCGTGGCCCGGTTCGACGAGGATTCCGACGGCACGGTGGCCGTGAGCGAGACGCGCCTGCCCGGCGCCACGGATCACTTGTGCGTGCCCGTGAGCCACATGGGCTTGCTGCTCTCCGCGCGTGTCGCTCGCGAGACCGCGCTGTTCCTTCGCGAGGGGCGCTTCAGCCTGGGCGCCGTTCGGTGAGAGAGCCAGCCTGGGCGCGGAGCGACTCGGGCCCCATGCATCCCTCAATGCACGCAGCCGGTGTGGGGCTCGCTAGCGGCGTCGCTGCCTTTCAGCTCGAAGAGCAGGGCTTCGATGCGCTCGAGGCTGCCGTGCAACGGCGCGCTGGCGCTGCGCTGCAGAACGAGCGCGACATCGGAGTCCACATCGGCGTTTTGCGCGCGCAGGGCATGCACGGCTACGGTGACGGTGGACAGCGCGCATCGCAGCTCTACAGCCACTGCACACAGTTGAAGCTGTATGGATACGGGCACGGGTGAGACGTCCGAAGTCGCCGCTTTTCGCGAGCGATTCCGGTT
>JBGAIL010000127.1:0-13965 GCA_044225565.1 Steroidobacteraceae bacterium | reverse complement strand
GCTGGATCTCCACGATCGCGCGGATCTGCTCCTGGCCGAGCGCATGGAACACGACGATGTCGTCGATGCGGTTGATGAACTCCGGGCGGAAGTTCTGCTGCACGATCTCCATCACCGCGCTCTTCATGCGGGTGTAGTTCTTCTCGCCCGCCCCTTCATCGAGGCTGGCCTGGATCACCTGCGAGCCGAGGTTCGAGGTCATGATGATGACCGTGTTGCGGAAATCGACCGTGCGACCCTGCCCGTCCGTGAGGCGGCCGTCATCCAGCACCTGCAGCAGCACATTGAAGACGTCGGGGTGCGCCTTCTCCACCTCATCGAGCAGGATCACCGAATAAGGCCGGCGGCGGATCGTCTCCGTGAGATAGCCGCCCTCCTCGTAGCCGACGTAGCCCGGCGGCGCGCCGATCAGGCGCGCGACCGAGTGCTTCTCCATGAACTCGGACATGTCGATGCGCACCAGCGCCTCTTCCGTGTCGAACAGGAATTCGGCGAGCGCCTTGGAGAGCTCCGTCTTGCCGACGCCGGTGGGACCGAGGAACAGGAACGAGCCGCTCGGCCGGCGCGGATCCGCGAGGCCCGCGCGCGAGCGGCGGATGGCGTTCGCCACGATGTGCACGGCTTCGTCCTGGCCCACCACCCGGCGGGACAGCGCCTCTTCGAGCTTCAGGAGCTTCTCCTTCTCGCCCTCGAGCATCTTGGAGACGGGGATGCCGGTCCACTTGGAGACCACTTCCGCGATCTCCTCCTCGGTGACCTTGTTGCGCACGAGCTGGGGCTGCTTGGCCTCGCTCTCGATGGCCTGCGCGAGGCGCTTCTCGAGCTCGGGGATCTTGCCGTACTGCAGCTCCGCCATGCGCTGCAGATCGCCCGCGCGGCGGGCGTTCTCGAGCTCCAGCTTCACGCGCTCGAGCTCTTCCTTGATGTGCGCGGCGCCCTGCAGGGAGGCCTTTTCGGCCTTCCACACTTCCTCGAGATCGGCGAACTCGCGCTCCATGGCCTTGAGCTGCTCTTCGAGGTCCTTCAGGCGGCGGCGCGAGGCTTCGTCCGATTCCTTCTTCAGCGCCTCGCGCTCGATCTTCAGCTGGATGATGCGACGCTCTAGGCGGTCGAGCGGCTCGGGCTTGGAATCGATCTCCATGCGGATGCGCGCGCCGGCCTCGTCGATGAGGTCGATGGCCTTGTCCGGCAGCTGCCGGTCCGCGATGTAGCGGTGCGAGAGCATGGCGGCGGCGACGATGGCGGGGTCTGTGATCTCGACCTTGTGGTGGATCTCGTAGCGCTCCTTCAGGCCGCGCAGGATGGCGATGGTGTCCTCGACCGAAGGCTCGTCGACGAGCACCTTCTGGAAGCGGCGCTCGAGCGCGGCGTCCTTCTCGATGTACTTGCGGTATTCGTCGAGCGTGGTGGCGCCGACGCAGTGCAGCTCGCCGCGGGCGAGCGCGGGCTTCAGCATGTTGCCCGCGTCCATGGAGCCTTCGGCCTTGCCGGCGCCCACCATGGTGTGCAGCTCGTCGATGAACAGGATAATCTGGCCTTCCTGCTTGGCGAGGTCCTTGAGCACCCCCTTGAGGCGCTCTTCGAATTCGCCGCGGAACTTCGCGCCGGCGATGAGCGCGCCCATGTCGAGCGCGAGGATGCGCTTGTTCTTCAGGCCTTCGGGCACCTCGCCGTTGATGATGCGCTGGGCGAGGCCTTCGACGATGGCGGTCTTGCCCACGCCGGGCTCGCCGATGAGCACGGGATTGTTCTTGGTGCGCCGCTGCAGCACCTGCACGGTGCGGCGGATCTCGTCATCCCGGCCGATGACGGGGTCGAGCTTGCCGCTGGCGGCGCGCTCGGTGAGGTCGATGGTGTACTTGTCCAGCGCGCCGCGGCTCTCTTCGGCGTTGGCGTCGGAGACCTTCTCGCCGCCGCGCATCTGGTCCACGGCCTGGGTGAGAGCGCCTTTGACGGCGCCGGCGTCCTTCAGGATGCGCGCCAGGGGGCCTTTGTCGTCCAGCGCCGCGAGGACGAAGAGCTCGCTGGAGATGAACTGGTCGCCGCGCTGCTGGGCAAGCTTGTCCGTGACGTTGAGCAGGCGGTTGAGGTCGTTCGAGATGTGCACCTCGCCGGCCGCGCCTTCCACGCGCGGCAGCTTGTCCAGCGCCGCCTCGAGGTCGGACCGGAGCTTGTTGACGTTCACCCCGGCCTTCACGAACAGCGGCCGGACGGTGCCGCCTTCCTGCTGGAGCAGCGCCAGCGCCACGTGCGCCGGCTCGATGATCTGGTGGTCGCGGCCGATGGCGAGCGACTGCGCATCCGCGAGCGCCGCCTGGAATTTGCTGGTGAGCTTGTCCATTCGCATGGGGGAAGGCCCTGGAGGGGTGACTCCGCCCATTGTCGGGGCAAATCGCCCCGGTTCAAGCGGTGTTTAGTGGGCGCTGGCCTCCAGCCAGGCGATGGCGCCGATGCCGGCGGCGATGAGGAGCACCTGCATCACGCTCGTGCGGACGTCGACCTTGCGGTGCAGGCCGGGGATGAGGTCGGCCACGGCCACGTACAGGAAGCTGGCCGCCGCCACGGCCAGGGCATAAGGCAGGATGTCCTGCACCTGGTGCAGGGCGAAATAGGCGGCGACACCGCCGATGACCGACGTGAGGCTGGTCGCCAGGTTCAGGACCAGCGCTCGCGCCCGGGACATGCCGCTGTTCAGCAGCACGGCGAAATCCCCGATCTCCTGCGGGATCTCGTGGGTCACCGCCGCGATGGCCGTGACGATGCCGAGCTGGGTATCCGTGAGGAACGCCGCCGCGATGAGCACCCCGTCCAGCGCGTTGTGCATGCTGTCGCCGATGAGCACGAGCGTCGCCGACGCCTGCTCCCGGTGATGGTGATGGTCGTGATGCGGCCCGTGATCCGCGTACTCACCCGAATGCGAGTGCCGCCACAGCACCGCCTTCTCCAGCACGAAAAAGATACCGATGCCCGCGACGAGCGCGAGCCCGATGCCGTAGACGCTATCCGTCCCGCCCTGCTTCACCGCTTCCGGTAGCAGCGCGAGCAACGCCGCGCCGAGCAAGGCGCCCGTGGCAAAGCTCACCAGATGAGGCAGCGCCAGCGCACGCATGCGCTCCGGCGCGAGCAGGAAGATGCCCGCGATGAGCACGCTCAGCGCACCGGCTGCGACCGTGGAGAGCAGTATCCAGCTCAGCGCGTCCACTAGCGCCGATAGCCATTGGTGATGGGATAGCGCCAGTCCCGCCCGAACGCGCGACGGCTCACGCGCACGCCCGGCGGCGCCTGCCTACGCTTGTATTCGTTGCGCTTCACCATATCCAGCACGCGTCCCACCGTAGCGCGCTCGAATCCACGCGCCACGATCTCATCCACCGACAGATCCTCCTCGATGAACGCCTCGAGGATCGCATCCAGGATCTCGTACGGCGGCAGCGAATCCGAGTCCTTCTGGTTCGGCCGCAGCTCCGCCGAGGGCGGCCGGTCGATCACGCGCTGCGGAATGGCCGGCCCGCGCCGGTTCCGATAGGACGCCAGCCGGTAGACGAGCTGCTTGCTGCAGTCCTTGATGGGCGCGAAGCCTCCCGCCATGTCGCCGTACAGCGTGGCATAGCCCACCGCCATCTCGCTCTTGTTGCCCGTGGTCAGCAGCATCTTCCCGGTCTTGTTGGAGATGCCCATGAGCAGCAGCATGCGACAGCGCGACTGCACGTTCTCTTCCGTGGCATCCGCGGGCCGGCCGGCGAACTCGTTCTTCAATGCGGCGAGCGTCGCCTCGAACATGCCTTCGATGGAGATGAGGCTGTACTGCACGCCCAGCATGCGGGCCTGCTCCTGCGCGTCGTCCAGGCTCATCTGCGAGGTGTAACGCGAAGGCATCATCACCGCATGCACGCGGCTCGCGCCGAGCGCATCGACCGCGATGGCGAGCGTGAGCGCGGAATCGATGCCGCCGGAAAGGCCCATCACCACGCCCGGAAAGCCGTGCTTGTTCACGTAGTCGCGCACACCCAGCACGAGCGCGCGATATACGCTTTCCTCGTCGCTGAGTTCCGGGGTGACCGTGCCCTTCTCCGGCTCCACCTGCCCCGATGCCGACCTCGAGAACTTCGCGAGCCAGGTGCCTTCCTCGAAGGCCGGCACGCGCTGCACCACCTGGCCGGCCGCGTTCATCACGAACGAGTTGCCGTCGAAGATGAGCTCGTCCTGACCGCCGACCATGTGCACGTATGCCAGCGGCAGGCGCACGTCCTCCACGCGGGTACGCGCGATGGATTCGCGCTCCTGCTGCTTGTGCAGCTGGTAAGGGGATGCGTTGATCACCAGCAGCAGCTCCGCACGCTCGTCCCGCGTCAGCTGGACCGGCCGCTGCTCCCAGATGTCCTCGCAGATGGACAGCCCGATGCGATAGCCCTGGCAATCCACCACCGTGGCGCGATCGCCGGGCTCGAAGTACCGCTTCTCGTCGAACACGCGATAGTTGGGCAGCTCGAGCTTGCGGTGGTTGGCGACGATGGCGCCACCGACGATGAACGCGGCGGAATTGTAGATATCCACGCCGCTGTATTCCGGGTAGCCCACCAGCACCGCGACGTCACCGACCTCGTGCCTCACCCGCTCGAGGCCGGCATCGATCTGGCGGCGAAAGCCGCGGTGGAAGAGCAGATCCTCGGGCGGGTAGCCGGAGAGCGCGAGCTCCGGGAACGCGACGATGTCCGCCTTATGGTCGGCGCGCGCCTGGCGCGCCGTCGAGATGATGCGAGTGGCGTTTCCCTGGACGTCGCCGACCAGGAAATCGAGCTGCGCCAGCGCGATCCGCAAGGTCATGTGGAGAGCCTTTCGGGGCTACCAGAATTTCCACCAGGCTTTGCGCGTGGCGGCGCGCCGCTTCTCGACCTGACCGCTGTAGTTGGCCTCGTACACCTGGCGCGCCTGCGCGGCGAGCTCCTTGAGGTCGAGCCGGTCGTAGGATTCGATGAGGATCTCCAGCGCCTCGCGCGTAGTGGGCGCGCCATCGTACTGCTCGATGGCACCCTTGGAGCGTTGCGCGGCGGCGATGTACGCCCCCCGCTTGTAGTAGTAGCGCGCCACGTGCACTTCGTACTGGGCGAGGCGATTGCGCAGGAAGATCATGCGCTGCAGCGCGTCGTGGGCGTAGTCGCTCTTCGGGTACTGCTCGACCACGACCCGGAAGGCCGCGAAGGACTTGCGAGCCGTAGCGGGCGGCCGCTCCGCGAGGTCCACACGGAAGGTGCGCTCGATGATGTTCGCGGACCGCTCGAAATCCACCAGCCCCTTGATGTACCACGCGTAGTCGATGCGCGGATGCGTGGGGTTCTCCCGGACGAAGGTGTCCGCGGCGTCGATGGCGGATTCCTTCTCGCCGGAGCGGTAGTAGGCGTAGATGAGGTCCAGGCGCGCCTGGCGGGCCTGCTCGGTGAACGGGTACCGGGCGGTGAGCGCCTCGTACATCTTGATGGCGTTGTTGTAGTCCTGCCCCGTGAGGCTCTGCTTCGCCCGCTTGTAGAGGATCTCGGGGCTCGAGCTCATGAGGTCGCGCTTGGAGCGGCAGGCCGGCACGGCCGCGAGGGCCAGGCAGAGGGCGAGCACGCCGCCGCGCAGGAGGCCGGAAACACGCATCGTGACGGGGCCTTTCGTTGAATTCTGGCCGTTGAAGCGGGCGCGCAGTATAGCCAATCCGCGTAACGGGGTCGGACAGGGCCTGCGGCCGCGGAGTTCCGCCTCCCCTTGCGCCGGCCGGCCCTATAGAGTGGCGCCCCCGCCTCCGCATCGAGCCCATGGAACTGCGCACCCATCAATTCGAGCTGCCCGCGGAAAGCGCCGGGATGCGGCTGGACCAGGCGCTCGCTCGCGCCCTGCCCCAGTACTCGCGCGCACGGCTCCAGGGCTGGATCGAGGCCGGCGCCGTGACCGTCGACGGCCGCGCGCCACGCGCCCGGGACAAGGTGCAGGGCGGCGAGCAGGTGGACATCCGGGCGCAGATCGAGGCCGAGACGGGCGTGCAGCCGGAAGCGTTGCCGCTGGACGTGGTGTTTCGCGACCGGGCGCTGTTCGTCATCGACAAGCCGCCGGGGCTGGTGGTGCATCCCGGCGCGGGCAATGCCAACCATACCCTGCAGAACGCCCTCCTCGCGCTGGATCCGAAGCTCGCGCTCGTCCCGCGGGCCGGCATCGTGCACCGGCTGGACAAGGATACGAGCGGGCTGCTGGTCGTCGCGCGGACGCCGGAGGCGCATACCGCGCTGGTCGCGGCGCTCGCGGCACGCGAGGTCGGTCGCGAGTACGTTGCGATCTGCGGCGGGGTGATGACGGGCGGCGGCACGGTGGATCAGCCCATCGGCCGCCATCGCAGCGTGCGAACGAAAATGGCAGTGCGCGCGGACGGGCGAGAGGCGGTCACGCACTATCGGGTTACTCAGCGGTATCGCGCGCACACGCTGGTTCGGGTGCAGCTGGAGACGGGGCGCACGCACCAGATTCGCGTGCATCTCGCGCACGTGGGGCATCCGGTGGTGGGAGATCCGGTCTACGGCGGGCGCAAGCGCATTCCGCGAGGCGCCGCACCGGCGCTGGTGAAAGCGCTGGATGCTTTCAAACGCCAGGCGCTGCACGCCGCCCGCCTCGAGCTCGAGCATCCTTTGACGGGCAAGGCAGTGGAATGGGAGGCGCCGCTGCCGGCGGACATGCGAAAGCTGATGGCGGCGCTCGAAAAGGATGCACGCGAGGGAGAAGGCGGAAGCGCCCTTCAGCGGCGCGACGCTCCATGAGCGCAGACAGCCAGACCGAGCGGTCGCGAACCGAGCAGTCGCACGGCGACCTCTCATGGCTCGCGCCCAGCTGGCGTGCGCCGCCGAACGTGCGAGCTGCATTCACGCTGCGCAGCGATGGCGTGGTCGAAGAGCCGGGACGCGTGCGGGCCGCGTTATCACTTCCAGAAGAGCCAGCCTGGCTCGATCAGGTTCACGGCGCAGAGGTAGCGAATCTCGATGGCTCGTTGCCCGGCGAGCCGTTTGACGGCAAACCGCGGGCCGATGCGTCCTTCACCCGGACGCCGAGGCGCATTTGCGTGGTGCGGGTCGCGGATTGCATGCCCGTGCTCTTCGCGGATCGTGATGGACAGGCTGTTGGCGCCGCTCACGCGGGCTGGCGCGGCATGGCGGGCGGCGTGCTGGAAGCGACGGTGGCTGCGCTGAAAACCGACCCTTCGAGGCTGTGCGCGTGGATGGGCCCGACCATCGGCGCGGCGCATTTCGAAGTGGGCGATGAGGTGCGCGAAGCGTTCCTGGCCTGGGGCGCCGCGGCCGAAGCCGCGTTCTCACGGAACGCTCGCGGTCGCTGGCAATGCGATCTGTATCTGCTGGCGCGCCTGCGGCTCGAGGCCCTCGGTGTGCGCGAGATTGCCGGCGGTGGCTGGTCGACCTATGGCGACCCGCGGCGCTTTCATTCCTACCGCCGTGACGGCAGCTCCGGCCGCATGGCTGCGCTCGTCTGGATGAGCGAGCCCGGGGTCAGGCCCACGCCGTGAAGCGTGCCCGGCAGCAATGCGGCGGAGGGAGATGGACGGCGAGCACGCCGGCATCCATGGACTCAGCTGGGGCGGCTACGGGCGGGGCAGTCCGGGATCGTCAATCTGTGGACAATCTCGGCTCGATTGTCCGCGCGCGGACAATCACGCCTGATTCGTCCGTTGGTTGACGATCGCTGACAGGGACCCGCCTACCCCGCGAGAGCAGGATCCGTTGCGCCTATTTATGCTTCCTGCCGCCGCTACGGGCAGCCTTGCCGCGAGCCGCCGCGGAGCCCTTCGTTTTGAGTTTGCCCTTTGCGTTGGCAGCACGCTTTCCCTTGGCGACGCTCGCTTTCGCCCGGCGACTGGCTTTCACGGCACTCTTTGCCTTCGCGCTCGCGCGAGACTTCGCCGGAACAGCGCGCCTGGCGGGTTTGGCCGCCCTGACGGGCTTGCCGCCCTTTGCACGCCTTGCGGGCTTCGCACGCTTGTTGAGCGCCATCGACTTCGGCCGCGGCGCGATCACTTCTTCCACGCGAACCGGCGCGGGCTTCGCACGCCGCTTCTTCAACTCTTCCGCAATGGCCGAGCCGAGCTCGGCAGGTGACTTCACGGTGCGCACGCCCGCGCGATCCAGCGCCCGGTACTTGTCCGCCGCAGTGCCCTTGCCGCCCGCCACGATGGCGCCGGCATGCCCCATGCGCTTACCCGGCGGAGCCGTGACGCCCGCGATGTAAGCCACCACCGGCTTCGAGACGTAGTGACGGATGAACTCCGCGGCCGCCTCCTCGTCGCTGCCGCCGATCTCGCCGACCAGCACGATGCCTTCGGTCTGCGGATCCCGCTCGAAGAGCTCGAGCACGTCCACGAAATTCATGCCGCGCACCGGATCGCCGCCGATGCCGACGCAGGTGCTCTGCCCGAGCCCGGCATTGGTGGTCTGGAACACGGCTTCATAGGTGAGCGTGCCGGAGCGCGAAACGATGCCCACGCGACCCTTCTTGTGGATGAACCCGGGCATGATGCCGATCTTGCATTCCCCCGGCGTGATGATGCCGGGGCAGTTCGGCCCGATGAGCCGCGTGCCCGTGCTGGCGAGCGCGGCCTTCACGCGAACCATGTCGTTCACCGGCACGCCTTCGGTGATGCAGACCACGAGCTCGATGCCCGCATCCGCCGCTTCCAGAATGGCATCCGCCGCGAACGCCGCCGGCACGTAGATCATGCTGGCCGTGGCGCCAGTCTCGCGCACGGCCGCCTGAACCGTGTCGAATACCGGAAGTCCGATGTGCTTCTCACCGCCACGCCCCGGCGTGACGCCACCGACGAGCTTCGTGCCGTACGCGACGCACTGCTCGGAGTGATACGTGCCCTGCTTGCCCGTGAAGCCCTGGCAGATGACCTTGGTATTGCGATTGACCAGAATGCTCACGCGCGGCCCGCCTTCTTCGTCTTGGAATCCGATTTGCCCGTCGCCAGGGCGACGACCTTCTTCGCGGCATCCGTGAGGTCTTCCGCGGCCGCGATGGCGAGACCGCTCTTCTGCAGCGCCTCGCGCGCCTGCGGCGCATTCGTGCCTTCGAGCCTCACGACCACGGGCACCTTCACGCCCACGTTCTTCACCGCCTGGATGATGCCTTCGGCGATGAGATCGCAGCGCACGATGCCGCCGAAGATGTTCACCAGCACCGCGCGCACCTTCGAGTTCGAGAGGATGAGCTCGAAGGCCGCCGTGACGCGCTCCGCCGTGGCGCCGCCGCCCACGTCCAGGAAGTTCGCCGGGTCGCCGCCGTGCAGCTTGATGAGGTCCATGGTCGCCATGGCGAGGCCGGCGCCGTTCACCATGCAGGCGATGTTGCCGTCCAGCGAGACGTAATTGAGGTCGTGCTCGCTGGCCTTGAGCTCCATCGGGTCTTCCTGCGTGGTGTCCCGCAGCTTCGCGAGATCGGCATGGCGGAACACCGCGTTGGAGTCGATGTTGATCTTGGCATCCAGCGCGACGAGCTTGCCGTCCTGCGTGACGATGAGCGGGTTCACCTCGACCAGGCTCGCATCCTCTTCCAGGTACAGCCGGTACAGGCCGAGCAGGATGGCCTGCAGCTCCCCGATCTGCTTGCCCGAGAGCCCGAGACCGAACGCCAGCTTGCGGCACTGGTAGGGCTGCAACCCGGCCGCCGGATCCACGGTTACGCTGAGGATCTTCTCCGGCGTGTGCTCGGCGACCTCTTCGATGTCCATGCCGCCGGCCGCGGAGGCGATGACGGCGATGCGGCTCTTCTCGCGGTTCAACGTGAGGGAAAGGTAGATCTCCCGGGCGATCTGCGAGCCGGACTCCACGTACACGCGCTCGACCGGCAGGCCTTCGGCGCCCGTCTGCTTCGTGACGAGGCGCGTGCCGAGCATGCCGGTGGTGGCGGACCGCACGGTGTCGAGGTCTTTGACCACTTTCACGCCGCCGGCCTTACCGCGGCCGCCCGCATGAACCTGCGCCTTCACCACCCAGACCGCGCCGCCCAGCTGCTGGGCTGCGGCTGCCGCCTCTTCCGCGCTGGCCGCGACCCGGCCCGCGGGAACGGGGATGCCGTAATCTCTGAACAATTCTTTGGCCTGGTACTCGTGCAGGTTCATCGTGCGCCGCCCATTTGCGAAGGGCGCGTATTCTCGCGAAAAGCGTGATGGGTCGCCAGCGCCACGGAAGGCCTGTGCTAGAGTCGGCCACCGCCCGAGTCGCACCGGGAAGCCACCGACCCTCCATGCCGGCCGCCGCCCCAGCCACCCCCGCTCCCAGCGATCTCGCCTGGCGCGTGCTCGGGCTCGTCAACCTCTACCGGCTGCTCGTGCCGCTGATGCTGCTGGCGCTGTATTCGCTGGCCGAGCCGCAATCCGCGCTGCTGCCGGCCCGGCCGAGCCTGTTTCTCTCGGTGTGCATCGCCTATTTTTCGGTGGCGGTGCTGCTCGTCGTCGCGCGGCGGCTGTCGTGGCCCACGCTCAGGCGCATCGCACTGCTCAACGCCACCGTGGATGCCGTGGGCATCTCCCTCATCCTGTATTCCTGCGGCGGCATCTCGAGCGGGCTCGGCATCCTCATGGTGCTGCCCGTCGGGGCCATGGCAGTGCTGGCTGACAATCGTGATGCGTTCCTCATCGCAGCCATCGCGGCGCTCGGCGCGCTGGCGCAGCAGGCATTCGCGTACTTCGCGGGCTTCGCGCTCCCCACCGATTTCACGTACGCCGGCGTGCTGGGCGTGGTGCTGTTCGCCATCGTGCTGGCCGTGTGGCCGGTGGCGAACCGGCTTCGCGAGAGCGAAGCGCTGGTGCGGCGGCAGGAAGTGGATCTCGCGAACCTCGCGCAGCTGTCGCAGTACATCGTGCAGCACCTGCGCGAGAGCATCCTGGTGGTGGACACGGAAGACCGCGTGAGGCTCATCAACGAGTCCGCAGCGCAGATCCTCGGCGACGGCAATGCGTATCCCGGCGCATTGCTGGGCGAGGCCTCGCCTCGGCTGCTGTATCTGCTGGAAACCTGGCGCCAGAACCCGAACGCGCCCACGGATGCCACGCATACGTTCGTGGCCGAGGATGGGGGACGAGTGATCCGGCCGCATTTTGCGTCCCTGGGCGGCATGGACCCCGCACCGGTGCTGGTGTTCCTGGAAGACACCAGCCTGATCGCGGCGCAGGTGCAGCAGTCCAAGCTCGCAGCGCTGGGGCGGCTGAGCGCGAGCATCGCCCACGAGATCCGCAATCCCGTCGGCGCCATGAGCCATGCCAGCCAGCTGCTCGCGGAATCGCCGAACCTGTCGGAGGAGGACCGGCGCCTCACGCAGATCGTGCGCGGCAACGCAGACCGCGTGAGCACCATCATCGACAACGTGCTGCAACTGTCGAAGCGCGGCGAAACGCGGCTCGAGCGGCTGTCTCTCTCGATCTGGCTCGAGGAGTTCTGCGAGGAGTTCTGCGAGACGATGCAGATTCCCCGCAGCCGGGTCGTCATCGAGCCCGTGGAAGAAGAGATTGAAGTACGTGCAGACCCGAGCCAGCTGCACCAGGTTCTGTGGAACCTCTGCGAGAATGCGCTGAAGCACGCGGCGACGGGGCAGGAGCCCGTGAGCATCGAGATTCGCAGCGGCCGCCTGAACCCGACTGCACGGCCGTTTCTCGAGGCCGCCGACCGCGGGCCGGGCGTGGACCCCTCGCACGTGGAGCGCATATTCGAGCCGTTCTTCAGCGGCGGGCGAGGCGGCACGGGGCTGGGCCTGTTCCTGGCGCGCGAGTTGGCACAGACCAACGGCGCGACATTGCTCTATGAACCCCGGCCGGGCGGGGGCAGCATCTTCCGGATGGTGTTCGCCGATCCACGGCGATGGGAGCTGATTTGAGACGGGAATGGAATGAGTAAGCCGGTGGTGCTGATCGTGGACGACGAGCCGGACCTGCTCGAACTCGTGAGCCTCACCCTGAGCCGCATGAGTCTCGAGACGCGCACGGCCGCGGACGTGGCCACGGCGCGGCGGCTGCTGAAGACCGAGCACTTCGACCTCTGCCTCACGGACATGCGCCTGCCCGACGGTGACGGGCTCGATCTGGTCGCGTGGATCCAGGAGAACCGGCCGGGAGTGCCTGCGGCCGTGATCACGGCGCACGGCAACGTGGAATCCGCGGTGCGCGCGCTGAAGCTCGGTGCGTTCGATTTCGTCTCCAAGCCCCTGGATCTCGGCGTGCTGCGCAAGCTGGTAGGCAGCGCCCTCAAGCTCTCGACACGGCAGGAAGACTTCGCGACGACGATGATCAAGGGCCCACGGCTCATCGGGCATTCCGCGCCCATGGAGCAGCTGCGCGAGATGATCGCGCGCGTGGCCCGCAGCCAGGCGCCTGTGCACATCTTCGGCGAATCCGGCACCGGCAAGGAATTGGTCGCACGGTTGATCCACGAAAGCGGCGCGCGCGGTGAAGGCCCGTTCATCGCCGTGAACTGCGGTGCCATTCCCACGGAACTGATGGAGAGTGAGTTGTTCGGCCACAAGCGCGGCAGTTTCACGGGCGCTGTGGCGGACAAGAAAGGCCTGGTGCAGAGCGCCGAAGGCGGCACGCTGTTCCTCGACGAGGTGGCGGACCTGCCACTGCACATGCAGGTGAAGCTGCTCCGCGTGGTGCAAGAGAAGACCGTGCGGCCCATCGGCGAGGCGCGCGAAGAGACAGTGGACGTGCGCATCCTTTCCGCGACCCACAAGAATCTCTCTCAGCTGGTGGCCGAGGGACGCTTCCGCGAGGACCTGTTCTATCGGATCAATGTCATCGAGATCCGCGTCCCGAGCCTTCGCGAGCGGGGCGAGGACATCTCATTGCTCGCGCAGGCGATCCTTGCGCGGCTGGGCCGCCGCATGGGGATGGACGGCGCCCGTCTGGATACGGAAGCGCTGCGGCTGCTCGAGGGCTACGCATTCCCCGGCAACGTGCGCGAGCTCGAGAACGTGCTGGAACGCGCGCTGACGTTGAGCAACGACGGGGTGATTACCGCGGAGACGGTGAAGCTGCGCTCGGCTTCGCGCGCGGATTCGGATTCGGACACGGGCACGTATGAAGCGCCGGTGGCCGGAGCGTTGGGCAGCCAGTTGGAGGAGATGGAGCGCGAGGCCATCATGAAGGCGCTGGAAAAGACGCGGTACAACAAGACTGCGGCGGCGAAGCTGCTGGGGATGAGCTTCAGGGCGTTGCGGTATCGGATCAAGAAGTTGGGGATCGAGTAGGCGGGGAAACGGCTGTGACGCGCCATCTCAAATGCGCGTTTTGAGAAGGTGATTTGAGCTGAACTCAAATGCTCTGGCGAAGCGCGATCGGAAATCGAGCGCCGCCATGAGTTACTGGGATACAGCTTGAGCTGCTTTGCTCACCCATTAAATGACCGGGACCTAGGCGTGCCTTGCCTAAGGGAGATGGGCAAGGATCGAGCGATACATCGGCCACTCGCCCCACTGACAATTCACGTCACTTTGTGACGCAGCCTGTCAGAGATCGTCGCACCGCAGTGACGCCACTAAGTCAAATTCGCCACAAGATAGGGAAATTTACCTATCAATTTCATTCACTTACAACGCCTCCGAGTGACTGGCATACCTCTTGCTTTTCCTCTCCCGCCGGCGCCGTAACGCCGCTGTGTCGAACAACCTATCAGGAGCTTTCATGAAAACTGTGCAGAAGGGTTTCACCCTCATCGAGTTGATGATCGTCGTCGCGATCATCGGCATTCTGGCGGCCATCGCCATTCCCGCTTACCAGGACTACACGATTCGTGCGCAGGTGACGGAAGGTCTGAATCTGGCCTCTGCCGCGAAGGCATCTGTCGCGGAGTCTTTCGCGCAGGCTGGTCAAGCCCCTGCCAACCGCGCTGCTGCTGGTATGACGACTGCGGCCACTGACACGTCGGGCAAGTACGTGACGCA
>JBGAIL010000126.1:0-14193 GCA_044225565.1 Steroidobacteraceae bacterium | reverse complement strand
GCCGAGAACTAGCGTGACGGCTATGCTGAGCGCGTAGATGACGTCCTTAGTTTCCAGATGACCTCCAGCGCCACCTAACTACTAATTAGGCGACGAAAGCGTCGCGATGTTTTTGGACGAATGCGCTGGATAATCATCTGGCGCCTGCGGCAACCTCCTGTTCTATTTGACCTTCGTGTCGAACGCTGCAGTCTAATCTTCCGCCCCCTGCCCGCATGGATGCTACTCCCCGCCCCGGCCTGCTCGCCACCACCCGCGAGGTCATGCGGACTCGCCGGATGAGCCTGCGCACGGAGAAGGCATACCTATTCTGGATTCGCCGCTTCATCCGGGCGGACCCCGGGCGTCACCCCCGCGAGCGGGGCGCCGTCGACGTGGAGCGTTTTCTGACACAACTCGCCGTAAGGGGCCGCGTCGCGCCCTCCACCCAGAATCAGGCGCTGGCGGCCTTGTTGTTCCTCTACCGCAAGGTGCTGCTGCAGGATCTGCCATGGCTCGGGAATGTCACGCGCGCCACGCGCCCGCGTCACTTGCCGGTGGTACTGTCCCGCGACGAAACCCGGCGGGTGCTCGCCGAGTTGCGCGATGTGCCATGGCTGGTCGCGATCCTGTTGTACGGCAGCGGCTTGCGGCTCAACGAGGCGCTCGCGCTGCGCGTGAAGGATATCGACCTCGCGCGGCGCGAGCTGGTGGTGCGCGACGGCAAAGGCCGCAAGGATCGGGTGACTACCCTGCCGGAGGCGCTGCGCTCGCCGATCGCGGGCCATTTCTCGAAGCTTCGAGCCTGGTTCGACAATGAACGGCGGCTGGCCCGGCCGGGCGTGTCGCTGCCGGGCGCCCTTGAACGCAAGTACCCCGGGGCATCAACCAGCTGGCCATGGCAGTTCGTTTTCCCCTGCTCCGGCACATGCGTCGATCCGTACACCGGGCAGCGGGTTCGCCACCACCTTCATGCGAGCGTGATCCAGCGCAGCGTGCGGTGCGCGGTGCGCCGGGCGCGGATCATGAAGCCCGCGAGTTGCCACACGTTCCGCCATTGCTTCGCGACGCACCTGCTCGAGTCCGGCTACGACATCCGCACCGTGCAGGAGCTCCTGGGCCACAGCGACGTCAAGACGACGATGATCTACACGCACGTCCTGAACCGCGGCGGGCGCGGCGTCCAAAGCCCGCTCGACCGCGACTGAGCCACTTCAGGGGCTCAGTTCGGAGAGGTATTCGGCAAGCCCGTCGATGTCGTCGGCGTCGAGCGTCGCGAGCCGCGCAATATGGTCGCGCGGGAAGTTCGGCCGCCGGCCATCGACTGCGTCATGAAGCTGGCGGCGCAGGTACATGTACTGCTGTCCGGCGAGGCGCGGCACTATCCGCGGTTCGCTGCCTTGCGCACGCGCGCCGTGGCAGGTTGCGCAGGAGTTCGCGAAGACCCGCTCGCCGCGCGCGCGGATGGCGGTTTCCCCGCCCGGCCCGCCACCCGCGGGCGCCATGTTCATGCCGGCGAGGAAGGCCGCAACGCCGTCGAGCTGTGCGTCGGTCGCGAAGCGGTGTTCCTGCATCAGGCCTTCCATGCGCGCGTCCCAACGCTCGCCTTCGCGATAGTCCCGCAGCTGCTTCATGAGCACGCTGCGGTGCTGGCCCGCGAGCGCCGGCACCTGCCCGTTCAAGGTGCCCTGCGCCGTGGCGCCGTGGCAGCCCGCGCACTCCGCGGCGTAGGTCCTCGCGCCTTGTGAGGAATCGGCCGCGGCTGCGACCGCGCTGCCGGGCGGTGGGCTTTCCGCCGGTTCGCCGCGATAGGCGCAGGCCGTGAGAGCCATCGCCGCAACGAGGCCGATGCCGAAGTCCCGGGTTCGCAAGTGTGTCATGCGCCATTTCCGCTGGAGGTTCTGGGCCTGCCTGGATTCGAACCAGGGACCAAGGGATTATGAGTCCCCTGCACTAACCGCTGTGCTACAGGCCCGCAAGAGGCCGCGATTGTATGCGAAGCAGCGGTGCCACGCCTCGATTCGGCCAGCGTTGAACGCTACACTGCGCACCGCTCCACCGAACCACACCCATCCGTGTCCTCCGCTCCAAGCGCTCCCTTCCACCCCCCTTTCTGGCTCCGCAACCGCCACATCCAGTCCATGCTGCCGAGCCTCGCCCTGCGGCGCGGCCTCATCGAACGGCGTGCCGCACCCCTGCGCGCGGCGAGCCAGGAAGTGCTGCTGGACTGTGGCGAAGGCGTGCGGCTGCAGAGCTTCCATTCGAGCCCGGCGCGCATCGGGGCGCCTTCGCTCGACCGTCTGGCGGTGCTGCTGCACGGCTGGGAAGGCAGCGCGGACTCGCTCTACGTGGTCTCTCTGGCACAAAGCCTGTTCGAGCGGGGCTTCGACGTCGTGCGGCTCAACCTGCGGGACCATGGCGAGACGCACCACCTCAACCGCGAGCTGTTTCATTCTTGCCGGCTGCCCGAAGTCATCGGGGCGCTGCAGCGCGTGCAGTCGCTGTACCCGAAGCTTCCCATGTCGCTGGTCGGCTTCTCGCTGGGCGGCAACTTCATGCTGCGCGCGGCCGCGCGGGCGCGGGAATCGAATCTCGACATCGAGCGGGTCATCGCGCTCTCGCCGGTGCTCGAGCCCAACGAAACGCTCATCGCGCTCGAGAAGGGCTGGTTCGCCTACCAGGCCTACTTCGTGCGCAAATGGGTGCGCTCGCTGCTCAAGAAGCAGGCGGCCTGGCCGGGCGACTACGAGTTCGGCGACCTCACGCGCGGCAAGGGCCTGCGCCACATGACGGCGGAGCTGGTGGGCCGCTTCACCGAGTACGGGGATCTCGACGCCTACCTGAACGGCTACTCGATCACCGGCGACGCGCTCGCGCCGCTCGAAGTGCCGTCGCACATCATCACTTCGGTCGACGATCCCATCATCCCCGTGGGCGATCTGGCGAAGATCTCGAAGCCCAGGGCCTTGCACATCACCACGCTGGAGCACGGCGGCCATTGCGGCTTCGCGGAAGCGGTGATGAGGCCCAGCTGGGCCGAAGGCCGCATCGTCGAGGAGCTTACGGCGCCTCCGGCGGCAACGTGAAATAGAGCGCCGCGCCCTGATCCACCGCGCTCTCGGCCCAGATGCGGCCGCCGTGGCGCTCCACGATGCGCTTCACGATGGAAAGCCCCACGCCCGTGCCTTCGAACTGCGTGGTGGTGTGCAGCCGCTGGAACACGCCGAACAGCTTGTCCGCGTACTTCATGTCGAAGCCGGCGCCGTTGTCCTTCACGAAATAGATGCGCTCGTCGCCTTCTTCCCTGCAGCCGATCTCGATGCGCGCATCCTCGCGCTTGCGCGTGAACTTGAATGCGTTCGAGACGAGGTTCACCAGCACCTGCTCGATGAGCGAGGGATCGCCCTCGCAGTCCCCGAGCTTGCCGAGCCGCACGTCCACCTTGCGTTCCGGCTCCTTGGCGCGCGTCTCTTCCACCAGCCGCGCCGCCATGCGGTCGAGCAGCACCACCTGGCGCAGGATGGGCTGCCGCCCGAGCCGCGAGAACTCGAGCAGGTCCTCGATGAGCTGGCCCATGCGCTGGCTGCCCTGCAGCACGTGCTCGAGCAGCGGCAGGCCGTCCTGCGGGATGGTCGATCTGAAATCGTCCATGTAGATCTGGCAGAAGCCCTGCACGGCCCGCAACGGTGCGCGCAGATCGTGCGACACGGAGTACGAGAATGCTTCGAGCTCCTTGTTCGCGGACTCGAGCTGCTTGTTCGCCATCTCGAGCTGGCGCGTGCGCTCCGCGATGTCCCGCTCGAGCTGCGCGTTCTCCTGCCGCAGCCTTCGCACGGCCAGCGCACGGTTCAGCACGGGCAGCATCACGTTCAGCTTGAAGGGTTTCACGATGTAGTCCAGCGCGCCCGCCTGCATCGCCTTCACGGCGGTGTCGATGGTGCCGTGGCCCGTCATCATGATGCCCACGAGATCCGGTGCCATCTCGCGTGCCGCGGCCAGCAGCTGGATGCCGTCCATCTCCGGCATCATGAGGTCGGTGAGCAGCAGGTCGAAATCCTGCTCGCGCAACACTTCGAGTGCGCGCTTCGCGGACGTGAAACCGGTGGTAGCGTAGTGCTCGTGGCCCAGCGTGTCGCACAGCGCCTTCATCTGCGCGGCCTCGTCGTCCACGATGAGTATTTTGGCGAAGGGCGCTTCGCTCATGCCGCTGTCAGCTCCGCGAGGGCCGAGCGCAGCTCGTGCAGCCGCGGCGGCTTGTTCAGCACGCGGTTCACGTGCGCGGGGATGTCGTTCTCGGCGACCAGGCGCTGGCCCCACCCGGTGAGCATGATGACCGGTGTGCCCGCCGAAGCGCTCTTGATGGCAGCCGCCACCTTGCGGCCGTCTACGTAGGGCATGCCGAGGTCGGTGACGACCAGATCGAAGGCCTTCTCGCCCCGGGCCGCCGCCTGGAAGGCGTCGATTCCGGCCTGACCGCCATTTGCCGTGGTGATGAGGTGCCCATCGGCCTCGAGTGTATCCTGCAGCGACTTGATGAGCATCGGATCATCGTCGATGAGCAGGATGCGCAGTCGCTGGGCCGGCAGCTGTGCGGGCACGCGCACGGTGGAAGTGAAGGTGGGCAGGTACGCCGGAAAGATGAGCCGGAAAGTGGTGCCCTTCCCGGGCACGCTGTCGATTCCGAGCTCGGCGCTGTGCCGCTGCACCATGCCGTAGACCATCGCCAGCCCCAGCCCCGTGCCGCGCTCTCCCTTGGTGGTGAAGAAGGGCTCCAGGCAGCGCCGGCGGGTCTCTTCGCTCATGCCGATGCCGGTGTCGGATACTTCCAGGCAGACACGCTCCACGCCTTCCGCCGTTTCTCCGCCCGCTTCGCCCATGGCTTTCGTGCGCAGCGTCAGCGTGCCGCCTTCCGGCATCGCATCCACCGCATTGAAGATGAGGTTGGTGAGCGCGTCGCGGATCTCGTTCTCGGCGCCCATGATGTCCGGCAGCCGCTCGCCGGCCTCCAGCACCAGGTTCACGACGACACCGCGCTGCTGCGGCACATCCGCCCAGCGGGCACGGGTGAGATCGACGACCTGATTCAGGATGTTGTTGACGTCGATGCGCGCGAGCTCGAGCTGCGGCTCACGAGGCCGATAGAACTCGCGCATGCGCGCCACCGTGGCCGCCACGTCCTCCATGGCGCGCTGGATGGTGATGAGGTAGCCGCGAGCCCGTTCGGAAAGCGAGGGCTCGCGCTCGAGCAGGGATTCCGTGTAGAGCGCCACCGGCGAGATGGCGTTGTTGATGTCGTGAGCGATGCCGCTGGCCATCTGGCCCAGCGCGCGCAGGCGTTCCTGCTGCATGACCGTGTGCTGGGACTGCCTGAGCTCGTCGTAGGCCTGTTGCAGCGCGCCGTAGAGCTGGGTCTGGTGCGACGCCAGCGCTACGTGCTCGCTCAGCTGACGCAGGAATTCACAATCCGGACTCTCGAACCCCTCGCTATCGCGGCGCGCCGCGATCAACGCGCCGAATACGCGATTCTCCACGGCCAGCGGAGCGATGACCAGCGAATGCAGGCCGGCCACGGCGAAGCGCTGCGGGAACGGGAATGGCACACCGCGCACGTCGGGCTCATATACCAGCTGGCCCGCGAGACAGCGCGACAAGCCGTTGCCGTCCACTTCGATCTGCGCACCTTCCGTGAGGCCCGGAATGGGGCCCTGCTGCATGCTGCGCGGTCCGATGGCGGCGACGGTCAGACGCTCGCTGCCGGGCTCATGCAGGCAGATGAAGGCGAAATCCACGGGCAGGCCTTCCTCGAGGCTCTGCAGCACGACGCGGAATACGCTCGGGAGATCCTGCCGTTCGCCGATGGCACGCGTGATGTGCTGCAGCAGATGCAGGCTCGCGAGCTGCGAGTTCAGCTTCCCATGCTGCGCCTGGATCTGCGTCAGCATGTGGTTGAAGGCCTCCGTGAGCTTGCCGAGCTCCTGGCTGCCGGCGTGCGCCGCGCGCACCGAATAGTCGCGGCGCTCGGAGATGGCCTGCGCGGTTTGCGCCAACGCGAGAATGGGGCTGGAAATCTGTCGCTGCAGGCTGCGGGAAAGGATATATGCGGTGAGGAAAGACACGCCCAGCACCAGCAGGGCGATCAGGCCCTGCAGCTTCAGCTGACTGTAGATCGCTTCCAGGTCCGAGCGCAGATAGAGCGTCCCCATGAGCCGGCCGTTCTCGACGACGGGCTGGAAGCCGGCGAGGTGCGCGCTCCCAAAACCGTATCCCCGCGGCGCAGGATGCGCCGGCACCTCCGACGGAAGCAGACTCTCCGGATAGGTGGCGAACAGGCTGCCATCGCGGTCATAAAGCGCTGCGGCCACGATGTGCGAATCGGCCCGCAGGGCCGAGAGGATCCCCTGCGCGTCCTCGCTGTTGTCGAAGGCCAGCGCAGCCGTGCTGTTCGTCGCGATGACCTCGCCCAGCGTGGTGATGTTGCGGACCGCCGTGTGCCGGAAAGTGAGGAACTCGTAGACGAACGAAGCCATCATGCTCATGAAGAGCACGATGCCGCTGGTCAGCAGCAGCATCACCATGAGCTTGCGGCGGATGGGCGTGTTGTGCGGCATGGCTCAGCCCTCCCCGCCCACGATCTCGGCCGGGCGCAGCAGCTTCGAGCTCAGCGTCAGCCCGGCAGACCGCGCGGCCGCCACGTTGATGCGCAGCCGCACGCGGTTGCGGTCGTTCGCGAACTGGATGATGGCGCCGCGCTCCGCGGACCGCGCGATGTCGCTCACGGTGAGGATGGACCGGCCACCGAGCCCCGAAAGGATGGAATCGAGCTGACCGAGCTCCGATCCACCGATGAAGAGAATCTGGCAGGCCTCCACCTCGCGAGCGCTGCGGTAGCGCTTCACCGCCAAAGGGTGGCCGGCGACGCTCTCGCCGCGCACGGCAGCGTCCAGATTCTCGCCGAAGGGATCGTCGCCGAGCACGCAGATGGTGAACGGCGCGTCCGGGGCCGCGAAGGCGTTGCCGGGCCATTCGACGAAGGCCGCGAAGTTGAAGAGGAACACGGCCTTCAGCTGGTATTCGCTGGGCGATGCTGTCGCCGTCGCCACAGCCGACGGCAGCAACACGAGCAGGATCGCCGCGAGCTTCCTCAGAAATGCCACGAGACACTGCCGAAGAGGCTGCGCTCGATTTCGCGCGGCGCGGGAGAAGTGGGAAGGAACTCGAGATGGCGGCGCTCGAGCAGGTTGCGCCCGACGAGCGCCACCTCGAAGTTGGACGGCGAGCGCCAGGCGAGGCGTGCATCCAGCGCGACGTAGCTGTCCACGGGTGGCGTGCTCAGGTGCCCGATCCAGCGCGCCACGGTATCGAACGAGAAGCTCGCGGGCAGATCCATGGAAGACTGCACGACGAGCTGGTGCTCGGGATCGTTGCTTTCGGCAGTGGCGTCGTTGAGGTCGATCTCGCCGGGGGCGACTTCCAGGTCCTTCTTCAGGAACGTGTAGCCGCCGCGCAGCTGCCACCATGGCGCGAGGCGACCCGTGGCCGAAAGCTCGACGCCATACGTGTGGCCCTGCACGCTGTTGCCCAGCGTGATCGGCAGGCCCAGTGGGCCGGCACCGGGCTCGGCGCTGCGGATCTTGTCGTAATCGTTGTAGAACGCCGCGGCGGAGAGGGAGAGCCGCTCGGCGCCCCAGCGCCAGCCGAGCTCGCTGGCCACGACTTCCTCGGAATCGAAATCCGCGCTGCCGGTGAGCAGCGGAAAGCCTGGCAGCAGCGAGACCGCGAAATCCCTGTCCAGGCGCGAAGGCGTGCGCACGGCGCGCGATACCGCAGCCCACAATGTCTGCTGAGGCGCCAGCCGCCAGGAAAGCCGGACGCTCGGCTGCCATTCGGCGCCGGTGTAGTCGTTGTGCTCGAACTTGGCGCCGAGGGTGAGCGCGAGGACGTCCTCACGCAACGAGATCTCATCCTGCACGAACGCGCTGTACAGGTGGAGCGTCTTCTGCGCGGGCGTGAAGCCGAACAGCGGCAGATTGTCCACCTCGTGGCGCATGATGCGCGCGCCTACGCCCCAGATGAGATCGTGGCGGGGCGCGGGGCTCAAGCTGTGTTGCGCGTCGAAGTCCCAGGTGCTCAGCGTTTCGGCGAAGCCGTTGCCGAAATCGCGCGTGCCTCGATCGTAGTACAGCTGCAATTGCAGCTCGGAATCCGGAGCCAGCGCGCGTTTCCAGCGGCCCAGGACGTTCGCGCCGTCCATCTCGACGGTGTTGTCGCCGTCCGGATTGGATTTTCCGTCGCGCGCGTCCGCCTGCAGCGTGAAGGAGTCGGCGTCACCGGCATTCCAGTCCAGGCGGGTGCCGACCTGGCTGAGATGCCAGGCGTCTTCGGCGCTCTCGCCGGCAGGGTAGAGCACTGTATCGTCGTAGTGCGTAGTCTTGCCATACACGCGCCAGGCGAGGCCGGATTGCGTGCGGCCTCCGTAGCGCGCACCTGCGAAGCCCTGCAGCTCCCCGCCCGTGCCGGCTTCGACGTAACCGCCCTGAGTGTCCTGCGCACTGCGGGTGATGATGTTGATGATGCCGTTGACGGCGTTGGCGCCCCACAGCGTGCCGCCGGGACCGCTCACCACTTCGATGCGCTCGATGTCCTCGAGCAGCACGTCCTGCACGTCCCAGAATACGCCGGCGTAGAACGGGGTGTAGACGGTGCGGCCGTCGATGAGCACCAGCAGCTTGTTCGCGAGCACGTTGTTGAAACCGCGGGCGCTGATGGCCCACTGACTGGCGTTGACCTGCGCGATCTGCAGGTTGGGCGCGAGGCGCAGCGCTTCAGGGATGTTCGTGGCGCCGGAGCGCCGGATGTCCTCCGCGGTGATCACCTGCACTGCGGAGGCGGCCTCGCTCAGCTTCTCCGGCTGGCGCGAGACGGAGGTGATCTCGACGTTCATCAGCTCTTCGAAGCTGAGCTGCTTGAGGTCCTGCGTGGAGACCGGTGGAGTCGTGGATGCCCAGACGGCGGCGCTCATCGAGAGGCCGGTGGCCGCGAGGCCGGCGCGGGCGCTCCAGGCCCGGATACGGTCGAAGAAGCTCATAGGTCCCTGCCCATCCGAGCGCCGTCAAAGCTGTACTTACCTTAGAACAAGCTTGCGAATCCTCTTCCGGGACGCGGAGGCTTGCAAGATGTAAAGTGTGAACGCCCGCACAGTACAGGACCAGGCTTGTGCCGTGCGGGCGATTACTGAGGAGTGTTACCGGCTCCTTACCGGCGGCCGCCGTAATGGCGCTGGCCGCCCTGGTTGCCGCCACCGTGCGCACGGCCGCCGCGGCCAGTACCGCCACCAGCGGAGCGGCGCGGCTGGTTGTTGTGGCTCCGGCCGCCCTGCGAAGGCCGGCCGTTGCCGCGCGGCGCGTGGCTCCCGTTCGAGCTGCCGGCGTCAGCATTCCTGTTCGGCGGAGGCGCAGTCACCGGGAACGAGGGAAGCGCGGCGACGGGCAGGGCCCGGCGCAGCATCTTCTCGATATCGCGCAACAGCGGCGCCTCGTCCGGCGAGACCAGCGAAACGGCGCTGCCCGTACCGCCGGCGCGCGCGGTGCGGCCGATGCGATGCACGTAGTCCTCGGGAACGTTGGGCAGCTCGTAGTTCACGACGTGCGGCAGCTCCTTGATGTCGAGCCCCCGCGCAGCGACTTCCGTCGCCACGAGCGCCGTCACCTTGTTCGCCTTGAAGTCGGCGAGCGCGCGCACGCGCGCGCCCTGGCTCTTGTTGCCATGGATGGCAGCCGTGGGAATGCCTGCGCCTTCCAGCTGCTGAGCCAGGCGATTCGCGCCGTGCTTGGTGCGCGCGAACACCAGCACCTGGTGCCAGTTGCCCTCGTTGATGAGATGCGCGAGCAGGTGGCGCTTGTGATCCTTCTGCACGCGGTACACCTGCTGGTCCACGCGATCCGCAGTGGCATTGCGCGGCGCGACCTCGATGCTCTGCGGGTTGCGCAGGATGCGGCTCGCGAGCTCGCGGATGTCGTCCGAGTATGTGGCCGAGAACATGAGGTTCTGGCGCTGCGCGGGCAGCAGCTTGATCACCTGGCGGATGGGCTTGATGAAGCCCATGTCCAGCATGCGGTCGGCTTCGTCGAGCACGAAATACTGCACGCCGCGCAGGTCCACTTCGCGCTGGTCCGCGAGGTCCAGCAGGCGGCCCGGCGTGGCGACGAGGAGGTCGCAGCCGTTGCGGAGCGCGTCGATCTGCGGATTGATGCCGACGCCGCCGAACACGACGACGGTGCGCAGGTTGAGATGCTTGCCGTAGGTGCGGACGTTGTCCGCCACTTGCGCGGCGAGCTCCCGAGTGGGCGTGAGCACCAGGGCACGCGGCGCGCGACCGCTGGCCGCGCCGAGCTTCTGGAGAATGGGCAGCACGAATGCAGCCGTCTTGCCGGTGCCGGTTTGCGCGCCGGCGAGCACATCGCGGCCGGCGAGCACGCCGGGGATCGCCTGGGCCTGGATGGGAGTGGGCGTGTCGTAGCCTTTTTCGGCGAGGGCACGCAGCAGCTCGGGCGCAAGCCCGAGATCGGTGAATGACATGTATTCAGAGTCCTTGTTGGCTCGCACGGCAGCGCACGCGCTGCGACGGTCAGTAGCGAGAGAGAATGGAAAGTATCGAAGTGCGTCGGGGAGGACAGACCGCGAGCTAGAGGGGGCGCTGACCGCGCGCTCCTGATTCAGCGCCGCGCACTCTACAGGCTTCCGCCCTCGCCGTCCAACACCGGCTAGCGGCGTCGGGGGCCGCGAACGGGCTCGGCTTCGAGAGGGTTCTCGGGCCAGTAGTGCCTGGGGTAGCGGCCGCGCAAATCCTTGCGGACTTCGGCATAAGCGCCGCGCCAGAAGCTGGCGAGATCGCGGGTGACCTGAACGGGCCGCCGCGCGGGGGAAAGCAGTTTGAACGTGATCGGGACCCGGCCGTTGCCGATGAGCGGCGTGCGCTCGAGGCCGAACACCTCCTGCAATCGTACGGACACGGCGGGCGCGCTCTCGTCGAGATAGTCGATGCGGATGCGCGAGCCGGTGGGCACTCCGAGATGGGTCGGCGCGAGCTTGTCGAGCTGTGCTTGCTGCTCCCAGCTCAGGAGCGCGCGCAGAGCGTCGACGAGGACGATGCGCGAGAGGTGGTCCTTGCGCGTGACGCCGTCGAGCCATGGAGCGAGCCAGTGGTCGAGTGAAGCGGCGAGGGAATCATCGTCGACGGCGGGCCAATGCCCGGCATCGCCCGAGCTCGCCAGCGCTCGGACGAACTCCATCCGCGCTTGAAGATCGCGAGCTTCGCGCGTCCACGACAAGGCCGGGATGCCGAGCTCGCGGATACCGGCGAGCATCGCCGAGCGCACTGCTTCCACGGGCAGCTCGCTCAACGGCTTCTCCTCGAGCACCAGCGCATCCAGCCTGAGCACTTGCCGCGCCACCACGGCCTGTGATCGCGAATCCCAATGCACCTCCTGCTCGCGGACCAGCCGATCGCCGAAATACCTTTCGACCTCCGCGCGATTCAGCGGCGCGGCGAGCAGGATGCGCGCATCGCGGTCGCGATCGTCCAGGTCCACGGCAACGATGAGCTCCTCGCGCGCCAGACCATGCGCACCCTCGAAGTGAGCGCCGCGGCCGTTGGCCAGCGTGTAGCGCCCTTCACCGCCTGCACGACGCCGGCCGATGCGATCGGGATACGCGAAGGCGAGCAGCACGCCCGCATCGACGCCCGAGATACCCGGCCGCGACGCCGTACCCAACTGCCGGAAAAGGTCCTGTGCCATGCGCCGAACCCGACTCAACGAGCCGCGGTCGGCGCCACGATCCACCCCTTCCCGCACCACCTCCACCCGGCTCCGCATATCCACATCCCGCGAACCGCGCAACAGGTCGCGCTCGGAGAGCAACGCGGCAAGGTCCGCCCCCAAACTCAAACTCCCGGCCTCTCGCGCCTTCAGCAGCATGTGCGCCAGGCGCGGATGCACCGCGAGCTGCGCCATCTCCCGCCCGTGCGCCGTAATCAACCCCTTCCCATCCAGCGCACCCAGCCGTGCGAGCAGATCCCGGGCGCTCGCCAGCATCGCGGCCGGCGGCGCATCGAGCCACCGCAGGTCCGTCGCATCGCGTACGCCCCAGCTCGCCAGATCCAGCGCCAGCGGTGCGAGATCCGCAACCATGATCTCCGGCGCGGTGAATGCGCCGAGACTCGCATGCGTGCCCTCGCTCCACACCCGATAGCAGACCCCGGCAGAAAGCCGTCCCGCGCGCCCCTGCCGCTGGTCCGCCGAAGCTCGCGAGATGCGCTGCGTCTCGAGCCGTCCCATCCCCGTCGCCGGATCGAAAAGGGAGCGCCGAACGAGCCCGCTGTCCACCACCACCCGCACGCCCTCGATCGTGAGACTGGTCTCCGCGATGTTGGTCGACAGCACGACCTTCCGCGTGCCCACCGGCCCCGGATTCAATGCGCTGTCCTGATCACCCGCTGCCAGCTCACCAAACAGCGGCAGCACGCGCACGGAACGCTCCAGCCCCGCCGACTCCAGCAGCCGCTGCACCCGCCGGATTTCTCCCGCACCCGGCAGGAATACGAGCACATCGCCCTCTTCCTCCCGCAATGCCCGCTGCACCACCAGTGCCACCTGGCGCTCCGCCTCCCCGTACGCCGACGGCCCGCGTGCCGAAGCACTCCACTCCCCCGGCAACGGCGGCGCCCCCTTGCCGACGAACCGTGTCTCCACCGGAAACAGGCGCCCTTCCGCCGTCACCACCGGCGCATCGCCGAGCAGCCGGGCGACCGCCGCCCCATCCAGAGTGGCGGACATCACCAGCAGCTTGAGATCCGGCGCCAGGTTGTCCCGCGCATCCAGCGACAGCGCGAGACCCAGATCAGCCTGCAGGCTACGCTCGTGGAACTCGTCGAAGATCACCGCCGCGACGCCTTCGAGCGCCGGGTCGCTCTGGAGCATTCGGGTGAGCACACCCTCCGTCACCACTTCCACTCGGGTGGCGCGCGACACGCGCGTATCCATGCGCATGCGGTATCCCACGGTGCGGCCCGCCTCCTCGCCCAGACTGCCCGCCATGCGTTGGGCCACGGCCCGCGCTGCCAGCCTTCGCGGCTCGAGCATGATCAACCGCTTGCCGCGCGCCCAGGGCTCATCGAGCAACGCGAGCGGGACTACGGTACTCTTGCCCGCGCCCGGTGGCGCCTGCAGAACGGCAGCCCGATGCGCGGCGAGCGCCGTGAGGAGCCCGGGCAGTGCCGCGTCGATGGGTAGTCCAGACTGGAACATCGGCGCGCAGCTTACGTTATTACCCGCGCCCGCTCGCACTCGAGGAGTGAACCCCATGCGCTGGCAAGACAGTCGACGGAGCACCAACGTACAGGACTACCGCGGCCGGCGCTTCGGAGGCGGCGCGGGCATAGGCATCGGCGGCACGCTCATCGCCATCGCCGCGGCGTATTTCTTTGGTGTGGACCCGAGGTTGATCCTCGGTCTCACCGAAGGCGTGCAGAACGCGTCGCAGCCGGAGGTGCAGTCGGGCACGCCGAGCGACGAGGCAGGCCAGTTCATGGCCGCGGTGCTGGGCGAGACCGAGGACACCTGGAGCGCCATCTTCCAGGCCAACGGGTCCACCTACTCGCCGCCGACCCTGGTGCTTTTTTCGGATCAGGTCCGCTCGGGCTGCGGCGCGGCGAACGCAGCGGTGGGGCCGTTCTACTGCCCTGCGGACCGCAAGGTGTACATCGACCTCAACTTCTACAACGAGCTGGCCACGCGGTTCCAGGCACCGGGTGATTTCGCGCAGGCCTATGTGCTGGCGCACGAAGTGGGTCACCACGTGCAGACGCTGCTCGGCACCGAAGCGAAAGTGCGCAGCGCGCAGCAGGGCGCTTCGGAGCGCGAGGCGAATGCGCTACAGGTGAAGATGGAATTGCAGGCGGACTGCTATGCCGGAGTGTGGGCGCACAACGCGGATCGCACACGGCACATCATCGAGCAAGGCGACGTGGAAGAGGCCCTGCAGGCCGCCTCCGCCGTCGGCGACGACACCATTCAGAAGCGCACTCAGGGCCACGTGGTGCCGGACAGCTTCACGCACGGCACGTCCGAAGAGCGCATGGCCTGGTTTTCACGGGGGCTGAAGGACGGCAACCCCGCCGCCTGCGACACGTTCGGGAGCTGACGCACGGCAGTCGTC
>JBGAIL010000125.1:0-14343 GCA_044225565.1 Steroidobacteraceae bacterium | reverse complement strand
CATTCGAATTTCGCAGCAGCAGTACGCGTCTGCTGCGCCTCGTGGACGAAGCGTATGCGCGCCTGCCGCGCCCGCGGCGGGCAGGGCGGCTTCCGAGGTTCGCGCTGAGACTCGAGTTGCAGGAAGGCGAGTCCTTCAGCACACGCGAGCCGCCGGAGTTGCGGACTCGTGCGGGGGAGGGGTTGATATGCGGCACCGTGACGGCTGCGGACTATGCAGCGCTGCATCCACAAACGCGCGCGGGCTTCCTGTCGCTCTCCAGGGAAATGCTGCGGTTTCCCTATCACGCGCGCTACGAGTTGATCGAGTTCGCCGTATTCACGCTTGCGAGCCGTGCCGCGGCGCTCGCTCCGCTTCACGCCGCCTGTGTCGGCTCGAAGGGGCGCGCATTGTTGCTGGTCGGCGAGAGTGGCGCCGGAAAATCCACGCTCACGCTGCAATGCATGCGGCAGGGCCTGTCGCTGCTCGCGGAAGACGCCGTGTTCGTCGACCCGCGGACGCTGCTCGCCAGGGGGATTCCCAACTTCCTGCATCTGCGCCGCGATTCGTTGCGGTTCGTCGACGATGCGGAGCTGGTGGATGCCATCCGGAAATCGCCCGTCATTCAACGTCGCAGCGGCATCCGCAAGTTCGAGGTCGACTTGCGGGATGGGCGGTATCGCATCACGAGCGATGCGATGAAGCTCGCGGCGGTGATCTTCGTGTCGCCGAAGGCCGCTGATGCATCTGGCCTGCTTGTTCCCGTGCCGCCCACAGCCGCCGCCGCGCGGTTGAAGCGGAGTCAGCGCTATGCGGCGGGGCTTGCGAGCTGGCCCCCTTTCATTCGAAGTCTCGAAGGAGTGGCTGCATTCGAGCTGCGACGCGCGCGGCATCCGCGCGAGATGGCAGATGCACTGACGAGGCTGCTCTGGTGGGGAGAGCGGCATCGGTAGAGGCTCGGCAGTCACGACGGCGCTCTCCGGAATGCGTCGTCCGCTCGAAAGCTTGCTTCCTGCGATAACAACTGCTGCCAGTCACGGGGCAGCTCCCCATCGTCTCCATCTCCCGCCTCCACCTGTCGATGCAGCAGGTCCCGCACCGCGCGGTAGAACTCCGAGCGATACGTGCCCTGGAACATCATGGCGAGATCGTCGCTCTCGCTCCAACGCGTCTTGGCGCCCAATTGCTCCTTCACCTGCTCATAGAACTGCGTGCCCGGCAGGGGATACGAAACGCTCACGCCGACATCGTCCGGGCGCGCTTCCTCTATGAGCCTGCGCGTGGCCAGGATGTCGGGAAGCTGCTCGCCGAGATAACCGAGCTGGATGAAGAACCCGACGCGGATGCCCTGAGCCCTGAGCCGCTCCCGCGCGGTGAGAATCTCCTCAACCGTCGTGCCCTTGTTCATCGCGTCGAGGATGCGCTGGCTGCCACTCTCGGCGCCGATCCAGGCCTCGGCGCATCCCGCATCGCGCAGGATTGCCGCCATTCGCTCGCTGATGAGGTCCGCTCGCGTCTGGATGGTGAACGGCACGAGGCCGTCGGAATCTCGCACCGCCCGCGCGAACTCGGTCACCCAGTCGACGCGGAAGCCGAAGATGTCGTCCGCGAACCAGATGTGATCCGGCGCGTAGGCGTGCTTGAGGTGAGCCATCTCCGCGGCGACGTCCACGGCTGGGCGTTGCAGGTAGCGATTGCCCCAGATCGGCTTCGCGCACCAGTTGCAGCGGAACGAGCAGCCACGCGACGCCGCCATGTTCAGACTGAAGAGGCCGTGAGCGTTTCTCCATACGTCGCGGTACTTCTGCAGGTCGACGAGATCCCAGGCGGGTAGTGTTGCGTGTTCATGGCTGGGCAGAGGGATGGGTGTGGCTCCCACCCGGTCCTTCGCGAAAGCGATTCCGTCTGGCGGGTCGCCGCGTACGTGCAGTCCCCGTAGCCCGCTCGTCAGCCTCTCGACGATTTGTGGTGATAACCCGGTGTCTTCGTGAGCGGCTGCGCCGAGTCGCGCAAGCATCGCATCCAGCGTCGCGAGGCCTTCACCCACGAGCACGACGTCCGCGCCGGCTTCCAGATAGGTCGATGGCGAATCCGACGCATCGGAGCCTGCGACGATGACGAGGCAGCCCGCGCGACTGGCTGCGCCAGCCATCTCGCACGCCGCGGCGCGCATGCGGGCCAGGCACATCTTGCTCAGATAGTTGAAATTGTCCTCGTAGAGCAGGGCGACGCGCGGCCGCTCGCGCTTCACCTGCTGCTCGAACTCGGCGGGGCCTTCCGCCAGCATTGCGTCGAACATCGAGACTCGATGGCCCCGCTCACGCAGCAAGGCGGCGACCTGCAGTGTGGCGAGCGGCGGATAGGGCTTGGCGCGCTCGAGCTGCTTGCGGTCGAAGCGAAGGAAGTATGAATGGCCGATCAGGATCGGGAGCATGCGCTGCCTCAACCGGGAAATCCCGAGTGAGTGCCGGCGCATGTCGCGGCGGTTCACGCGGCGAAGAATATTTTTGCAGGGGATTGCAGGCCGAAAAAGTCGTCACTAGCATCGCCGCCCGCATGATCCGCATCGGACTCAAACTCGCGGTCTCGCTCCTCGCGCTGGCGCTCGCCGCGTGCGCTGGAAACGGCGAAGGGCTGGATGAGAACGGCCGGCCCCCATCGTCCGGCGATCCGGACGGTCCGCTCACTGCGGACTTCGCGTCGATCCAGGCGCACGTGTTCACTCCCATCTGCACCGCCTGTCACGTCGGCGCCACGGCGCCGCAGGGCCTGCGGCTCGACGAAGCGAACAGTTATGCATTGCTGGTCGGCGTCGCGAGCACGGAGGTGCCGGCGCTGCAGCGGGTCAATCCCGGCGATCCGGACGACAGCTATCTCATCCAGAAGCTCGAAGGAACGGCCGCCGTCGGTGAGCAGATGCCGCGAGGCGGGCCGCCGCTGCCGCAGGAAACCATCGACGTGATCCGTCAATGGATCATCGATGGCGCGCAGCCGGCTGCAACCGCTTCCAGCGGCGCTGCATTCGATCTCGTGGTCGCCGCACCCGCCAGCGGTGACATCGTCAACGACGCGCCGAAGCAGATCGTCCTGGCATTCACGCAGCCACTGGATGCGACGCGTGCGGACACGACGGCCGTGCGGCTCGAGCGCCTCGACGATCGAAGTGCCGGTAGCGGCTACTCCGCCGATGGTGATGCCACGGCTCGTTCCGCCGCCGCCGCGGGTGATGCGGAAGGCCGCATCGTATCGGCCGACGTCTTCGTGCCGGGCCCCAATCCGCGCGCCATCCTGATCCGGCCGCGCGAGCCGCTCGCGGACGGCCGCTATCGAGTGTTGCTGGACGATCGCAACGGCGTCGGCCTGAGCGACCTGTCCGGCCGCCGCCTGCCTGCGGCGCTCGCAAACGCATTCGGCGAGCGCGTGGCTACCGAGTTCGAGGTGGAGGCGTTGCGATGAGATCCTTACGGCTCTGGTCTCTGGCCGCTTTCGCGCTGTCGATGCTCGTCGATCACGCGCCTGCATTCGCCGAGCCGTATCTCGCGCTGCGTCAAGGCTTGAAGTGCGTGGCCTGCCACGTGAACCCGACGGGCGGCGGCCTGCGGAACGATTTCGGCGCCGTCTACGCGCAGCAGCTCATGCCTCAGCGCCCCACCGGCGAGACGCCCATCTTCAGCGGCAAGATCTCGGATCTGCTGAGAGTCGGCGCGGACCTGCGCGCCAGCGCATCCAACATCAGCATTCCCGATCAGGACAGCCAGCACGGCTTCGATCTCGACCAGGCACGGATCTACGGTGCGGTGACGCTCATTCCGCAGAAGCTTTCGCTGTACGTGGACGAGCTGGTGGCACCCGGCGCGGCACAGACCGAAGAAGCCTACGTGCGCTACGACGACGCCACGCGCGGCTGGTATCTCAAAGGCGGGCGGTTCTACCTGCCTTTCGGCTGGCGCTTGCAGGACCAGTCCGCATTCGTGCGCCAGGTCACCGGCATCAACATGGCGACGCCGGATGAAGGCGTCGAGCTCGGCTACGAGAGCGCGCAGTGGTCCGCGCAGCTCGCCGTCAGCAACGGAGCGGGTAATGCAGGCCAGAGCTCCGGGCACCAGGTCACGGCGCAGGCCGTATGGGTGAGGTCGGCGATGCGCTTCGGCGCGGCCGCCTCGATGACGGATTCGGATCTCGGCGACCGGCGCATGGGTGGCGTGTTCGCGGGCTTCAAGGCGGGTCCGCTCGTGCTGCTGGGCGAGGCGGACCTGGTGCGCGATGAAGGCTTCGCGGACGGGCCCCGTTCCGGCGTCTCGGCGCTCGGGGAGGTGAACTGGGGCATCCGCAACGGCCACAACCTCAAGCTGACGGGCGAGTACTACGACCCGGATCGCGACGTGGACGAGGACGAGCAGAACCGCTGGAGCCTGGTCTACGAGTACACGCCGCTGCCGTTCGTGCAGCTGCGAGCGGGCTACCGGCGGTACGAGGGCATCCCGCAGAACGATCTGCAGAACCGCAAGCTCACCTTTCTCGAGCTGCACGGCTTCTTCTGAGGGGGCCGCGCAGTGGTCGACACCGCGCGGGCGGCTGTGAAACCATCCGTCTCCGGGTATGAAGACGGCGGTGCACAGTCGGCACGGCGCCATTCGGGTGTCGTGCGTTTTAGCGCTCGTCGCGCTGACGGCGGGCGTCGACGCTCATGCGGGGTCGCTGGGTCCCATCGGTGCCGGCGGCAGCGTGGTCATCACTACGGACTACGTCTATCGCGGCCTCACGCAGAGCCAGAGCAAGGCTGCATTGCAGGCGGACGTGCATCTGCAGACGACTTCGGGGTGGTTCGCCGGCGCCTGGGGTTCGCTCACGAGCTCGCCGCCCCGGGTGCAGAGCCGCTCGGAGATCAATCTCTACCTGGGGAAATCCTGGGCGCTCTCGGAGGACTGGACTGCGAGCGCCCACTACGCGCGGTATCTCTATCCGGACGGCCGACCCTCGCCGAGCTATTACTACCAGGACTACGACGAGTTGCAGATCTCGATGAGCCTGCAGGATCGCCTCAACCTGTCGCTCGCCTGGTCGCCCGAGGTCAGGCGGTATGCGCTCTACGGCCCGCAACGGCGCAGTGGCAGGCAGCTCGCGTACGAGGCATCGCTACGACAGCCATTGTGGCGTAATCTCGCCCTCACTGCGGGCCTCGGGTACTACGACCTCAGCGACCTGTTCGGCGAGTCCTACTGGGCGTGGAGCGGCGGAGCGGAGCTGGCCATGGCACGTCTCACATTCACCCTGTCGCGGTTCGGGACCGACCGGACGGCGCGTCATCTGTTCGGGCCGCTGACGGCGGATGGGCACTGGGCCCTGACGGCCGCTCTCAGGTTCTGACCGTGGCCAGCCGCTCCCCATTGAACTCTCCGCCCGCCTCACGGCACTCACCGTTGACCTCGATTTCGGACGAGCAGGAAGCGGCCCTCATCCGGCGGATCGGCTCGCGGGACCGCGAGGCGCTGACGGAGCTCTACACGATCTACCACCGGCGCCTGGCGCGTTTCCTCGGGCGCTTCATCCGGCAGTACGACGTGGTGCAGGAAATCGTCAATGACACGCTCTTCATCGTCTGGCAGCAGGCAGACCGGTTCCGCGGCGGCTCGCGCGTGTCCACGTGGATCATGGGCATTGCGTACCGGCGGGCCTTGCGCGCCCTGCGCATGGCGGCGTCGCATGCCACGGCGAGCGGCCTGGCTGAAGAGCCCGTGGATCCCGCCGATCCGCTCGAGGATGCCGAGCGGAAAGAGCTGCTGGCGCGTGCGCTCGAGACGCTGCCGCTCGAGCAGCGCATGGTGCTGGAGTTGACCTATTACCTGGGGCACAGCTGCGAAGAGATCGCCACCATCGTGGATTGCCCGGTGAACACGGTGAAGACCCGCATGTTCCACGCGCGACGCAAGTTGAAAGCGCTGCTGCCCACGCTGTCCGGCGCGCCTGAGGGTGAGCCATGAGCGTTCTCCGGGATGCAGCGGGCTGCGATCACGAAGCTGCGCGATTGCTTCCCTGGCTCGTCGCGGGTGCGCTGTCCGAGCAGGAAACGCGACGGGTGCGCGAGCACATGCGCGATTGCGCAGTCTGCGAGGCGGACTGGCAGCGCGAGCAGCAGCTGCAGTCGTTGCTGTGCGACGAGCCCGTCGTGGAGCATGCTCCTCAGCCTGGATTGCAGAAGCTCATGGTGCGCATCGACGAGTTGGAGCGTGAGATGCCGCCGCCGGCTGTTCTGGAGCAGGCGCCTGCCGCGACAGCGGGTGGCGAAGCCGCGCCGCTCCTTCCATCGCACCGCTTCAGGATGCCGCACATGAGCCCGGTGCGCTGGCTGGCTGCGGCGGCCATCGTGCAGACCATCGGACTTGGCGTCCTGGCCGTGCTGCTCTGGCAGAGGGGAGCGGAGCTTCGAGCGCCTCGCTTCCACACGCTGAGCTCGGTGAGCGCCAGCGCCCACGCCGATGCGCAAGTCCGTGTCGTGTTCGCACCGGACCTTGCGGCGGGGGAGATGCAGGCGCTGCTCAAATCGATTTCGGCCACGGTGATCTCGGGTCCTTCGGAAGCGGGCGTTTATACGCTGGCATTGACTGGTTCGCGAGCCGCGATGGATCCGGCGCTCGCCACGCTGCGCGCCCACGCTGGTGTCCTGTTTGCTGAGCCGCTCCCGTCCGTGGGAGCACGTGAATGAAGGCGCAGGTACTTGGGATCGTAGTCCTCATCGCGCTGCTGGGAGGCTGCGCGACGGCATCCGGTTCGCGTCAAGCCACGTGGCTGCCGGATGCCGCACGATCCGATCCGTCGAAGCACGTGGTGGTCACCGTTCACAACGGCGCAAACCGCGCCCCGCTCGGGGTGGGGTCGACGCCTCGAGGGTACGGGTCCGTAGCGTCCTACACGGCAACGCGTGAAGCACGCCAGCAGGCACATGAGCTCGAGAAGCGCTACGGGCTTCATGCCGTGGCGGCATGGCCGATTTCAGTCCTCGACGTGTACTGCCTCGTCTATCGCATTGCCGACGGCGCGGATCCCGGCATCCTGCTTTCCGAGCTGAAGAGCGATCCGAGGGTGGAGTCCGCGCAGCCGCTCGTCGCGTTCAGCACGCAGTCCGCTTCGTTCGGTGAGGCCCGCTACAACGATACTTACGTGCGCCTGCAGAGAAACCTCGCGGAACTCGCTGTTCCGCAGGCCCAGCTCGTCTCGCGAGGCGCCGGAGTCCGCATCGCGGTCATCGATACCGGCGTGGCCGTGGATCACCCGGACCTGGAAGGGCGCATCGCGGGCCAGCGCAACTTCATCGATGCCGACGAGGCGAGGTTCCGGAACGACCGGCACGGCACCGCCGTAGCCGGGGTCATCGCCGCGGTGGCCAACAACAACGTAGGCATCGTGGGCATCGCGCCGGAAGTGAGACTGCTCACCTACAAGGCGTGCTGGGAAACTTCCGTGGCGGGTGGCGCTTCCTGCAATACGTTCACGCTCGCTCTCGCGCTGGCCGCGGTCATCGACGCGCGCGTGGATATCGTGAATCTCAGCCTGGCGGGGCCCAGCGACCCGCTGCTCACGCGCCTGGTCACGAACGCGCAGCGGCGCGGCATCATTTTCGTCGGTGCCGCAGCGGCTTCAGGCACGGGATTTCCCGTCGACATCGAAGGCGTCATCGGCGTCGAAACGCTCGAGTCCGGCAGCCCCAGGGCCGGCCTCATCAGCGCTCCCGGCAAGGACATCTTCACGCTCACTCCCGCCAACCATTACGACGCGGCGTCCGGCAGCTCACTGGCGGCGGCGGAAGTGTCTGCGATGATCGCGTTGCTCCGTGCCCGTGACTCGCGCCTGGAGGCGGCGCGCGCCCGACGGTTGCTCGAGGCCTCGGCGCGCCCGATCAGCACGCCCGAAGGACTGCGCCCCGTCATCAGCGCCTGCCAGGCGATGACGCCGCTCTCACCAGGCATGAGCTGCCACGCTCCGGAGCTTCCGTCCATCGCCGAGGACGTGCGAATCAGGCGCTGATCCGGCCTCGATCCAGACTATGCTTCGCGGCGTGACGACCACCGCGACCGCTTCTCCTCCCCCCGATCGCTTCCAGGGCCTGCTGCTCGGCAGCGTCGGCGCCGTCTGCTTCTCGGGCAAGGCCATCATCGTCAAGCTGTCCTACCGCTATGGCGTGGATGCGGTCACGGTGCTCATGTATCGCATGTTCTTCTCGCTGCCGCTGTTCCTGGCGCTGGCCTGGTGGTCGGGCCGGGGGCGGGGCCGTCTCACCGCGCGGGACTGGCGCATCCTGTTCCTGCTCGGCTTCACCGGCTACTACCTCGCGAGCTTCCTGGATTTCGCCGGCCTGCAGTACATCAATGCCAGCCTCGAGCGGCTGATCCTGTACCTCAATCCGACGATCGTGCTGGTGCTGGGCATCGCGTTCTTCCAGGCGAAGGTGAGCGCGCGGCAATGGCTGGCGCTGTCGATCAGCTACCTGGGCGTGCTCGTCGTGTTCGGGCACGACATCCAGGTGAGCGGGCCGAGCGCGGCGCTCGGCTCGCTGCTGGTGTTCGGCAGCGCGGTGAGCTATGCACTGTACCTCATCTTCAGCGGCACGGCCGTGAATCGCCTCGGAAGCATGCGGCTCGCGGGCATGGCCACGAGCATCGCGTGCGTGCTGTGCATCGCCCAGTTCTTCCTGCTCCGCCCGGCAGCGGCGCTGGTAGTCGCGCCTCAGGTGCTCTGGCTGGGAATATTGAACGCGGTGCTGTGCACTTTCCTGCCCGTGGTGCTCGTCATGATGGCGGTGCGCCGGGTGGGCGCTGCAGCCACCGCACAGACAGGGCTCATCGGGCCGCTGTCGACCATTCTTTTGAGCGTTGCGATCCTGGGTGAGCCCTTTACGGTGTGGATGGCCGCCGGAACGCTGCTGGTGCTGGCGGGCATCTGGCTGCTCGCCCGCTGGCGAGCGTGAGTTCCCCAAGTGCCTGGCGCGCGGCCCGTTCGACGCTGGATTCGCGGCCCGTCAGGTCCGGTGCGGCGCGGCAAGCGCGAGCGCGCCTGAATGCTTGTTCACGGCGGCGCACCGTTCCACGAGAGCTCGCGCTGCCGGATGCTTCGGGTCGGCGATGGAGTCCACGGAGCTGATGAGCGTGATGGCCGCCGCGGCTTCACCCTGGTGATCCAGAACGGCGCAGGCGAATGCGCGCAGGCCCGGGATGAGTCCGCCATCCACCCAGGCTGCGCCCTGCTTGCGCACCTTGGCGATCGTCTCGTCGATGCGCGACGCATCGATGGGCTCGCGCTTCATCTGCTGGCGCCTACGCTGTTCGGCCCTCACTGCATCGGCGGTGACCGAGCGGGGCAGGTTCGCCAGGAGCACCTGCCCGGTGGCCGAGGACAGTGGCGGCAGCACGCTGCCGAGCGAAAGCGAGGTGACGACCGGTTGAGCGCCGCGTGTCCAGCGGACTATCACTGCGCCGTGATTCGCCCACACCGAGACGAGGGTGGTGAGCCCCGTGACTTCGCTGACGTCGCGCGACGCCTCGCCGGTCAGCGAGATGAGGTCGATCTGGCTGAGCGCCGCGAGCCCGAGGCTCAGCGCGAACGGACCGAGCTCGTAGCGACGCGTGACCGGGTCCTGGCGCACGAGCCCCGAGCGGACGTAGCTCGCGAGATATCGATGTGCCTTGCTGGCAGGCATGCCGGCTGCCTCGCTCACCGCGGTGAGCGTAAACGCGCCCGGCGCTTCCTGCATGGCACGCAGCAGCGCCATGCCTACTTCCACCGACTGGATGCCTCTTCGGTTCTCGGCCAGGTCGGCCGCGAGGTCGCGCTTTTTTTTCGCCATGGGCTTCGTTTGTCCGGGGCTGCATCGTAGCATGGCGGCCGGGCCGGGCGGCTGGCAGAGGGGTACGACATGATCCGCAGGTTCGGCAAGGACACGGCTTTGCTGCTGGTCGACTGCCAGAAAGGCGTCGACGATCTCGCTCACTGGGGCGGGCTGCGCGGCCGTCGCAATAACCTCGAGGCCGAGTCGCGGCTGCTGCTCATCCTGAAGGCCTGGCGCACACACGGCCTGCCCGTGATCTATACGCAGCACGATTCGCGAGAGGCCGCATCTCCCCTCAGCCTGAAAAAGCCGGGGGGCGCGCTCAAGCACGGCTTCGAGCCCGCCGTCGGCGAGCTCGTGATCCGCAAGGACGTGAACAGCGCGTTCATCGGTACGCCGCTCGAGCTGGAATTGCGCAGGCGCGGCATCACGCGGCTCGCCATCGGCGGGTTCTTCACGAACATGTGCATCTCGACGACGGTGCGCATGTCGAACAACCTGGGCTTCGACACCTACCTGGCGCACGATGCCTGCGCGGCCGCCAATCGGGTGGACGTCGACGGCAAGGATATCGACCCCGAGGTGGTGCACGACGTCACCGTCGCCACGCTGAACCGCGAGTTCTGCTCGGCGCTGCGCCACACCGATTTCATCTCGTTGCTCGATGGGGACCGCCCGGATCTCGAGCGGGTGCAGGGGAACGAGTAGCGCGGCTGATGTGGCGGTGGCTCAGGCCTTCGCCCGCGAATCCGCCAGCACGTGACGGCCGGCCCACAGGTACATCGCCGCGCCGAGCACGGAAACGATTGCCGCCGTCGCCAGCGCGTAGCGGATGGATTCGGTGCCCAGGGTGGGTGACCAGCGGTCGCTCAGATAGCCGATCAGCGGCGGCCCCAGCAGCAATGCGATGACGTTGGCGATGGAGAGTTGCAGCGCGCCCGCCAGCGTGCGCGAGCGAATCGGCGAAACGCGCTGGATCAGCGCTGCGGTAGGGCCGAGCCACACGTAACTCACCACGCAGAGCGCGATCCAGGCGCCGACCTGGCCGGTGCTCAGGTGATGCACGCGGATGAAGAAGGGCGGCAGCCAGGCGTTGGTCACGTAGACCACGAAGATTCCGCAGGTGCCGCCGAGCACCAGCCGCAGGAAGGACTTGCGACGGAACAGGCCTGAGAGGCTCTCGCGTAACGGCGGCAATGCCACCTCGACATGGGTGCCGGGATCGCTCATTCCCCTGGGGGGCTCGCGCAAGGTGAAGTGGATGAGCGCGGCCAGCACGATGCCTGGAATGCCGGCAATGACGAACGCCATGCGCCATCCCCACGCTTCGTCGATGACGCCGCCGAGCAGGTAACCGAGGAAGCTGCCGATGGGCACGCCCAGCGTGAATACCGCCATGGCCATGGTCCGTGTGCGCTGCGGGAAGAAATCCGCGATCAATGATTGAGCCGGCGGCGTACCTCCCGCTTCACCGACGCCGACGCCGAGCCGGCACAGGAACAGTTGGGCGTAAGTCGCGGCGCTCCCGCAAGCCGCCGTCAGCGCACTCCAGAGCGCCACGGCCACGGTGATGACGCGCACGCGATTGAAGTGGTCCGCGAGCCGCGCAATCGGCAGGCCGAGCGTGGAGTAGAACAGTCCGAACGCGGTGCCGGTGAGCAGCCCGAGTTGCGTGTCCGAGATTCCGAGGTCGCGCTTGATCGACTCGCCCAGGATGTTGACGACCTGCCGGTCGAGGAAGTTGACGGCGTAGGTGGCGGTGAGGAGGGCCAGGGCCCAGCCGGTGTGGCGGGTCAGGGACGATCTTTCTCGCACGGCCGGGCTTCCTCCGCCGCCCTCGGTCTCACGCCGACAGAACGGCGAGGCGACCGTGGATCAGCTCTTGCGCTTGCGCCATGATGCGGTCGATGAGTTCCTTGCAAGTGGGGATGTCGTGGATGAGCCCCGCGACCATGCCGCAAGACCAGGCGCCTGCTTCCATCTCTCCCTGCTGCATGATGCGTGGATAGACCCCTGCCACCTCGTGCGCGATGTCCTCGAACTTGAGCTTCTCTCCCAGTTGCTTCTCCTTGGCGACGACGGCGTCCACGGCCGCGTTGCGGAGCACGCGCTCCGTGTTCCGCAGCGTGCGCATGATGAGCCGGGTATCCAGCTCCGAAGCGGATACGATCGCCTGCTTGACGTTGGGATGAACCGGCGCTTCCTGCGTAGCGATGAAGCGTGTGCCCATGTTGATGCCGTCGGCGCCCAGCGCCAGCGCTGCGACCAGCGAGCGCCCGTCGGCCATGCCGCCGGAGGCGACCATGGGAATCTTGAGCTGATCCGCCGCGCAAGGCAGCAGGATCATGTTGGGTATGTCGTCTTCGCCGGGATGGCCAGCGCACTCGAAGCCGTCGACGCTGACCGCGTCGCAGCCGATGGACTCGGCTTTCAGTGCGTGACGCACCGAGGTGCATTTGTGGATGGTCTTGATTCCCGCGGCCTTGAGGGCCGGTAGATACTTCTGGGGGTTGTTGCCGGCGGTCTCCACGATCTTCACGCCGCTCGCGATGATGACTTCGATGAGCCCCGGATAGTCCGGCGCGGTGATCGAGGGGAGGAAAGTGAGGTTCACGCCGAAAGGCTCGCTCGTCATCTCCCGGCAGCGCCGGATTTCGGCTTCCAGCCGTTCCGGCGTGCGCAGCGTGAGCCCCGTGATGATGCCCAGTCCGCCGGCATTCGACACCGCGGCGGCCATCTCGGCGAAGCCGACGAAATGCATGCCTCCCTGGATGATGGGATGACGGATGCCGAAGAGCGTGGTGATGCGGGTCTTCAAGGTTTCGTTCCTTCTCTGCGGCTGCCGCCCGGCGCCAGGTCTTTGTCGTGAGGGGTGGCCGGACGCTACCGCGGACCGGTTGGAATGATCGCCGATCTCGGGGATGCGCGCGAAGCTGCGCTCGCGATCAACGATAGCGCCACTCGCGGGCCGGACACAATCGTCGCGAGCCGCCGCGTGCGGAATTGGGCATCACCCCAAAATGGCGGCCCGCCGGTCGTCGGCTGCAATCGCGAGCGCGTCGATGTCGCGAGTCGCTCTCGGGCGGCCGAGAATCGAAGCCGCGACTCCCCCAATGATGATCGCTGGCACGGATGAGTCCTCGAGCCACCGCGTGAGATCCGCAAGTGCCTTGAGGAAAGGCTTCGGGACCGGATCAGCCACGAAGTGCCTGATGCAGTTTCAACCGGCGTTCACGTACCTGGCGAACTTCCCTCTCGCGCTCCTCGCTGGCACCAAACATGTCCGCAGACGTCATGAGCGACCACAGCTGCCGGACTTTCACTTCGACGGGTGTGCGCCTCAGCTCTTCGATCTCGAACTGATTCGCCAAGGCCAGCTTGGCGAGATAAGCACGCGTATCGGGAAGGCGAAATGCGGGCCATGACGACACTCCGCCGCCGGAGCGGCGATCTGTGGCGTCCCCACGGGGATTCGAACCCCGGTTACTACCGTGAAAGGGTAATGTCCTAGGCCTCTAGACGATGGGGACGTCTTTACGAAAGTGGTGGAGCCAGGCGGGATCGAACCGCCGACCTCTTGCATGCCATGCAAGCGCTCTCCCAGCTGAGCTATGGCCCCACGGAAGGGCCGCGACCTTACGCAAGCCCTTGAACGGTGTCAAGAAAACAGGCCCGGATCGGAGAAAATCCAAGGGGTTGCGTGCCCCTCGGCGCATTCCCTCAGCTGCCGCCGGACGCCCGCGCGATCGCCCGGTCCAGCCGCTGCAGCGCCCGCTCACGCCCGACCAGCGCCACGGTCGCATCGATGGGCGGCGAAACCGTGCCGCCGGACAGGGCGACCCGCAGGGGCTGTGCCACCTTACCCAGGCCCAGGCCGCGCTCGGTGGCGAATGCCGTCAGGGCTTCGTGGATCGCGGGCGCGGACCAGCTGGCGAGCCCGGCGAGCTTGTCGCGCAGCGCCGTGAGCATCGGCGCCTGTGCAGCCGTCAGATGCTTCTCGGCGGCCTGCGCGTCCAGCTCCACGTCCTCGACGAAGAAGAACCGGCTGTTCGCCGCCATCTCCTTGAACGTCTTCGAGCGCTCGCGCTGCGCCAGGATCACTCCTTCGAGCAGCGCGTCCTCGCCCGATGCCAGGCCGAGGCGCTCGAGCTGGTAACGGAAATGCGGCACCAGCTGCGCCGGCGCGGCACGCATCATGTGCTGCTGGTTGAGCCACAGCAGCTTCTCCGGATTGAACGCGGAGGCGGCCTTGTTCACATCCTGGATGTCGAATACCGCGACCATCTCCTGCAACGTGAACACTTCCTGGTCGCCGTGCGACCAGCCGAGGCGCACCAGATAATTGAGCAGCGCTTCGGGCAGGAAGCCTTCCTCCTGGTACTGCAGCACGCTCACCGCGCCGTGTCGCTTCGAAAGCTTCGCGCCGTCCGGCCCCAGGATCATCGGCACGTGCGCGTACGCCGGTGGCGTGGCGCCCAGCGCCTTCAGCATGTTCATCTGCCGCGGCGTGTTGTTCAGATGATCGTCGCCGCGGATGACATGGG
>JBGAIL010000124.1:0-14292 GCA_044225565.1 Steroidobacteraceae bacterium | reverse complement strand
CTTCCGACAGCGCGACGTACTCGCCCTTCTTGTACTGGTAGCCCTTGACGATATCGCCCCAATCGACGACCTCGCCGGTCTTCTTGTTGACCCGCTGGTAGCCGACCGGGGAGAAGTCCCGCCGGTCGAGCAGGTCGAGGTCGAGCGCGGTGCCTTTCGACGCGGAATACAGCTCCACGGGGATGTACACCAGCCCGAACGAGACGCCGCCTTTCCAGATTGCGCGAGCCATGCCGAACGCGTAGCAGGCGGCGTGCCCGTCAGTCCCGGGGCAACCGCGTCTTGTCCGTCAGCTTGCGAATGGCGTCCTTCAGCGGCCGGTCGGCATCGCAGTAGTCGTTCCAGGCTCTGCTCTTTCGCAGCGAGGCCGGCGCGGTGCGCAGCGTGAAACGCTTCGGATCCAGCCCATTGCGGACCACCGACCACGGGATGGGCATCGACACCGTCGCGCCCGGCCTCGCTCGCGCGGAAAGCGGCGCCACCGCGGTCGCCATGCGGTCGTTGCGGAGATAGTCGAGGAAGATGCGCCCCGTCCGCGCGCTCTTCGCCATGTTCACCACGTAGCGCCGGGGGTCGTCCGAAGCCATCTGCGCGCAGACGGCATGGGCGAAGGCCTTGGCCACTTTCCAGTCGAGTCTGTCGCCCTTTCGGGGTCTCGCGAGCGGCGTGACGACGTGCAGGCCCTTGCCGCCGGTCGTCTTGCAGAGCGGCGCGAGGCCAAGGCTCTCCAGGCGCTCGCGCAACTCCTTCGCCGCTTCGATCACCTTGCCGAAGGCAACGTCCGGCGCGGGGTCGAGATCGAACACCAGGCGGCCCGGCACGTCCGGCTCGCCCGGCTGGCAGTTCCACGGATGCAGCTCGAGCCCGGCGATCTGCGCCACGGCGATCAGCCCTTCGACGCGGTCGATCTGCAGGTAGGGCTTGCGGTCTCCGCTCACGCGCACGAGCGACAGGAGGCTGGACGTGCCCTGCATGGCGTGCCGCTGGAAGAACGTCTCTTTTCCGATACCGTCCGGCGCGCGCACGATGGAGCAGGGGCGGCCCTGCAGGTGCGGCAGCATCCAGTCACCCATCGCTTCGTAGTACCGCGCGAGGTCCAGCTTGTCGACGGGCTCGCCGTCTCCCGCGTCCGGCCACAGGGGCTTGTCGGGATTGGAGATGGGGACGCCCATGACCACCGGCGAGCGCGCATCCTTCGGCCGCGAGCGACCGTTCCCGTGCGAAGCCTCCACTTCCCCGGCCGACTCGGCCACCTCCGTGGTGATCTCCCCCGGCGCCTTGTCCTCCCGCAGCCCCTTGAACGAGGCCTGCCGCACGTTGCCGTCGCCCGTCCAGCCGGCAAACTCGATCTCCGCCACCAGCACCGGCTTCACCCAGTTCACGTTCGCCGCCCCGCGCGGCGCGCCCTCGCCTTCGAAGGGACTCGTCCTGCTGCGCACCGCTTCGAGCTTCGGCAGCAGCTTCCTCACCTTGTCGCGCCCGAATCCGGTGCCCACGCGCCCCACGTGAGTGAGGCGGCCTTTGCGATTCACGCCGACGATCAGCGAGCGGAATTTCCCCGCCGTGGTCGTCCATCCGCCGATCACCACTTCCTGGCCGCCCCGGCACTTCGCCTTCGTCCAGTCGTCCGTGCGCCCCGAGACGTAAGGCGCATCCAGCCGCTTGGAGATGATGCCCTCGAGCGACATGCGGCAGGCCGAGCTCAGCACCGTCTCGCCGGCCGTCTCGAAGTGCTCGACACGGCGGATCAGCGGATTGCGCTTCGAAGCGAGCGGCTTCAGCAGCACGGCCAGGCGCCGCTTGCGCTCTTCCAGCGGCAGCTCGCGCAGATCCTGCTCGCCCGCGAACAGCAGATCGAACGCGTAGAACACGAGCTTGCCGGCGTCGCCTTCGGACAGCGCAGCCTGCAGGGCGGGAAAGCTCGAAACGCCGTGCTCGTCGAGCGCGACGGCCTCGCCGTCGATGATGGCGTCGGGCAGCGATGCGGCAGCCGCGGCGATGCCGGAAAACTTCGCCGTCCAGTCGAGTCCCTTGCGGGTGCGCAATTCCGCTTCGCCTGCGGACACGCGCAGCTGCAGTCGATAGCCGTCCAGCTTGATCTCGTGCCCCCAGCCTTCGCCTTCGGGTGGCCGGTCCACCAGCCGGCACAGCTGCGGCTCGATGAACCCAGGCATCTTCGAACGGCGAATCGACTTTTTTCGGGACCCGCTCGCGCTCGCGCGCCGTCCCGGACCACGACCGACTACAGCATCGCCCTCGCGCATGGACTCGTCGCGATGCTTGATGAGCAGCCAGTTGTTGCGCTTGCCGCCGTACCGGTCCCCTTTCATGCGCACCAGCACCCAGCTGCCCCGCAACCGCTCGCCCGCCAGCTCGAACTTCAGATCACCCTTGCGCAGCATCTCCTCCGCGGAGCGTCCGCCTTGCGGCCGCCAGAATCCGCGATCCCACAACTGCACCGTGCCACCGCCATATTCCCCGTGCGGGATGGTGCCCTCGAAGTCCCCGTAGTCGAGCGGGTGGTCTTCCACTTCCACGGCGAGCCGCTTCACGGCCGGATCGAGCGACGGTCCCTTGGTGACGGCCCAGGACTTGAACACTCCGCCCAGCTCCAGGCGCAGGTCGTAGTGCAGGCGCCGCGCCGCATGCTTCTGGATGACGAAGCGCAGCTCTTTCGACCTCGCCACCTTGCGCGCCCCGCTGGGCTCCGCGGTGCGGGTGAAGTCTCGCTTGGCGCGGTATTTCGAGAGCTTGCGGGTTGCCATGGGCGCGCGAGTCGCAATCATCGATCCCGTGACGAGCGAAGCGCGGCGCACGGGTACGAAAGGGGCCATGGCCAAGCCTTCCGGATCGCGGCGGGCCGTGACGTCGGCTCAGGTGCCCGTCTGGTCGAACCCGTCGAGGAACACGTCGGTGCCGGTGAGGTCCAGCGGCTGGCCGCTCAGGAAGCGGTCGCACTGCACGGCCGGCGCGGGCTTGGCGAAGAGATAACCTTGCGCGTACGGGCAGCCGAGCTGGCGCAGCTTCTCGAGCTGCTGCCATCCTTCGATGCCCTCGGCCACCACGTCGATGTGCAGATGGCGAGCCATCGCGAGGATGGCGCCGACGATCGCGAGATCGCCCATGTCGGTCACCAGGTCGCGCACGAAGCTGCGGTCGATCTTGAGATAGTCCACCCGCCAGCGCTTGAGGTACGACAGGCTGGAGTAGCCCGTGCCGAAGTCGTCGATGGCGATGCGCACCCCGAGCTCGCGCAGCTTCGCGATGGCGTCCTCGCTCGACTCGCCCGTGCGCGAGTCCCGCTCGAAGGCGGCGCTCTCGGTGAGCTCGATCTGCAGCATGCTGGGCTTGAGATCGCGCTGCCTGGTGAGCTTCTGGATGGTGGCGGGCAGGTTGCCGCGCTGCAGCTGCACGGCCGAGACGTTCACCGCGACCGGCACGGGCTCGAAGCCGGCATCGCGCCAGCGGCGCGCGTCGTTCAGCACGGTCTCGAGCACGAACTCGCCGATCGGCATGATGAGGCCGGTCTCCTCCGCGATCGTGATGAAGCGCGCGGGCGAGACGTAGCCGTGCGAGGGATGCTTCCAGCGCACCAGCGCCTCGAGCGTGACGACGCGATTGGTGTCCAGGTCCACCACCGGCTGGTAATGCACGTCGAGCTGCTTCTTCTCGAGCGCGGAGCGCAGGCTCGCCTCGATCGACATGCGCTCCTTCAGCTTGCGGTCCATGGAGGGGCTGAAGAGCTGGAAATTGTTGCGGCCGCGATCCTTCGCCTGGTACATCGCCGCATCGGACTGGCGCAGCAGCTCGCCGATGGTCGTGCCATCCCGCGGGCACATGCTCACGCCGATGCTGGTCGTGGTGACGAGCGGGCGCCCGTCGATGACGATGGGCGCGCCCAGCGCCTCGTTGATGCGGCCGGCAGTCTCGTTGACCTCGTCCGCGCTCTTCACGTGATTCAGCACGACGATGAACTCGTCACCGCCCATGCGGATTACGACGTCCTGGGTGCGCACCGTGGCGCGCACGCGCTGTGCGACGATCTTGAGCAGCTTGTCGCCAGTCTCGTGGCCGCGCGAGTCGTTGATGTGCTTGAAGCGATCGAGGTCCAGGAACAGCACGGCGAGCATGTCGCCCTTCGCTTGCGCCGCCTCGATGGCGGGCGGCAGGTGCGCCGCGAGATACAAGCGGTTGGGCAGGCCGGTGAGCTGGTCGTGATGGGCGAGGTGATCGAGATGCTGCTGCTTCTCGAGCAGCTGCGCCTCTATCTTGCGCTTGAGGCTGACGTCGTGGGTGGTGAACGCGAGCGCGCGGCGGCCGCCGTACTCGATGCGGTTGCCCGTGAGCTCCACATCGACCTGCTTGCCGTCCTTGCGGCAGAGCTTCAGTTGCATGGGCGTGCGAGGATTGGGCTCACGCAGTTTCTTGAGCAGGAACCGGGAGTCGATGCCGTCCTCGGCGAAAACGTCGCTGAGCGTGCGGGCGCGCAGCTCCTCGATGCCGTAGCCGAGGCTGCTCAGCAGCGCGGGATTGGCGGCGACGATGCGGAAGTTCGCGGAATCGGCTATCAGCACGCCGTTGGGGGACTGCTCGATGACGGCGTGATACTGCTCGCCGGTCGTCGCGATCTCCAGCATCCGCCAGCGCGAGCGGGCCCAGCGCCAGGCGGAGGATGCACCGAGCGCCAGCAGGGCGGCGACCAGCGGGTACAGCAGCGGCTCGTGCATGGTCATCGGCGGTCTTTCCGGCCCGGGATCCCTCCGGCTGGTCGATGAGACGCGCTTCACACTCCGTCGGTCTGGCGAGGGCCCAAGTTTGACGGAACGCGGGCGCACCGGATCGGGCATCGCGCACAGTTCGAATCGCCGGCCGGCGCCGGAGCTTGCCATCCGGGCTCGGCCGCACCGCGCACCGGTCACCGGAGGGCCCCGGGTACGCGCTGCGCGAGCACCGCCGAATCGAGGCGAACCACGATGAAACACCAGCGGAGGAACGATGTCGGTCTATATAATCGCTGCGTGCCGTCTCTCGATCGCAAACAGGTGGCGCATCTGGTGGGAGCCTCGAAGACAGCGCTTCCCGGCCGAGAGTCCATACATGCACAAGACAACGCCAAGACCAGCGCCGGAATGGGCCGTGAGCCAGTGGCTCAATAGCGATCGCCCGCTCAGCGTTCAGGCTCTTCAGGGTCGGGTCGTGGTGGCCGCAGCGTTTCAAATGCTCTGTCCGGGATGCGTGGCGCGGACGATCCCTCAATTGCGCGAAGCGCATCGCTTGTTTCCCGCCGATGAAGTGGCGGTGGTCGGCCTTCACACCGTCTTCGAGCACCAGGCCGCCATGGGTGTCACTGCCCTCGAGGCATTCGTGCACGAGTACCAGATCGAATTTCCGGTCGGCGTGGACCGGCCCGGTGATGACGCCGATCCGGTTCCAACCACCATGCGGCGATACTCCATGCAGGGCACGCCGACCCTGCTCCTCATCGATCGCGAAGGGCGGCTGCGAAGGCAGACCTTCGGCCACATCCCGGACCTGCAGCTGGGTGCGGAGATCATGGCACTGATGCGTGAGGCCGCTGACGCCTGAAGCGCTGCGATCAAGAGCGCGCAGACATGACGAAATCGAGGCGAGCCATGATGAAGCACCTGCGTCCCTCCCGATTGGCCGGCGCGCTCGGCAGCGCATCATTGCTGCTCCTCGCTGCGCTGCCGCAGGCGGAGGCCCGCACCTTCAAGCCACCGCTGCACGGCTCGCACTGGATGGCGATCACCGGCAAGCCGCTCGCCGCCACGGCGGGCTCGATGATCTTCCAGCAGGGCGGCAATGCCGTGGATGCCGCCTGCGCCATGATCGCCGCCACCTCGACGATGTGGGACGTGCTCTCCTGGGGTGGCGAGACCCAGGCGCTCATCTACAACCCGCACACCCGCAAGGTGATTGCCATCAATGCGCTGGGGGTGGCGCCCACAGGCGCGACGCCCGAATTCTTCCTCGGGAAAGGCATGCAGCACCCGCCGGAGAACGGCCCACTCGCCGCGGTCACTCCCGGGACGCCCGGCGGCATCATGACCATGCTCGCGGAGTTCGGCACGATGAGCCTCGGCGAAGTGCTCGCGCCAGCGATCAGCCTCGCGGACGGTTACGCGATCGAGGCCCAGACGGCAGGCAGCATCGAGCGCGAGAAGGGCTGGCTCAAGCGCTGGCCAGCCTCGAAGAAGCTTTTCATGGTGCATCCCGGCGAGGAGCGTGAGGGGCCGGTGGCGGGCGAGATCTTCCGCCAGGCGGACCTGGCCGCGACGCTGCGCAAGCTCGTGCAGGCCGAGAAGGATGCGCTCGCCGCGGGCCGGGACCGCAAGGCCGCCATTTATGCCGCGTACGACCGTTTCTACAAAGGCGACATCGCGCAGGAGTTCGCGCGCGCCTCGAAGGAGCTGGGCGGGCTCATCACCGCGGAAGACCTCGCCAGGTGGCAGGTGCACATCGAAGAGCCGGTGCACACCTCCTACCGCGGCATCGAGGTGTACAAGCTCGACACCTGGGTGCAGGGGCCGGTGATGCTTCAGGCGCTCAACATCCTCGAGAACTTCGACCTGAAGGGGATGGGCTACAACAGCGTCGGCTACATCCACACGCTCTACCAGGCGATGAGCCTGGCCTACGCGGATCGGGACTTCTACTACGGCGATCCTTACTTCCCGCCCGAAGAGCCCATCAAGGGCCTCCTCTCCAAGGACTACGCTCGCGAGCGTGCGAAGCTGATCCGCGCGGATCGCAACGATCCCGACGTGCGGCCGGGCGATCCTTATCCATACCAGGGCGGCAGGAATCCTTTCACGAAGGAATTACGAGCGTGGCGCACGAGCGTCCCTGCGCTTTCGGCGCGAGCGGAGTTCGATCGGCACTTTTATCTCGGCACCACGAGCGTCGAAGCGGCGGACGCTGCGGGCTGGGTCGTCTCCGTGACGCCGAGCGGCGGTTGGCTGCCGGCGGTGATCGCAGGCCGCACGGGCATCGGCATGAGCCAGCGGGCGCAGTCGTTCGTGCTCGACCCGAAAGAGAATCCCTACAACGTGATCGCGCCGGGCAAGCGCCCGCGCGCCACGCTGACGCCGAGCCTGGCGATGAAGGACGGCAAGCCGTTCCTCTCCTTCGCCGTGCAGGGCGGCGATGCGCAGGACCAGGACCTGCTGCAGTTCTTCCTCAACGTGGTGGAGTTCGGGATGACTCCGCAGGAGGCCGCCGAAGCGCAGAACATCATCAGCTACCAGATGCGCGCGTCCTTCGGCAAGCACGAGGCGTTTCCGGGACGCATGCTGATGAGCGAGGGCACGCAACCCTTCGTGCGCGATCAGCTCACCCGGATGGGCTACTCGCTCGAGTTCAGTCCGCGCAGCAACGGGCCCATCAACGCAATCCAGCTCGATCGGGCGCACGGCACGATGTGGGGCGGCTCCAGCCACAACGGCGAGGATTACGGGATCGCGTGGTGAGGGCCGCGGCCCGGATGACTCCAGGCGAGGTGCCGCGAGCCTGCCCCGGCCTGCGCCCCGCTCAGTACGTCCAGCCCACCGTGAACCGTACGCTGCGCGGCGTCCCCGGCAGGACGTAGTTCTCGTTGTAGGAGCCGATGAAGAACTTCTCGTCGAGCAGGTTGTTGAACGTGAGCGCGAAGCGCGTCCTGTTCCACTGGTAGGTGACGTTCGCATCGACCAGCACGTAGGACGGCAGATCGAACGATTCGATGTCATCCGGATCGTCCGGGGTTCGCGGCGCCACGTCCTTTCCCGCCTGTTTGGAGTAGTAGCTGCCGCCGAGGCTCACCGCGAGCCCGCGCAGGATGCCGGCGTCGAATCTGTATTTCGACCACAGGCTCAACGTCTCGCGCGGCACGTTCCGCAGCGGCGAGCCCACCGGCGTCGTCACGTCGCGCGTCACTTCGGCGTCGGTGTAGGCGATGCTGGCGATCACCTCCCAGTTGGGCTTGAGCAGGAGCTGGCTGTCGAGCTCGACGCCGCGGCTGCGCTGCTCGCCCGTCAGCAGGTAGAAGTCGGGGTTGCCGAAGTCGGTCTGCAGAACGTTGCGTCGCGTCAGCTCGTAGACCGAGAACGTGCCGTTGAGCCGGTTGTCCATCAGGCCCGCCTTGAGGCCCACTTCGTATTGCGCGCCCTCTTCCGGATCGGCCGGATCGCCGTCGGGATCCGACGGGTCCCCGCTCGCGACGCGGCGATCGAACTGGCCCTTGAAGGCTTCGCTGTAGCTGGCGTAAGCGTGCAGGCCCTGCCTCACCTCGTAGCTGAAGCCGACGTTGGGCACGAAGGCGCTGCCGCCGACCATCTGCGAATCGTCGGGATCGATGGTGCCGGAGAAGCCGCCATCCACTTTCTGGTAGCGGCCGCCGATCATCATGCTGAGCCGGTCGGTGAACTCGATGCGATCCTGCAGGTAGAAGCCCAGCGACTGGCTCTTTTCCGCCCCGGGGAACAGCTCCGGCGGGATGACGGCGGCGGCGCCCCGATCGACGGGATCGAACAGGTCGAGATCCATTCCCTCCGGCAGGTCGAAGCCGTAGAAGCCGGAGCGGGCGTGATTGGTCGCATGGGTGAAATCCGTTCCCGCCGTCATGTGATGCCGCAGGCGGCCCGAGGAGAACTGCAGCTCGATGCCGGTATCGGCGTTGAAGTCGCGATCCCGCTCGTCGTCGATGAAGTATGCGTAGCGCGCCAGCGTGCGCTGGTCGGGATTGATGAACCAGGGGTAGATGATCCGGTCCCAATCGGTGCCGCGCCGGCGCTGCCGCACGCTCTGGCGGAACGAGACCCAGTCGTTGAGCTCGTGCGTGAGCTGGTAGCCGAGCGCCCAGCTCTCGTCGCGCGTGACACCGGGATCGTTGCCGTCGCCGATGAAGCGGGTGACCGGGATCTTTCCGTTGGGGTTCGGCAGCACGGTGCCGAAGGCCGGCAGCGGGAAGGCGAGCTCGTTGCGGTCCTTCTGGTACGTGGTGAGGATCGTGAGCCGGGTCCGCTCACCGATCTCCCAGGTGATGGAGGGTGCGATGTAGATGCGCTCCAGCCCGTCCACGAAGTCGACGAAGCTGCCATCCTCGCGATACAGCACCGGCAGGCGCGCATACACCGTCTGCGCCGCGTTCAGCGACCCGCCGAAATCGACGGACGCCTCGCGAAAGTGGAAGTCTCCGCCGGTCGCGGCCGCCTCGAAGAACGCCTCCCGCTTCGGCCGCTTGCTGACGATGTTCACCATGCCGCTCAGCAGCCCTTCACCGTACAGCGTGGAGGAAGGCCCCTTCAGCACCTCGATGCGGTCCAGGCCGAACACCTCGGCGTTGAGCCCCAGCGTGTCGGTGCGCAGGCCATCGAGATACGAAACGCCATCGAAGCCGCGGATGCGGAAGAAGTCCCAGCCGTTGTAGAAGCCGCCCACCGCGACTCCCGCCACGTGGCGCAGCGCATCCTCGAGGAGGTCGGCGCCGATGTCGTCGATGAATCGGGACGACAGCACCTGGATGTTCTGCGGCACGGAGAGGATCGGCGCGTTCATCTTGGTCGCCGTCGAAGTGCGCGCGCCGCGGATGATGATCTGCTCCACCTGCTCCTCGCCGCCGGCGGCGGAGGAACCCGGGGATTGCTCAGTCGTGCCCGCCGCAGCTCCCGGCTTCTCACCGGGGCGCGCATCCTGCGACGCGCCCTCCGCCGTTGAGACCTGTGCGACGCGCAAGGCCCGGACGGCCGATTCGTCGGCTGCGGTCTGACGGCTGGTGCCCGGGCCGCTCGATCGCGCAGCGCGGATCGCGACGGTGCGCGCATCCAGATATTCGTAGTCGAGCCCGGTGTTGGCCAGCAGCCGGCTGAGCGCGGTCTTCGCATCTTCGTAACTGCCTCGCAGCGCCGTGCTCACGACGCCCTTGCTCTCCTCCGAGGCCAGGAAGAACACCTGCAGGCCCGACTGACGGGCGAACTCGTTCAGCGCGTCGCTGATCGGCTGGGACTGGATGTACAGCTTCAGGGCTGCCGGCGGCTCTGCGAGCACGATGCCCGCCGGCCAGACCAAGGCCAGGCATGACAGGGCTCGCAGCGCCAGTTTCATCGTGAACCTCATCGTGACTCTCCCCATCGCGATCATGAGCCGCCTCCTCGCCGGAGGGCATACACTGCATGGCTGTCGCCCCAGGCGAAAATCACTACCTGCGCGGCGGAATTCGCATTCCGGCCTCGGCGGCTAGTGAGTTTCCGCAGCCGGGGCGGTCATACCAGGCTATGGGGAGCCAGAATCTGCGCGACGCCGCTTCACCGCCCGGCCTGCCGGAAAGCCCGTCGCGCTGGGCCGCGACGGTGTTCGAGCATTTCCGCTCCCAGCTCTACAGGTACCTGCTGCGCCGGCTGCGCAGCGCCGAGAACGCCGAGGACCTGGCACAGGAGGTGTATCTGCGGCTGCTGCGCGCCTCGAATCCCCGGCAGGTGCGGTCGCCGCAGGCCTATGTTTATCGAATCGCCTTCAACGTGCTCTACGAGTTCAGGTTGCGGGAGCGGGGGGATCGGACCGTGCTCGACCCGGCGGCCCTGGCCGAAGCGGCCGAAGAGCTTGCGGACGATGCGGCGAGCCCGGACGAAGTCTACGATGAGGACGCGCGGCGGCGGCGCTTCGAGCTCGTCATCTCCAGGCTGCCACCGATGCAGCGCGCCGTTCTCCGCCTCGCCGTCCAGCAGGATCTCGCGCACGCGCAGATCGCCCGCGTGCTCGGAATCTCGATAAGCACGGTGCGCAACCACCTCTACAAAGGCATAGAGCATTGCCGGCATCGCCTCGCCGAGCCGGCGGGCCCGGACGGAAAGGAGTCCTGACATGACGAGCACCCGCCGGGAACCGCAGAGGGTGAGCGAGCAGGCCGTGCAATGGCTGTGCGAGCTCGCCGACGCCGACCCGGCGCGCGAGGAGGCATTCTTCGCCTGGCTGCGCAAATCGCCGCATCACGTCGAAGAGTTCCTGTTCGCTACCGCGACATGGCGCCGGCTGCGCGAGCTCGGCGCCGGCCAGCGCTCGAGCGTGGACGAGGTGCTCGCGGAGTTGCGCAGCAGCGGCGACGAGGGCAATGTCGTGAGCTTCGGAAAAATGCTCGACGAAGCGCCTGCGTCCGCCTCGCGGGCCCGGCCTCGTGCTGCAGATCGCTCCTGGCGACGTGCCCGCTGGGCGGCGGCTGCCGCGATCGTTGCCGTGATGATTGCGCTGGGATTCCAGGCTTACCCCGGCGCTGAAGTCTACGAAACTTCCGTAGGCGAACAGCGAACCGTACCGCTCCCAGATGGGTCCGTGCTCTATCTCAACACAGCATCCCGCGCGCGCCTGAAATTCTCGCAGCAGTCGCGCGAGATCGCGCTGTTGTCCGGCGAAGCATTGTTCACGGTTGCACGGGATGCGGCGCGACCTTTTCGCGTGATTGCCGGATCTGCGGTCGTACAGGCGGTAGGCACGCAGTTCAACGTTCGACAGAGTGAGCGAGGGACTCGGGTATCGGTGCTCGAAGGTCGCGTGAAAGTCACTCATCGAACGCGCCCGCTCGCGCAGCCGATCGACGATCCGGGCGAAGGGGCCGTGCCCAAGTCGGGTACCGTGCGCGCAACGATCGCGGGCGCAGGTCTGCTCGATGCCGGTGAAGAAGCGACCGTCGCCGCCGATGGAGGCATCGTCAGGCATGCATCGGCAGATGTCACTCGTGCCGTGGCATGGCGTGAGCGTCGCGTGGTCTTCCGCACCGAGCGCCTGGAGAACGTGGCAGAGGAACTCAATCGCTATGGCACGCGAAGGTTTCGCGTCATCGGAGATCGAGCGCGCAGCATACGACTCACTGCGACGTTCGACGTGGACAGTCCGGAGTCCCTCGTGAGCTTCCTGCAGCGCTACGGCGATTTGTCGGTGAGCGCCGACGGAGAAGGGTTCGTCATCCGCGACGGCGCGCCTGCCGGTCCGAAATAGGCGTGCGCATCTCCCACCTCGTCGCAATACCGCTGGCGGCGGCGCTGGCGCTGGATGTGTTGACCGCACCGGCACAGGAGCGACCCATCGACGCCGTTCGCTCCGGTTCGCGAGCCCATCTCCACGAGAATGATGTGCGCCCGCGTCTCGATCGGGAGGCCTTGGACGCTTACATCGAACGGGCCCGTCTGGATTGGCAGGTGCCGGGAATCGCCGTCGCAGCGATCCAGGACGGCGCCGTCGTCTACCAGCGTGGATTCGGCGTGCGCGAGATCGACAAGGTTCCACGCGTCGATGAGCGCAGCCTGTTCGAGATCGGCTCGCTGACCAAGGCCTTCACGGCGACGGCCGTCGCGTTGCTCGTGGATGAAGGCAGGATCAGCTGGGACGATCTCGTAATCGACCATCTGCCGACGTTTCGCCTCGCCGATCCCTGGCTCACCGAGCACGTGACGATCCGTGATCTGCTCGCACACCGCGCGGGGGTGGAAAGCAACGTCAGTGCCGTAGTGCCGATGAGCGCGGCGCAGGTGCTCGGGAACGCGCGGACGGCGCGCGCATGGGTGTCGTTCCGCGATGAAGCGCTCTACAGCAACATGATGTACAACATCGCCGGCGAGCTGATTGCTGCGGTCTCCGGCATGAGCTGGGCGGAGTTCGTGCAGCGGCGGCTGCTCGATCCACTCGGCTTGCACGACAGCAGCCCGAGCGCCGATCTGGCTGGAGTCTGGGACGCCGCCCATCTCGCTCCAAGCATGTATGGGCAGGCGCCGGCGGGCCGGGCAGGCATCGAGGACGCTACCGGTCGCAACGTGACGATGCCACATTGGCATACGCCGAAGGGGCCAAAGGCACTGCCGTGGCAGATCTCCCTGCGGGGCGGTGCGCCAACGGGCTCGATGGTGTCGAACCTGCACGATCTTTCCCTGTGGCTGCGCTTCAACCTGAACGAAGGACGGGATCAAGCGGGACGGCCGCTGCTGTCCGCGGCGACGCTGCAGGAGCTGCGCACGCCGCAGATCATGATCCGCGATCCGACGCAGTTCTCTTTCAGCAGGGTGTGGGAGGCCGTGAACCGCATCAGTCCGACGACGGAGCGGGTGAGCTATGCGATGGGCTGGTTCCATCACACCTACCGCGGGCACCGCTATCTTTATCACGGTGGGGCGCTGCTCGGCGGCATGTCCCTGATCGCGATGATTCCGGATCGAGGAACGGGCGTGATCGTGCTGGCGAACAGCTATGGGCGGGACGGCAGCGGGCTGCTCAATGACGTGATCGCGTTGCGCATCTTCGATGCCTTGCTGGGAGCGCAATCCCACGACTGGAGCCGCGACCTGCTCGCGGTCGCCGAGCAGGAAGAGCACGAGGCTGAAGTGGCCGAAGCCGGCCTGCAGCGGCAACGCCGGCGCGGCGTGCCGCCATCCCTGCCCCTGCAGCGATACGTCGGAGAGTACGAGAATCCGGCATTTGGCCGTGCGGCCATCGTCCTGGCCGGCGACCGGCTCGTCTTCCGCAAACCCGGCGTCGTCGACTGGCGGCTCGAGCACTGGCACGGGGACATCTTCCGCATGCACGTATCCACGAGCGGCGTCGATCTGATGCGCTTCTTCCTGCGCTTCCACATCGATCCACAGGGACAGCCCGCCTCCTTCGATCCCGGGTGGGATCTGCTGGGCGGGCCGTTCATGCGCGTGAGCTCGGCAAGATAGCCTTTGCGAGGCAGACGCATGGCCGCCGTCCGCCTGCCAGTCACCCCGCGAAAGTGATCTTCACCGATGCAGCGGACCGCCGGGCGGCTCCGTGGTGCACGACCTCGATGTTGTTGCCATCGGGGTCGAGGGCGAATGCGGCGTAGTAGCCGGGATGATAGGGGCGCTCGCCCGGCGCGCCGTTGTCCTTGCCGCCGGCGGCGAGCGCGGCCTCGTGAAAGCGATCCACCACCGCACGATCCTCGGCCTGAAAGGCGAGATGCGTGGGGCCGGTGAGCTTTCCCGCGCTGGCCTTGCTCTCCCGGCTCGAGACGAAGAGCTCATCCGCCCAGAAATAGTCCTCAGCCTCGCCTCCCACCGGCAGGCCGAGCACGCCGAGGACCGCGGTGTAGAACCGCTTGCTGGCGGCGAGATCCCTCACCACCAGCTGGATGTGATCGATCAGTCGGCCACGATGCAGCTCGTTCGTTTCCATGGGCACTCCTCCAGCGCTGGGTGAAGCAACGAGCGTACCCGCTCGGCTCGACCATCGCGCGTCCCTTCGGCGCCGCGCCGTTCCGGAATCCGCGGCGCGAGCCCGGCGGATTCCTGGCTC
>JBGAIL010000123.1:0-14276 GCA_044225565.1 Steroidobacteraceae bacterium | reverse complement strand
GTTCAACCAGGTGCTGTCGGGCGATATCCTCTACACCGGTCAGGGGATTTCGCCGGCGTACTCGCCTTCGAACAACGATCACTACGCGGCCATGGAAGGCCAGAACGCGGATCTGCGCACGGTGCTGGTGCAGAGCACGCAGTCCTCGCGAAACGGCCTGCCGGCGACAGCCACCGCGGGCGTCATTACCACCAGAGCGGCATCCCAGGCGTTCTTCATCGCCGGCACCAATCGTGCGATGTTCCGTTTCACGCTGATGAACCACCTTTGCCGCGATCTGGAGCAGGTGCAGGACACCTCGCGTCCGCCGGACCGCATCCGCCAGGACATCAGCCGCAGCCCCGGCGGCGACAGCCGCATCTTCCTCAACAACTGCATCGGCTGCCACAGCGGCATGGATCCGATGGCCCAGGCCTTCGCCTACTATCAGTACGACGAAGCGCAGGGACGCGTCGTCTACACCGACGGGCAGGTGCAGCCGAAGTACCTGATCAACTCGGACAACTTCAAGCCGGGCTACATCACGCCCGACGACCATTGGGAGAATCGGTGGCGTGCCGGCCCGAACGCGGCGCTCTGGCCGAGTGGTGGGCCTGAACTGACCAGCGGTGTTGGCGCAAAGTCGCTTGGCCAGGATCTCGCTGGCAGCAAGGCTTTCGCACAATGCCAGGTCGAGAAGGTGTACCGCTATGTCTGCCTGCGCGCTCCCAACTCGAGCGACGTCGGGGATTTCACCAGGATCGTCGGCAACTTCGAGAACGGCTACAGCCTCAGGCGCGTGTTCGCGGAAACCGCCGCGGCGTGCAGTGGCCAGTGAGGAGCGATGACATGAGACAGGCCTTCATCGCAATGCGCATCCGTCTGCTCGCCGGCCTCGCCGCGGTCGCGCTCGCCGCCTGCGGTGGAGGGGCGCCGACCTCCGAGAATCCCAACACCACGCCGCCCACTCAGCCGGCGTACAACGGGCCGCCACCGGCGACCGCGGACGTGCAGGCGTTCCGCATCAACCTCTGGGACAACATCAAGGCCAGCAATCGCTGCGGCGGCTGCCACGTCGCCGGCCAGCAGGCGCCGATGTTCGCGCGTCAGGACGACATCAACCTTGCCTACGAAGCGGCGAACGGCATCGTGAACCTGAGCGACCCCTCTTCCTCGCGCATGGTCCAGAAGGTGGGTGGCGGCCACAACTGCTGGCTCGCTTCGCCCGATGCCTGCGCCGACCTGCTGACGACGTGGATCACCAACTGGGCAGGTGATGCCGCCGGTGGCGGTGGCACGCAGATCCAGCTCGTCGCGCCGGCTGACAAGGCCGTGGGCGACAGTCGCGTATTCCCGGACTCTTCGTCCGCGTACGACGGAATCTATAACCTCGTCACGGGCGCGAGCCTCAGCCCGGTCCAACCCAACTGCTCGCGCTGCCATTCGCCCGATGCCGTCACGCCGCAAACTCCCTATTTCGCGAATACGCTGAGCAAGGACGAGGCGTACGCGGCTGCGCGCGCCAAGATCAATCTCGACGATGCCCCTGGCGTCTCGCTGGCCGATGCCAAATCGCGGCTGGTCGTGCGCCTGCGCGATGAATTCCACAATTGCTGGTCGGCGAGTTGCGCGAACGATGCAGCGGTCATGCTCGCCAGAATCCAGGACTTCGTCGGCGCCATTGACCCCGTGAACCCGCTCACCGAGAACCCCGATCTGGTGCTCAGCCGGGCCGTCACGCTTTACGACGGCACCGTGGCGAGCGGTGGCAACCGCTACGATGCGAACGCGATCGCCAAGTGGGAGTTCAAGACGGGCCAGAACTGCGGCCAGTCGATCGCGGGCGCATGCGCTACCGCTTACGACACGAGCGGCGTGGATCCCGCCATCGACCTTACCCTCTCGGGTGACGTCGTGTGGGTGGGCGGCTGGGGCATCAACGTGCGCACGGGCGGCAAGGCTCAGGGCACCACCGCGGCGAGCAAGAAGCTGCACGACCTGATCGGGGCCACCGGCGAGTACAGCATCGAGCTGTGGATCGCGCCGGCCAACGTGGCGCAGGAGGATGCGTTCATCGCGAGCTATTCGGGCGGCACCACCTCGCGCAACTTCACCGTCGCCCAGCAGCAGTATCAGGTCGAGTTCCTGCAGCGCAGCTCCGTGACGGACGCCAACGGCAGTCCCTCGCTCATCACCAATGCAGACGACGAAGACCTGCAGGCAACCCTGCAGCACGTGGTCGTCACGTTCGATCCGACCAATGGCCGCCGCATCTACGTCAACGGCCAGTTCACCGGCGACATGGATGGTGCCGGCGCGGCCACCATCGGCGACTGGGACGACACGTTCGCGTTCGTGCTCGGCAATGAGGTGTCCGGCAACCGGCAGTTCACGGGCGTGTACCGGTTGGTGGCAGTCCACAACCGCGCGCTGACGCAGGAGCAGATCCAGCAGAACTTCGAGGTCGGGGTCGGCGAGCGGTACTTCCTGCTGTTCGGCGTCTCGCACCTGGTGGACGTGCCGAAGAGCTACATCATGTTCGAGGTGAGCCAGTTCGACAGTTTCGGCTATCTCTTCAACAAGCCTTCGTTCATCAGCCTCGAGGCGGGCGCGACCCCGAGCAGCAACATCGTCATCAAGGGCATGCGCATCGGCGAGAACGGCGCGGAGCTGCACGTGGGCCAGGCGTACAAGACGCTCGACACCAGCGTCACGAGCTCGCTCTATACGCCGGGCGTGGGCCAGCCGCTGTCGCGCATCGGCACCGTGGTGCCCTTGCAGAAGGGGCCGGCGGACGACCTCTTCTTCCTGTGCTTCGACCAGCTTGGCAGCCGTACCGAGGTCTGTTCGACCGATGTGAATGGCGTCAATGCCCCGCGGATCGACAACAGCGCGACTTCGGACATCGGCATCCGCACGTTCGACGAGATCAATGCCACGATGGCGTCGATCACGGGCGTCAGCCCGAACAACGCCGGTGTGAAGGCCACGTACAACAACATCCGGCAGTCGTTGCCTGCGGTGAGCAATATCCAGGCGTTCCTGGGCTCGCACCAGACGTCGATAGCGCAGCTCGCGGTGAAATACTGCGCGGCGCTCGTGGACGATGCGTCGGCCCGCGCCACCTACTTCCCGGGCTTCGACTTCAGCTCGAACCTTTCCACGCAGGGGCAGCGGGACCTGGTGATCAATCCGCTGCTGGATCACGTGTTGGGCACCAATCTCACCAGCCAGCCGGATCGGGCGACGGTTCACACGGAGCTCAATACCCTGATCCAGGGCAAGCTATGCAGCTCGACCGCCTGCGGCGGCGCGCGTACGCCCATCGTCGTCAAGGCAGTCTGTGGCGCCGCCGTCGGCAGTGCCGCGATGGCCGTGAAGTGAGGCATCCATGATCATCAAATCCCGACTGCCACGGCCGTTGAAGCTCGATGAGCCGCTTCGGCATCCGTCCCACAAGCGGCCCGTGAGCCGCCGGGACTTCCTCGCGCAGGGCTTCATCGCCGGTTCCGCGAGCGTCATGGGCGGCAGCCTGCTCGCGGCGATGCTCAAACCGGGCGCAGCGCAGGCCCAGGCGCGCCTGCTCTCCCCGGAGATGCTGGCCGTCGCCTCGCAGGTGTGCGGCATCACCGTGGGCAATGGCCTGGTCCCGTTCATCTGCGTCGACCTCGCGGGCGGCGCCAACATCGCCGGCTCCAACGTGCTGGTGGGCCAGCAGGAGGGCCAGCTCGATTTCCTGAGCACCGCGGGCTATTCCAAGCTCGGCCTGCCCGGCGACATGGTACCCAACAGCTCCACCACGAACTTCATCAATACCGAGCTCGGCCTCGCGTTCCATTCGGACAGCGCGTTCCTGCGCGGCATCCTCTCGAAGACCTCGACAGCCACTCGCGCGCTCATCAACGGCGCTGTAATCCCGGCGCGCTCGGAGAACGACACCGGCAACAACCCGCACAATCCCATGTACGGCATCGCCAAAGCCGGCGCCAAGGGCTCGCTGCTGACGTTGATCGGTACGGAGAACTCCGATTCCGGCGGCAATTCGATGGCCCCGCTCATGATGATCGACCCGGCCAACCGTCCGACCAAGATCGACCGCAACAGCGACGTGACCGGCCTCGTCGACACCGGCGAGCTCGGTGAGCTGTTCAACAATCCGGCAGACACCGTGGCGGTGATGGAATCCATGGCTCGCATCAGCCAGGCGAAGTTCGGCGTGCCGAGTACAGTCGGCGGCAACGACCCTGCGGACCCGGTGACCACCGGCCTCGCGGACGACGCGACAGTGAGGACGCGCGCGAGCTGCGCATACGTCAAGACGGCTGACACTACCGACCGTTTCAGCAATCCCGCCGAGCTCAATCCGAGCCTGGATCCCGACATCCGCGGCGCGGGTGGAGTCTTCACGGAAGCCGAGTTCGACGACGAAAACGAGTTCGAACGCACGGCCTCGGTGATGAAGCTCGTGGTCCGCGGCTATGCCGGCGCGGGCACCATCAGCATGGGCGGGTTCGACTACCATACCGGCGAGCGCGCAACCGGCGAGTCTCGCGACTTCCGTGCCGGTCAGTGCATCGGCGCCTGTCTCGAGTATGCCGCCCGCAGCGGCCAGAGACTCATGATCTATTGTTTCAGTGACGGGTCGCTCTCGAGCAACGGAATGGTGGACAACTCCGCTGGAGGGCGCGGCAAGGGTGTGTGGACCGGCGACAACCAGCAGACGGCCGCGGCCTTCTTCCTGGTGCTCAATCCGGGCGGCCGCCCGACGCTGCGCGGCGGGAGTGCCGCCGAGCAGGCCAGGCATCAGCAGATCGGGTATTTCCGGGCCAGCGGCGATGTCGAGACGGCTGGCAGCCCGGCGGCGAACGCGGTGAACCTCCTCGTCGAGACCGTGGTTCTCAACTACCTGGCGCTGGACGGCAGGGAAGGCAATTTCGCGACGCTGTTCCCGAACCACGGATTGGGCAGCGTGGCTCTGCGCGACAGTCTCATCGCCTTCGCGCCACTCGCGTAATCCGCCGAGGTTCACGGGAAGGGATCGGGTCCTGCATCGTGCATGCGGCTGCAAAGCAATCCGCACGCACGATGCAAGCCCCGACCCCATCGTATGAAGCCCCATTTTCGGGGGTACCGCTTCGCAGCCCTTGAACCGCTTCGTTGACATAGTCAAGGAGCGTGTGCGAGGGTTGCCCGCGACTTTGCTTGGGTCATTTTTGTGCGGAAAACCAGACTCTTGGGCAGGCTTGAAGGCGGCGTGCTCGCGCTCGCGTGCGGCATCGTTGCGGGCGCGTTGTTCGCGGCCGCCGCGCCGTATGCGTTGCTGGGCAAGCCCGCGCCGGATTTCGCTCTGAAGGCTGCGGCCGGGGGCAACGTGCGGCTGTCCGAGCACCGCGGCGACGTCGTCGTGCTGAGCTTCTGGGGAAGCCGTTGCGCCTCCTGCGGCACTCAGCTCGACGCGCTGGATCGCAGCCTGGAGACGTATCGCTCCGTCGGCCTCAAGGTGTTCGGCGTGGGAGTCGATGACGATCCGCACAGTGCCGTGGAGTTCGCCAAGGGTCGCGCCGTCTCGTTTCCGATGCTGCTCGACCCGCACAAGTCGGTGAGCCGTGCCTACGAGGTGGACAACCTCCCGATGACGGTGCTGGTGGATCGCAACGGCACCGTGCGGCACGTGCATCGCGACTTCAGCGCCCGGAGCGATGCGCTCTATCTGGAGCAACTGCGCGTACTGCTGAATGAGTGATCGGAGACCTATGCTGCGCTTTCAAACACTCGCGGCCGCACTGGCCCTCATGGCGAGCCCCCTGTGGGCTCAGCAGGCAACGCCCGGGCCGGTAGCTGCGCAGGCGGGCGTGCAGCCCGCGGTGGCGCAGGCCGCTCCAGCAGCCGAAGCACAGGCCGCGGCCGCTCCAGCGGCAGGCGCTGGCGCTGCCACCGACACCCGCGGCCTCGACCAGGAGGTGCAGGACCTCAAGAAGGACGTGGTGGATCTCAACCGCGACCTCTTCGTGCTCGAGGAAGAGCTGCTCTTTCCCGCCAACACGCAGGTCGCCGTGTTCGTCTCCATGGACGTCGGCGACTTCTTCGCGCTCGACTCCGTCACGCTCACCATCGATCAGAAGGAAGTCGCGGACTATCTCTACACGCCGCGCGAGGCCGAAGCGCTGCTCAAGGGCGGCGTGCACCGGCTCTATCTCGGCAACCTGAAGGTGGGCCGGCACGAGCTGGTCGCTCTCTTCAAGGGCAAGGGGCCGCAGGAGCGGGACTACCAGCGCGGCGCCACGCTCAAATTCGAGAAGGGCATCGGCGCGAAGTACCTCGAGCTCAAGATCAGCGACCGGCAGAGGAAGCAGCAGCCGGAGTTCGAGATCAAGGACTGGGAATAGCCGCGCGCCGCGATGCGACTCCTGCGCACATCGTTGTGTCTCGCGGCGCTCTCGGCCCTGGTGCCGGCGGCGTCCTTCGGCGCAGGCAAGCGCCAGGACCCGCAGAAGCTCCCCGTCACCCGCATCCGCGACCTGCACTACGGCGACGTTCTCTTCTATTACTACCAGGAGCAGGACTTCGAGGCCATCACGCGCCTCAACGCCTACGAGCACTGGCACCAGCTGCCGCACCACGAGGCGGAATCGCAGCTGCTGCTCGGAGGCCTGTATCTGTCGCTCGGCCTGCACAACGAGGCCGGTCAGCGCTTCGAGACGCTGCTGACCCAGGACATTCCGCAAGGCGTGCGCAACCGCGCCTGGTTCTATCTCGGCAAGGTCTGGTACGCGCGCGCCTATCTCGACCGCGCTGAGCACGCCCTGCGCCAGGTGCAGGGCCAGCTCGCCCCGGCGCTCGAGGCCGAGAAGCAGCATCTCTTCGCGAACGTGCTGATGCGCCAGGGCAAGTTCGAAGAGGCCGAGAAGCTGCTGCGCGGCTGGAATGGCCCGGCGGACTGGATGGCCTATGCGCGATTCAATCTCGGCGTGGCGCTGGTGCGCGAGGGGCGTCTCGCGGAGGCCGATCCTTTTCTGACACAGGCAGGGACGCTCGAGACGCAGCGTGCCGAGCTGCTGGCACTCAAAGACCGCGCCAACCTCGCGCTCGGCTTCGCCTATCTGCAGGCACAGCAACCGGAGAAGGCGCGCACGGCGCTGGAGCGCGTGCGGCTCACCGGGCCTTACTCCAACAAGGCATTGCTCGGCACCGGCTGGGCGGACGCCGCGATGGGCGACTACAAGAAGGCGCTCTCGCCGTGGATGGAGCTTCGCGAGCGCAATCTGCTGGATGCCGCCGTGCAGGAGTCATATCTCTCCGTGCCGTACGCCTTCGGCAAGCTGAACGCCAGCGCGCAGTCGGCGGAGTACTACGAGAGCGCCGTTGCCGCCTTCGATTCGGAGAGCGCGCGCATCGATGAGGCGGTGGGCCGCATCCGCAACGGCAACATGCTGGAAGCCATGCTCGAAGCCGAAGGCGATGCGCGCTACGGCTGGTTCTGGCAGCTGAAGAACCTGCCGGACGCTCCCGAGTCCCGCTATCTGTATACGGTGCTCGCCGGCCACGACTTCCAGGAAGGCCTGAAGAACTACCGCGACCTCTCGTTCATGGGCCATACGCTCGACAAGTGGGGCGACAGCATCACGGCCTTCGAGGACATGGTGGATACCCGCGAGCGCGCGCACGCGGAGCGCTTGCCCCGCGCGGATGCGCTTCTGGCATCGGGCGCCACCGAGAAGCTGCAAGAGCGGCGTGAGGAGCTGCAGAGCCGGCTCGGCGCGGTCGAAGCGAATGGCGACGTCGCCGCACTCGGCTCGCCGGAAGAGCGTGAGCAGTGGGCGCAGATCCAGCGGCTGGAAGCGGCGCTCGCCAGCGAGCCCGAGGGCAGCGAGAAGGATGAATTGCGCGACCGCATCCGCCTGGTGAAAGGCGTTCTCTACTTCCGGCTCGACGAAGCGTTCAAGGCGCGCATGTGGCAGCAGCGCCGCACGCTCAAGGATCTGGACGTCGCCTTGCGCGAGGCGCAGGGCCGCTGGGTGCGTGTCGAGAAGGCGCGCAAGAGCGTGCCGACGGACACCGGCGAGTTCGCAAAACGTATCGATGCGCTGCGCCAGCGCATGGAAGCCCTGCAGCTGCGCCTGGCCGAGGTATCGAAGAAGCAGAACGGGTATCTGTCGGACCTGGCCGTCGCTTCGCTCGAAGCACAGAAGGATCGGCTCGCCACGTATCAGGTGCAGGCGCGGTACGCACTCGCGTCCATGTACGACCGCGCCGCGAACGCTCCTTCGCCCGCTGGCGAGCGGCCCGCGCCCGCGCAGCGCAGCGAGCCGGAATCCGTTCCTCAGGACGCGCAGCCTGCCACAGTACCCAATCCGCCGGAGCAGAAGCCGTGAGGGTGCTGGCCTGTGCGTTGGCGCTCGTCGCGGTGCTTGACGCTCCGCCGGCTGCCATCGCGGCCGAGAAGGAGAAGGAAAAGACCATCAAGGATCTCGAGTCGCGCCCCGTCGATGTGCGCACCGACGCGCAGGTCACCTCGAGCAGCACGAAGGCGATGGAGAACTATCGCCGTTTCCTCGAATTGCAGAAGACGGACCCCGCGCTGCGCGCGGAAGCCATGCGCAGGCTCGGCGACCTCAACCTCGAGGCCGGCGAGCTCGAGCGCATGCAGACGGAAGTCACGCAGATCGACATCCAGGGCGCGCAGGCCATCAAGCTCTACTCGACGCTGCTCGAGGCATACCCCAACTATCCGCGCAACGACCAGGTGCTGTACCAGCTGGCGCGCGCGTACGAGACCACCGGGCAGCCGGAGAAGGCTCTCGCCACGCTCGACCGCATCGTCGCGAAGTATCCGAAGACGCCCCAGCTGGACGAAGTGCAATTCCGCCGCGGCGAGCTGCTGTTCTCTGCCAAGCGCTACGCGGATGCGCAGGCGGCTTATGGCGCGGTCATCGCTCGCGGTGCCTCGTCATCCTTCTACTCGCAGAGCCTCTACAAGCACGGCTGGTCGCTCTTCAAGCAATCGATGAGCGAGGAGAGCCTGGAGTCCTTCGCCGGCGTGCTCGACCAGATGCTGGCGGGAGGAGGGCGCGGGACTGGCGTCGATCCGGCGAGCCTCAAGCGCGCGGACCGCGAGTTGGTGGAGGACACGCTGCGCGTGATGAGCGTGACGTTCTCGTACCTCGAAGGCGCCGAGTCGCTGGACGCCTTCGTGAACAAGCGCGGCGAGAAGCCGTACTCGCACCTTCTATATTCCGGCCTCGGCGACCTCTACGTCGAGAAGCAGCGCTACCAGGACGCGGCCACGACCTATCGCGCCTACGTGGCGCGAAATCCGAACAGCGACCATGCGCCGAACCTCGCCATGCAGGCCATCGAAGCCTACCGCAAGGGTGGCTTCAGCCAGCTGGTGCTCGAAGGCAAGCATGAATACGTCGAGCGGTACAACTTCGGCTCGCCCTTCTGGCAGGGGCGGGAGCGCTCGCAGTACCCGCAGGTGGTGCAGGAGCTGAAGACCAACCTCAAGGACGTCGCGACGCACTTCCACGCGACGGCGCAGAAGTCGAAGCGCGTCGAGGATTTCCAGGAGGCGGCCAAATGGTACCGCTCCTACCTGCAGTCGTTCCCCGATGATCCGGATTCGGCGGCCACCAATTACCTGCTCGCCGAGACCTTGTACGAGAGCGGTCAGTTCGCGGACGCGGCCGCCGAGTACGAGCGCACTGCCTATACGTATCCGCCCAACGAGAAGTCGGCGGCGGCCGGCTATGCGGCGCTCGCGGCATACCAGAAGGGCGAGGAACGTCTCACCGGCATGCCGAAGGTACAGTGGCATGCGAAGGCTACGGAGTCCGGCATCCGCTTTGCGCAGGCCTTCCCGGCTCATCCTGACAGCGCGGGCGTGCTCACTCGCGCGGCCGAAGACACGTTCGCTGCGAAGGACCTGCCTCGCGCCATCCAGGTGTCGCAGATGGTGCTGGCCCGTAACCCGCCGGTCGACGAAGCGAAGCAGCGCATCGCGTGGACGATCGTCGCCCAATCGCATTACGACCTGGGCGAGTACGACAAGGCAGAGCCCGCCTTCGCGGAAGCCCGCGAGCGAGTGCGCGGTGACGAGAAGCTGCGCGCGGACCTCACGGAGCGGCTTGCGGAAACCGTGTACAAGCAGGGCGAGGCGAAACAGAAGAGCGGCGATGGCGCGGGCGCCGTGGAAGACTTCCTGCGCGTCGCCCGGGTCGCTCCGGATTCGAAGATCCGCTCTACCGCGCAGTACGATGCGGGCGCGGCGCTCATCAACCTGAAGCAGTGGGATCGCGCCATCGAGGTGCTCGAAGGCTTCCGGCGCGAGAATCCCAAGCACGAACTCTCCAGCGACGTCACCCGCAAGCTGGCGGTAGCGTATTCCGAAACCGGGCGGGCCGGCGAGGCTGCGCAGGAATTCGAGCGCATCGCCGCCAATCCGGCGGAGACGCCTGCGGTGCAGCGCGAAGCGCTGCTGCAATCGGCGGATCTCTACGCGAAGGCCAACAACGTGCCCAAGGCGGTGACGATGCTCGAGAAGTTCGTCGCCGCGAACCCTTCGCCGCTGGGCGACGCGATGGAGGCCCGTCAGCGTCTGGCGGACTTCGCCGCGCAGCGTGGCGACACCGCGACGCAGACCCGCTGGTATCGAGAGATCGTGAAAGCGGATGCGCAGGGCGGTGCCGCGCGCACGGATAGAACGCGGTATCTCGCAGGCAAGGCCCAACTCGCGCTCGCACAGCCTGCGCGGGACGCCTTCCGCGGCGTGCGCCTGACGGCGCCCCTGAAGAAGAGCCTGGTCGCGAAGCGCAAGGCGCTCGATGCGGCCATGGACGCGTACAAGCTTGCCGCCAGCTACCAGGTGGCGGAAGTTACGACTGCGGCCACGTACGAGATGGCCGAGCTGTATCGCACGCTGGCGAAGGACCTCATGAGCTCGGAGCGGCCGAAGAACCTCTCGGGCGACGCGCTCGAGCAGTACGACCTGCTGCTCGAGGAGCAGGTGTTCCCCTTCGAGGAGCAGGCCATCCAGGTGCACGAGGTGAACACGGCGCGGGCGAAGGAGGGCGTGTACGACGATTCGGTGCGCAAGAGCTATCAGGCCCTCGCGGAGTTGAAGCCGGGCCGCTATGGCAAGACGGAGCTGATGCAGGATGTCGCGACCACCCTCAATTGAGCGTGCGCGTCTGCTTCGGCAGGCGAGCCATGTAGCCGCAGCCACGCAGGCTTCGGCGGAAGATGCTGTGCACCGCGTAGTGCGTATGGCCTGTGGCGCGGGGTTGGTCGTGTGGCTGGCCGCGTGCAGCAGCTCGCCTTCTACGCCATCGGCGGGCGAGCAGCGTGCCGCCATTCCGGCGGTGGCTGATGGTGGCGTCGCGAAAGCGACGGCCGATCAGTCGGAAAGCGCTCGGGCCGTACCGCTGGATTCCACTGCGGGTGGAGCGCCGAATGCTGTTGCGACGATGGGGGGCGGCACAGCGCCTGCGCCGGTTGTCATCCCTCCTCGCGCCCAGGCGGACTTCGACCGCGCTGTGAGCCTCATGCGCGCCGGCAACCTCACGGAGGCCGAGCTCGAATTCAAGCAGATGGGCGAGGCCTATCCCCAGCTCGCCGCGCCCTACGTGAACCTCGGCCTCATCTATCGCAAGGCCGGCAAGCTCGACCAGTCCGAGGACGCGCTGGCGAACGCCACCGGGCGCAATGCTTCGAGCGTCGTCGCCTGGAACGAGCTCGGCGTCACCCGCCGCATGCGCGGCCGCTTCGGCGAAGCCGCACAGGCCTATGAGCGCGCCATCGCAGTGGACGATTCCTTCGCGCCCGCGCATCGCAACTACGCCGTGCTGCTCGACCTGTATCTCGGAGACCCCGAGCGGGCGCTCACCGAGCTCGAGCGCTATAAGGAGCTCTCTGGCGAGGACAAGCCCGTCACCGGCTGGATCGCGGAGCTGCGCCAGCGCACGGGCAAGAAGGCTCCGCCGCCTGAGCCCGCGCGTGAACAGGCGCAACAGGCTGAGCCGGCCGGCGATGCCACCGCCACCCCGCCGCCATCGGGACAGGCAGGAGATTGAGCATGCGCAAGACTTCAGGTGCATTCCTCGTGCTGACGTCGTTGATGACAAGCATCGCGCTCGTGCCGAGCGCCTCGGCCCAGCAGGTCGCGCAGGAGGCGAAGCCTGCTCCCGCGTCGGAGCAAGGCACGCAGCCCGGCACGGCGCCGAGGCCGCAGCTGCGGCCAGAAGACATGGAACCGGCGGTGAATACCTCTGCGCCTGCGCCATCGCAGGGCGAGCCCTCGCCGCCGCAGCCCTCGAGCGCAAGCCCCTCGGGCTCGAAGCCCGCCTCGCCTTTGCCCGGGGCGCCGCAAGCGGCCCCGCAGGCATCAGCCGCACCTGCGCGGGACCGGGCCGCGCCCGCGCAGCAGCAGCCGGCGAAAGCCGCCACCGCACGCAGCGGTCGTGCCCTGGACCGCCTTGATCTGGAGACCACCGAGATCACCGGCAACCGCGAGCTGCCGAAGGTGCTGTACATCGTTCCCTGGAAGCGTTCGGACCTGGGCGACCTCGTCGGCAAGCCGGTGAACAGCCTGCTGGACGAGGTGCTCGAGCCGGTGGATCGCGACGTATTCCGGCGCGAGAACCGGTACTACCGCGCCTTACAGCCGGATTCGGCGGAGGCGGCCGCGCCGGCCGCTCCCAAGTGAGAGGCAGATCGCAGCTTTTTGGGTCTATGTGATTCAACCATTGCAGGCTTGTTTGAGCGGGAGAGACGTCGATGGAGCTCTGGAACGTGATCGTCCGGTTTTTTCAGGGCGGCGGGGAATTCATGTACCCCATCGCCATCGTGCTCGTGGTCGGTCTCGCGATCGCCGTCGAGCGCTACATCTACCTCACGCGGATGGCGGTGAAGAACCGCAGCCTGTGGAACGAGGTGGTGCCGCTGCTGTCGCGGGGCGACTTCAAGCAGGTGGTGAACATCACCTCGAAGTCGGACTCGGCCATCGGCCAGATCCTCAACTACGGGCTCGCGCGCATCCAGTCCGCGCGGCGGCGTGACGACATCGAGAAGGCGATGGAAGAGAGCCTCATGGAGGTGGTCCCGCGCCTCGAGAAGCGCACGCACTACCTCGCGACGTTCGCCAACCTGGCGACGCTGCTCGGCCTCCTCGGCACCGTCATCGGCCTCATCCACGCGTTCTCGGCGGTGGCCACGGTGAACCCGGCGGAGAAGGCGAACCTGCTCTCGGCCAGCATCTCGGTGGCCATGAACTGCACGGCGTTCGGCCTCATGACCGCGGTGCCGATCCTCTTCATCCACGCCTTCCTGCAGACCAAGACCACGGAGATCATCGACAGCCTGGAGATGGCCTCCGTCAAGTTCCTGAACGCCATCACCGAGCGGCGCCAGGACGGCGGCGCCCCGCAACCCCAGACGGCCGCGGCCTGATCGGGGCCGGAGGAGGAGCGGGCGTGCGCCATGCGTAGGTCTTACGCCATCAAGAAGCTTGCGCGCCACAAGCGCAAGCCGGCCGAGCTGCTGCTCGTGCCGATGATCGACATCTTCACGGTGCTCGTGACCTTCCTGCTCATGACGGCGGTGTTCTCCCGCACCACCATCCTCGAGCTGGACCTGCCGCTCGCGCAGTCGCAGTTCCGCGAGCCGCCGCCCGGGCTGCAGCTCGAAGTGATGGTGCGCAAGGACCTCCTGCAGGTGGCGGACCGCAACAGCGGCCCGCTCGCCACGCTGCCGAACGTGGCCGGTGCCTACGATTACGAAGGGCTCACCGGCTATCTCAAGCGCGTGAAGGAGAAGTTCCCGCAGAAGACGGACGCCTCCATCCTGCTCGAAAAAGATACGCCCTACGACATCCTGGTGCAGGTGATGGATCGCGTGCGCACCTTCGAGGCGAAGAGCGGCGCCACCACCATCCAGGCGGAGCTGTTCCCGGACATCTCCATCGGCGACGCGCCGGACGCCGTGCCGGGGCCGGTGGTGAGCGCGGTGCCGCCGAAGGCGGGGACGCACTCATGAGCATGTCGAATCGCGCCCGCCGCATGGCGGAGCACCATTCCCGGCACCGGGCGGATGCGGAGCTGAACCTCATCCCGCTCATCGACATCCTCTCGGTGATGGTGGCGTTCCTGCTGGTGTATTCCACGGAAGTGGAGGTCATCCAGAACTCCAAGGGCATCGAGGTGCCGCAGTCCATCGCCGAGGTCACGCCGCGCAAGTCCGTGGTGGTGATGATCACGAAGGACGACCTCTTCGTGCAGGGCGAGCGCATCGCGAGCGTCGCCGAG
>JBGAIL010000122.1:0-14852 GCA_044225565.1 Steroidobacteraceae bacterium | reverse complement strand
CCGGCTCGCGAGTGGCAAGTACTTTGTGCTGGTCGCCGCCTTTGGCGGAACGGTGCCGGAAGTGGGTCCCATTGAAGGAGTGGGTGTAACTCCGGACATACTGGTTTCGCCATGTAGAGTTCACTGCAAGGGCGTCGATCCCCAGCTCGAAACGGTATTGGGGTTGATCAAGGCGAAAAGCCAACGCTCGTAATTCCTCCCTTCGTTCGGGATTCACCCCTGCGAGAAAAACTCGATCGTGCGAGCCGCGAAGCGTTCCGGCGCCTCGGCGTGGATCTGATGCCCCGCGCCATCGACGCGTTCGTGCCGATGCGGCACGTGCGAGAGCGAATGAAGGACGCGCTCGATGTCTGGCTGCGGGACGAGGCCGCTCATGTCGAAATCGGCTTCCCACAGGAGCACCGGACAGCGCACGGCACGCAGTGCGGCGAGATGGTCGAGCCCCTCGCTGAAAGTGAGATCCACCGTGGGCACCGGAACCCGTGGATCGACGGTAGCCCACGCCGCGGCGAGCGTCTGGATGGCGATGCCGGGCAGGCAGTCTCCCAGCCTCGGGCGCTGGCCCGAGACATAGTAGGTCCACCCCGCGGCGATCCGCCGGGCCTCATCGCCGCTCAACAACCCTCCCCGGCGCAGGCGCTCGAGGATCTTCCCGCTCGAGATCATGCGGTCGGCCCGGCTCTTGTCGATGGGCGGCCGGTAGAGATCCAGCGTGGCGATGCGACGCTCGAGATCCGGGACGTCCGCGCCGCGCGAGCGCCATTCGGTGAGCATGGCGGCCACCGCCCCGAAGAACGGGTAGTACCAGTGAGAGGCCCACCGCTGGGGCTCGGTGATGAGCAGCGGTGCATCCTCGATGGCGATGGCGCGCACGAGCTCGGGTCGGCGCGCGGCGACGTCGAGCGCAATGAGCCCGCCCAGCGAGTTTCCCGAGATCGCCACCGGCGAGCGATGCTCGCTCTCGATGAGCGCGATGACGTCATCGGAGTAGTCGACGACCCGATAGCGGCCGTCCGCAGCCCATTCGGAGCCTCCGTGCCCGCGCAGATCCATCGCCACCACGTGAAAGCGCGCGGCGAGCGCCGGGAGCACCCGCTGGTAGTCGTTCCACAGGTTGAGCATGCCCGGCAGCAGAATCAGGGTGGACCCCGCGTCCGGTCCCTCGACGATCCGGAACTCGACGCCCCGCGCTCGGGCGCGCCTCTCGATGAACAGGCATCCGCCGATCCGGATCTCGTTTCGATCCTGCGTCATGACGGTGGGCTCGCGCTAATGAGCGGGGAGCGGCTCCTCCCGGAACCACGGGACCGGATAGGTCCGTTGCCGTGGCCAGACTTCGTCCAGGGTCTCCGCTTCGTACAACCTGCCGTTCTTCATCACTTCGCGGATCGACAGCGTATCGGCGATGTTCGCGCGCGGATCGCGGTCGAGCACCAGGAGGTCCGCGAGCTTGCCGCTTTCGAGAGAGCCGAGATCCCTTGCACGCCCTATCGTCTCGCTCGAGCCGAGCGTGGCCGAACGGAGCACTTCCATCGGCGTGAGCCCTTCCGTCGCGAGCGCCTGCATCTCCCAATGATAGGCGAGACCCTGCAGCTCGCCATGGCTGCCGACGCCGATGAGTCCTCCTGCGCGCAGTATCTTCGCGGCTCCCGCCGCTACGCGAGGATAGACGTACTCGTGCTGCGCATACGTCGGCCTGCGCTGCGTCAGCTCGTCGATGACGTGATGCGGCACGAAGCGATTGAGCTTGGCGTCATCGTGGAGCAGGTCCGGGGCGATGAGCCGGCTCCTGGCGTGCGGCCCGCCGTTGCCGACGACCAGCGTCGGCGTGTAGCTCACCCGGCTGCGTGCGAAGAGATCGATGACGTCCTGCGAGACGGGCACAGTCGGCAGCGCATGCTCGCTGCCGGAGAAGCCGTCCATCACCTGGGTGAGGATCAGCTTTTCGTTGAGCGCACCTTCCGTCGTCGCGATGAGGCCGAGCTCTGACGCGACGTCCGCGACCCATTGGCGCTGGCGCCGGTTTGCGCTCCAGTAGGATTTGAGATTGCGCAGGCGATAGTGGTCCCGATAGCGTGAGAGCACGGCCGACACCTGCTCGCGGGACGTCCGGTTCCACGAGAGCACCAGCAAGCCTGCCGGAGGAAGCGCAGGCCGATCATGAGGCCTGCGTCGAGCAGGTCCCGATAGGCCAGCGCGTCGATGGTCAGGGGAGAGGGATCGAGTCCCGCGGTGACGCCGTAGGCGAGGTTGGCGGCCAGGCCCCAGTCCTCGAGATCGAGGATGCCGCGGCGGACCTGGACCCAGTGCGCATGCGTGCCGACGAAGCCGGGCAGCACGAATCTTCCGGTGACGTCGCCGGGGTCCTGGGCATCGGCGGGAGTCGGAATCGAGCCGGCATCGCCGTCCACTGCCACGATGCGGTCGTTGCGGACCAGGACATCGGCGTCCGCGATGGATTCATCGCCGCGCATCGTGATGGCGGTGCCTCCCCGAAGCACGAGGGCGCCCTGTGGGACGTCCCGGGGAAGCGTCACCACGGCCTGATGCTTCTGCGCCAGGCGTTCGGCGCCGCCCTCGATACCGCGTTGGCCTTCGGCCCTTCGAGCATCGCTCAATGGCATCCGATAGAGCGTCGAGCCGACCGACCACGTGATGGAGCGGCCATCGTCCGCCCAGCCGATGAAATCGGCGCCGACGGCGGTCAACTGACGGTGCTCGGGCGAGGGGACGTCCAGGTCGACGACTTGCGGTTGTCCGGCTGTGGCCCTGATCTGCACCAGATGCAGCTGCGATGCGCCCAGGGCGAGTGCCCACTTTCCATCGGGGCTCACGCGCACGTCATCGAGGCGAAAGGGTCCTTCGTGGAAATGGGGAGGAATGCCGCCGGCACGCAGGAGCAGCCGCGCGTCCGAGCCATCGAGCGCAATCGAGGCGACGCCATCGGCCCTGTAGAGATGGACGCGTTTGCCATCGAGTGCGGGTTGAGGAGGCCCGGCGATCATTCCGGAAGTGATCACCGCCGGTGGGCCGCCGGACGCGGGCATCCTGACGAGATCGGCCTGACGGAAGGGCCCGATCTCGATGTACTGGTGCGTGTGCTGATGATTGCTCGAGCGCAGGGCGAGAATTTCCCGGCCATCGCGGGTGGCCACGGGATCGGAGTAGTACGCGCTCTCCGCGGTGAGGCGCTGGACGGCGCCTTTGCCATCGGCGCGCGCTTTCCAGATGTGCCCGCCGCGCGCCGTCCAGGTCGCGAACAGGATCCACCGGCCGTCGGGCGACCAGGAGGGCTGGAACTGCGGCGCGAGGCTGCCGGTCGTCAGGCGCCTCGGCCTGGCGTCGGGCTGCAGCCGCATGACGTAGATGCTCCCGAGCGCCGAGAAAGCCAGGTTCCGCCCATCGGGTGATACGGCGGGCCCCTGGATCAGCCGTGCGAGGACGGGCCCGGTGTCTTCGACGATGTCTCGAGGTACCGCGCTGCCTGCCTGAATCGACACGTTCGCCGTGAACGGGATTCGATGTACGGCTCGCGTGGCAAGATCGACGCGCTCGAGCTGGCCGTCGCGACTGAGCACGATCGATTTGCCATCCGGCGTGAACGCATACGCCGGCAGGACATCCCGGCTCGGCCAGCCTTCCTGCTTGTCGGGAAACGCGAGCCATTCGTCGGAACCGTCGCGCAGCCGGCGCATGCGCAGCCCGGTCTGGCCGTCGCGCCTCGAGCCGTAGACGATGACGGAATCATCCGGCGAGAGACGAGGGCGCATCGCACCGCCGGGCGAGGCGACGACGGTTTCCTCCGTGCCGGTGCGCAGGTCCCGACGCACGACGCGCCAGAGCGGCATCGGCAGTTGTTCGTAGGCGTGCTGTTCCAGGAAATCGCCCATCCTGGCGGCGTAGAAGAGATGCCGGCCATCGTGCGCGGACACGGCTCCCAATGCGCTGTTGCGATTGCGCTTGGGCCATCCGGGCTGCGGAGCGCCTCGTGTCAGCTGCTTCGCCTCTCCCGCGTCCAGCGGGTATTCCCACAGCTCGAACACGTTCGAGCTCACCCTGATGCGCGAGACGAAGACGTGCGTGCCATCCGCTGACCAGGCGGGGGACGAGAACTCCGTGTCGTCGTCCAGATTCGACAGCGCACGCGGCTCGCTGCCGTCGCGCCGCGCGATCCAGAGATTCTCGCTGCCCGAGCGGTCGCTGACGAAGGCGATCCAGGTGCCGTCCGGCGAGTAGACGGGCTGCGATTCGAACGGCCTGCCGGTGAGGAGGGGTCTCGCCACGCCGCCGTCGATCGGCAGCTCGTAGAGGTCTCCGAGGAGATCGAAGACGATCGACTTTCCGTCCGCAGACACATCGAGCGAGATCCACGTTCCTTCGCTCGTCTCGAAGCCAATCTCAGTGCGGGGTGTGGACACTGCTGCGCCTGCGACGGCGGCCATGCCGAGCAGGAGCACCGCGGCTACGCGAGGAGCGCTCACACCACGCCACTCGCCCGCAACGTCGCGATGCGCTCATGCGACAAACCGAGCTCGCTGGCCAGGATCTCGTCGGTATGTTGTCCCAGCGCGGGCGGCGCGGAGTGTCTAGGGACCTCGTTCGACAGGCGAATGGGGCTGTGCAGCAGCGGAACGGGTACGCCGCGATGATGCATCTCCTGCGTCGCCATCTGCCGGTGAGCGACCTGCGGATCGCCGAACACCTGCTCCAGAGCGAAGATCTCTCCGGCAGGAACGTTGGCGCGAGCGAGCGACTCCGACAGGCCGCGGATGGTGTGCTCCCGCGTCCTGCTTTCGAGCAGCGCGTGCAGCTCGGCGCGATGCCGTACGCGAGCCGTGTTGGTGGCGAACCGCTCGTGGGAGCCGAGCTGCGGCACGCCGAGAACGGCGCACAGCCTCTCGAATTGCGCGTCGTTGCCGATGCCGATCATCACCTTCCCGTCGCGGCACTCGAAAGGCTCGGAAGGCGCCGTGACGGGGTTGCGATTGCCGGCACGCGGCGGCACCGATCCCGTCATCAGGTATTCGATGGCGAGATGACCGTTCAGGCCGACCGCCGCATCGAAGAGCGACACGTCGACATACTGTCCGCGGCCCGTGACGTGGCGCGCGTGCAGGGCCGCCAGGATCGCGCTCGCGGCGTGCAAGCCGGCCACGATATCGGTGATGGGGATGGCCGTGCGCAGCGGCTCGGAGCCCGGTACGTCCGGCGGCGTGCCGTTGCTGCTCATGAGGCCCGCCATGCTCTGCATGATCGTGTCGTAGGCCGGGCGCGACGCGTAAGGCCCGTCCTGGCCGAACCCCGAGATCGAGCAGTAGACGATGTCCGGTCGCACCGCCGCGATCTCCTCGTAACCCAGCCCGTAGCGGGCGAGCGCGCCGACCTTGAAGTTCTCGATCATGACGTCGCAGCGCCCGGCCAGGCGGCGCACGAGCGACTGGCCCTCGCGCGTGGCGAGGTCGATGGTGATCGAGCGCTTGCCGCGGTTGTAGGCGAGGAAGTAGGCGGAGTCATCGGTTTCCCCTCCTGCGCGATCCTTGAGGAACGGGCCGAACCGCCGCGAGTCGTCGCCTTCGCGGCGCTCGACCTTGTACACGGTGGCGCCGAGGTCGGCGAGCGTTTGCGTCGCGACCGGGCCGGAGACCATGCGCGTCAGATCGAGAACCTTGATGCCCTGGAGCGGGCTCGTCGAGATCAGGTCGCGCACTCCCCGGCAGCGTTTGAGATGCCCTCTGGCGGGCAGTCTATTGCCCGGAAGCGCGCGCTCACAACGCTGCGCGGCTACTCATGCTGTTCACGCAGAATTGACAATCGATGCCTGCGGCCCCTACGTTCGCGCGCGAATGCGCTCCTTCGGGCGTTGCAGGAGAGCCAGCGTGGACTGGGATCTCGTCCGACTCTTCGTGGACGTCGTCGATGCCGGCAGCATGAGCGAGGCTGCGCGGCGCAGGGGCGTGACGCGCTCCGGAATCAGCCAGCGATTGAAGCACCTCGAGCGCCAGGTCAGCGCACAGCTGCTGAGGCGCACCACGAGGGATCTCAGGCTCACCGACATCGGCACGACGCTGTACGAGCACGGCAAGCGCATCGCGCTGGAATTCGAGGCCGCGCAATTCGACGTGGCCTCGATGGGGCGCACCCTCTCCGGCCTGGTCCGCGTGCGCCTGCCGCCGGGAATAGGGCAGCGCTACCTGGCGCCGGCGCTGATGGACTTCGCGCGGGCCAATCCCGAGATCACGTTCCGCGTGATGTTCGACAACCGCTTCTCGAATCTCATCGGGGCGGACATCGACATCGCCATCACCATCGCGGACGAGCCTCCGCAGGACGTGGTCTGCAAGGACCTCGGCGCCGTCCGGTGGCAGCTGTACTGCACGCCGCGGTACCGGGATTCGCTCGCCCGCCTCGAGACGCCGGCGGACCTGGGCCGGGCCGCTTTCCTGTCCCTGGAGCACGGGCGCAGGATCGACCTCGCCCTGGTCGCTGGCGAGAAGCGTGCGCGGGTGGCGCTGAAGCCGCGCTTCTCCTCGGAGAACGTTCATTTCCTGCTGTCCTGCGCGCTGGCCGACATGGGCGTCGCGCTCCTGCCGAACTACATGGCCAGGGATCTCGCGCTGTCGGGCGCGCTCGTCAAGGTGTTGCCCGACTACAGCAGCGAGGCGATGGCGGGCCGCCTCTTCATGCTGACGGTCCCGAACCGTTTCCCGACTCCCGCGGCGCAGGCCGTGATGGACCTCCTGCGCCGTGCGGCATCTCGAGTCCTCGCCGACTCAAACGCGGACCTCGCCGCAACGGCCCGCAAACGCCCGGGCTGATCCCGACGGACTCAAACGAGGATCGCCGCGATCCCAGTGATTACCCAATGACGAATTAGTTGTACAAAGGGCATAAGAGTTGGCTAAGCTCCGGCGAGGCATTCGTGCAGCATCTCGGCGGAGGCGACCATGCGGCGTGGGACGAAAGTGGCTCTGGCCTGTATCGCAGGAGCGATGCTCGATGCTTCGGCGCACGCGGCATCGAAGGATGCGACGATCCGCTGGACGAGCCGCGGCCTCCCGCACATCACCGCATCCAGCTACGAAGGGCTCGGGTATGGATACGGATACGCAGTGGCGCGCGACAGGCTGTGCCTGCTGGCCGATCAGATCACCACGCTGCGCGGCGACCGCTCGCGCGCCTATGGCGCGGACCAGAAGGCGGTCGTGGGCTTCATGCCCACCTCGAACCTGAACGCCGATCTCTTCTATCGCGTGCAGCTCTCCGACGAGATCGTCGCCGGAGCGATGAAGCAGCTCGAGCCGCGCGCGCGCGACATCGCGCGTGGCTACGCCGCAGGCTATTCGAGAGTCGTGAAGGAGACGAGCCCGCAGGAGCGCGAGCGACTTTGCAAAGGCGCTCCGGTTCCGCAGATGACGGAGGCCGACGTCGTGCGTGCCGTGATGTCGATCGGCACCATCTGGAAGGCCTTCCAGATCGCGCCGGTCGCAAAGGATTCCGCCTGGAACGCGGGCAAGCCGCAGAAGAGCGCAGCCGCGTCCCCCATGCCGGAAGTCGTCGCGATGTCCGCGAGCCTCGGCAGCAATGCCTGGGCATATGGGGCGGAGGTCACGGGCAACGGCAGCGCCATCGTCGTCGCGAACCCTCACACCGTGTGGCGCGGGCACTGGCTTTCGGTCCATCAGCTGCATCTCACCATTCCCGGTGAGCTCGACGTCGCCGGCGCGGACTTCCTCGGCTTGCCGTTGCCGTTGATGGGATTCAACCGGGACGTCGCCTGGACCCTCGAAGCACCTGCCACCGTGACGTACTACGTCCTGCAGGCCCTGAAGGTGGAGGAAGGCGAGCACCCGGCGTACGTGGTGGACGGCAAGCGCAAGCCGCTCGAGATCCGCACGGTGAGCGTGCCGGTGCGGCAGTCCGACGGCACCGTCGGGAGCGAAAGCTTCCAGATCGCTCATTCCGGGCTGGGGCCGATCTATCGCCTGCCCGCGCGTCCTGGCCGGCCTGCCGGGTGGTACGCCGTCACCGACGCTGCCGACGGCAATGCGCGCGGCCTGAATCAGCTCGTGAACATGGCTCGTGCGACGACGGTGGCTGCCTTCGTGAAAGCGATCGAGGACGATCGCGGCATGGGCGCGCACTTCATCTCGGGCGACCGGCATGGGGCGATCGCGTATGTCGAATCCGGCCCGATGCTCGACATCGAGGATGCCGCGCTGGAAACGTGTCGTGCGGCGGGGGCGGAAGGCTCCTACAACGTCCTCGATGGCAGCCGCAGCGCGTGCTCGGTCCGGTCCGCCGAAGGCCGGCCGCAGCTATTGTCCGCGAAGAAGTTTCCGACGCTGGTCGGGCGCAGGATCATCCAGAACACCAACAACAGCTATCGCTTCTCCCTCTACGGGCACGACTCGCAAGGGCATTCGCGGTTCTTCGGTGACCCGAAGGCCGAGCCCGCCAACTTCCGGATCAGGATGTCGCAGCGGCGCATGGGAGAGGTCGTCGCCGACGGCAAGGTCACTCCGCAGGAGGCCCTCGACGTCGTGCTCGACAATCGCAACTACGCTGCGGAAACCTGGCTCGCGGACGTTCTGCGCGTGTGCTCGGCAACCGACCTGCCCGCCGAGGCGCAGCGCGGCTGCGCGATCCTCGCGAAATGGGATCGACGCAACGATGGGGACAGCCGCGGCGCATTGCTGTTCGGTGAGCTCTGGCAGCGCATCGGCGAGGCGCCCGGGCTCTTTGCCACGCCCAGTGCATCCGCCGGGCCTTTCGACACTCAGCCTCTCGTCGCCACGGCTGAGGTGAATCAAAAAGTCGTCGCGGCACTGGCCGACACCGTGAAGGCGCTCGAGGCGCTCAAGCTCACGGGCGCCGAGCCGTGGGGCCAGATACTCGCCGCGCGCACGGTGAGCGGCGAGAAGGTCCCGTTGCATGGAGGGCCAGGCGAGCAGGGTTTGCTCAATGCGCTCGAGGGCAGCGGCCTCGGCGCGGACGGTTACGCGCAGATCACTTCGGGCACGGACTATCTGCTGCAGGTGTACTGGGAGGACGGCAAGCTGGTGGCCAACGCGGTGCTCGCGCACGGGCAGTCGGATGATCCGGCCTCGCCGCACTATTCGGATCAGCTCGGGCTCCTTTCCCGCAAGCAGCTGGTCAGATTGCCGTTTGCGCAGGCGGAGATCCTGGCCGATCCGCAGTTGAAGACGCTGCAGCTGCGCCACGAATGAGATTTTTGAATCTGACGAGGAGAATCACGTGAAGAAGCTCGCTATCGGACTCCTGATGGTGAACGGTGCCGCCGCCGCGCTCGCGGCCGACGCGGGGCTCACCCACTACTACGGCAACACCTGGGAGCTCAGCCGCCCGGAGGAGACGATCTGGATCTACGCCAACGCCGATGGCAGCTGGGACGGCATCTTCGGCGGCACCTTCTCCGCAGGCCTGAACTGGCGCACCGAGGGCAACCGGACGTGCTTCTTCAATCCTCCGGGCGAGAAGGAAGATGCGGACGCTCATGGCGTGTGTTTCCTCGAGCTCGGCAAGCGCCAGGTCGGCGAGGCCTGGAAGCAGACCGTGGACGGCTTGGACAAGGTGTGGGACGCCCGGATCATCAAGGGCCGCAAGGTTCCGCCGGCCGCCGGGACGAAGTAGCGGCACGGCAGTGCTGGAGACGCTGGTGAATGGTGTTGCCCCCGGGCCGATGCGTTGAGCGGCAGTCATCGGGTACTGGGGGATCGATCCGCTGTCTCGTCTACTCATTCAGGTCGTCGTGTCCGTGCCGTCGCGAAGGCGAGGCGCGGGCCGACGAGAGCCTGAACTAAAAGAGGGGGCGAACATGTTCACGTTCCGGAATCGGCGTTCACGGGATCTCGCGCTCGGGGCGCTGCTCGCATCGGTCGCCACGGCCGCGCAATCGCAGGCCACGACCTATCCATTCGATCTTCCGGCCCGGTCGCTCGCGGAATCGCTCCGCGAGGTCGGCCATCTGACCAGCACCAACGTCATGTTCGAGCCGCGGCTGGTGCAGAACCTGCATGCGCCTGCGCTTCGCGCGCAGACCACGGCGGCCGGCGTCATCCGCAAGCTGCTCGAAGGTACGCAGCTCGACGCCGTGCAGACGGGGCCGGATTCCTTCCTGATCCGCTCCACGGGCGCGAGCGATGTGACCGCGGCGCCGGCCATGCAGACGGAGATGCGTACCAGCGCGATCCAGAGCACGGGCCGGCTCATCCGCATCGCCTCGAGCGGCCAGGCCGCCGAGCCCGCGCAGGCATCGGCCGCCAGCAAGGATGAGGAGCAGGCCTCCGGGAACATCGAGGAGTTGATCGTGACGGCCGAGCGTCTCGGCCGCTCCGTTCTGGACACCTCGACCAGCGTCGTGGTGATCGATGCCGAAGCGCTCGCGCAGCGGGCCGCCGACGGCATCAAGGATCTCATGAGCAGCGTTCCCAACGTCACGGTGACGGGAAGGAGCTCGTTCGCGCCTTCGGTACGCGGCGTCGACGGCACCGGCCCGGCCTACGGAGCGGATGCGTTCTTCGCGGGCACGAGGCCGCGACTCAACATCCAGTCGGATGGCCGGCCCGCGAGCTACAACGAAGTCGTGTTCGGCGATTTCGGCGTGTGGGATCTGCAGCAGGTTGAAGTGCTGCGCGGGCCGCAGAGCACCCTGCAGGGCCGCAACTCCATCGCGGGCACCATCGCGGTGAAGACTGCGGATCCCACATACGATTTCCACGCCAAGGCGCGCGTATTCGCCGGAAATTTCGACACCCGGCAGTACTCGGCGGCCGTCTCCGCGCCGATCGTGGACGGGCAGGTCGCGTTCCGCCTCTCCGCGGATCACCGCACCAGCCACAGCTTCGTCGACTACACGCCTTATCCCGATGGCCGCGATCCGGGAGAGTACGAAGGCAACGTCTTCCGGGCGAAGCTGCTGATCGAGCCCGCCGCGGCGCCGGATTTCAAGGCGCTCCTCACCGTGAGCCACACGGATTTCCTGGGCCCGCAGAGCGAGGCAGTGAGCGCTCCCGACTACGGCGACCACGTCAACCGTTTCGATCTCACCGCCTCGGCATTCAAGCCGAAGTCGACGAGCGGCATCCTCGACCTCAACTGGAAGGCGAGCGACGCCGTCAGCCTCAACACGGTGGTCTCGTATGCGGACCTGGACATCAAGCGCTATGCGCGGCCGGGCGGCGGCAACGCGACGATCGACGGCCACGAGTTCATTGCCCAGCCTTCCCTCACTTTCCGGTCCTCGGACGACCGCTTCAAGAGCCTCTTCGGCGCCTACCTTTTCCGGGCGTCGCAGGACGAATTCATCGACCTCTTCGGTGGCGGCGGCTTCGACGACAGCACCCGCACCAACGCGGTGTTCGGTGAAGGCACGTACCGGTTCTCGGACGCCTTCGACGTGACGTTCGGCGCCCGCTACGAGGAGGAGCATCGCCGGCGCGAGGGCAGCATCTTCGTCTTCGCGATCGATCTCGACGAGAAATACACCACCTTCCTGCCGAAGCTGGTGCTCTCATGGCATCCCTCGAAGACTTCGACCGTGGGCGCGCTCGTCACTCGCGGCTACAACGGCGGCAGCGCAGGATTCACCTTCAACCCGCCATTCCTGGCCTACACGTTCGAGCCGGAGTATGTCTGGAACTACGAAGGCTTCGCGCGCACCATCCTCGCCGATGGCCACCTGACGCTCTCCGGCAACGTGTTCTACAGCGACTACAAGGACATGCAGCTGCCTTACCAGCTCGGCCCGGGCTCCTCCGTGGTCCGCAATGCGGACAAGGTGACGACGCGCGGCGCGGAAGTGATGGCCACCTGGAACGTGACCAAGGAGCTCAGGCTGTCCGCCGGCCTCGGCACGACGAAGTCCGACATCAAGAGCTTCCCGGACTCGGGGGCCGAGGGCAACGAGCTGCCCCGCGCGCCGAAGTTCACCGGCAGCGTGGGCATCTCTTACTCGCGGCCGCAGGGCCTGGACTTCAGTTTCGACGCGCGGCACAGCGGCAGCTACTTCTCTTCGATCCTGAACGATCCGCTGGCTCGCGTAGGCTCCTACTGGATCGCGAACACGCAGCTCGGCTACTCGTTCCGCAACGTCAGGGTGTTCGGCTACGCCCGCAATCTCTTCGATTCGGGTGATCCGCTGCAGATCTACCTGGCGAGCGCGTTCGGCCCCGGCTATGCCGAGATCATTCCGCCGCGGACGTACGGCGCTGGCGTCCAGGTGAACTTCTAAGGCCGCTGTCGAGAGCGGGCTCCGCCGACGATGTCACCGTCGGCGGGGCGACGCTCACACGATGCGGGATTCATGAGCGTGCGAGTGGAAACCCTGCGCGCCGCGAGCGAGGGTGGGGTCTTCTCGGTCTGGCTGAATCGTCCCGAAGCCAGAAACGCCGTGAGCTTGCAGATGTGCGAGGACCTCATCGAGGTCTTCGGCAGCCTGCGATCGGACGATGCCGCACGCGTCGTGGTCGTGCGCGGATCGGGGCCGGCGTTCTGTGCCGGCGTCGACATCCGGGAGTTCGCCGGCAGGGATGCGGCGTGGGTCTTGCACCGGCGTAGCCTGGGCATGGAAGCCTATCTCGCGATCGAACAATGTCCGCTGCCGGTCATCTGTGCTGTGCATGGCGCCGTCATCGGTGCCGGCTGCGAGCTGGCTGCTGCGTGCGATTTCGTGGTTGCGGACGAGACCGCCTTCTTTCAGTGGCCGGAAGCCTTCCGCGGCGTCGTGGGAGCCACCCAGCGGCTGCCTCGCGCGATTCACAGGCCGATGGCGAAGGAGCTGCTGTTCACTTCACGCAAGATCACTGCCCGGGACGCGCGGGCCATCGGCTTCGTCAATCACGTCGCCGGGCCCGGCGGGCTCGAAGACGCCGTGCAGTCCCGCGTGCGGGAGATTCTCTCCTGCCGTCCGATGGCATTGCGGTTCATGAAGCAGGCCATCAATGCCGGGGAGGCCCTGGACAGGACGGCTGCCGTGGAAGTCGAGCGGAAGCTCATCGAGCAGAGCCTGCGACACGAGGAGTGGCGCGAGGGCACCGCGGATTTCGCGCCGCGCGGCTAGTCGCGCCCGACGATCGCCAGCCGGCTGCGGATCGCCGTTCCAAACAACCTTGCAGTGTCGACGGCCGCGCGCTCGGCGTCGTCCGTCACCCCCGACCACTGCAGGAAGCCGTGCGTGAGAGAAGGGTAGTTGAGATAGGTCACGGGGACGCCCTCGCGCTCGAGCCGTCGTGCGAGGTTTCGTCCGGAATCACGCAGCACGTCGAATCCGGCCGTCGCGAGAATCGTCGCCGGCATGGACTTCAGGCTGGCCTCCTGCAGCTGCTGCGCCGCTCTGGCGAGCGCTCCTTCACCCTGGAAGACCAGCGGTCGCATGAAATCGAAGAAGGCGAGATCGAGCCCGTAGCCCTTGCCGAACAGCCGGTGCGATTCGTGGTCCGACGAGAAGTCGCCGGACGTGTAGTAGAGAAGCTGGCAGAGCGGCGCGGGGCGCCCGGCGGCGAGCTGCCTACGCGACACGTCGAGCGCGATGCGTCCGCCAGCGCTGTCCCCGCCGACGCCGATCATGCCGGGATGGCTGCCGAGGCCTACCGCATTCTCCCGGGCCCACCGGAATGCGGCTTCGCCATCGTCATTGGCGGCCGGCCAGGGATTCTCCGGCGCCAGCCCGTATTCGACGGAGACGACGATCGCCCGCGCTTCGTTGGCGAGCAGGCGCGTACACCGGTCCACGGCCGCGATGCTGCTGTAGATCCAGCCGCCGCCGTGGAAATAGACGAGCAGCGGCAACGCACCCACGTCCTGCGCTTGCGGGGTGTAGATGCGAACGGCGATCCCGCCGCGAGGCCCTGCGATCGTCCGGTCCTCGACCGAGCGCATCGGTGCAGTGACCTTGGTGAGCAGGGCCCATTCGCGCGCCAGCGCCTGACGCGCCACTGCGCGCCCTTCGGCGCTGTAGAAGAGGTCCCGGCCGGCTTTCACCACCTCCGGCGGTCGGCGCCTGCGCTCCTCATAGTGATATTGCAGCTTGGCATCGAGCAGCTGCCCGTCGATGAGCTCGCGCGGTCCGGCGAGATGCTGGAGGAACCATGACTCGGGCTGCGACATGAGCGCCAGGCGCTCGCGCTCCTCGGCGGTGGGCTGGAAGTCGTCGGCAGGGTTCACGAAGTGAGGCACGGGGTCATCATATCGGCGCGCGCTCGCCGGGACGTCGAATTCCGGCTGCGAAGCGGTGATCCTGGCTCACCGCCCGGCTGTCAATTACTCGCCGGCGGTTGCGAATGCAGAGCGCTGCGTTTCGCTAAGCTCGAGCGAGCTGGTCATTTCGCAGGTGGGCCCATGCAGCTTCGTGGAAGGCATCGTTCCTGGCAACGCGCGACGTTGCTGTCTCTGGCGTTGAGCCTCTCTCCTGTCGCGCTCCCGGGGCAGCCCGTCTGGGACGTCGCCGATACGGGCCAGCCCTTCACCACCGCGCATCTGACGCTCACCGAAGGTACGTGGATGAGCGTGGACGTCAGCCCCGACGGACGCACTCTGGTCTTCGACCTGCTCGGCGACATCTACAGTCTGCCGGCCGAAGGCGGAGAGGCCAGGTTGCTGCACGGCGGTCCGGCGATGCAGCGGATGCCGAGCTTCAGCGCCGACGGCAGCAAGCTCCTCTACGTGAGCGATGCGACGGGCACCGAGAACGTCTGGGTTTCGAATGCCGATGGCGGAGCGCCGCGACAGGTGACTCACGAGACGGTGGATGTGTTCTCCGCGCCCAGCTGGGGGCCGCAGGATGAGAGTGTCGTGGCGGTGAAGGTGGGTGCCGCTTTTTCGAAACGAGGCGCTTC
>JBGAIL010000121.1:0-14642 GCA_044225565.1 Steroidobacteraceae bacterium | reverse complement strand
TGAGCAAGGACAAGGCGCCGCTCACCCCGCAGACGCCCGCTGCCGAGCAACAGACGGATGCCGCCGCGGTCGCCGAAACCACACTGCCCGCGGTCGAAACCTCCCTGGTGAAGGGCAAGGTGGATGATCTGCTGGAAAAGGCGCGCCTCGCCATGCGCGAGCGGCGTTACGCCGAGCCGGCCGGCGACAATGCCCTGCTGTACTACCGTTCGGCCGTCGCGACGGATGCCGCCAGCGCCGAGGCGCTGGATGGCCTGAATCGCATCGCCGGCGTGCTCGCAGGCCGGTTCGAGGATGCTCTGAACGATTCGAAGCTCGACGAGGCGGCCACCGCGCTCGCGCAATTCAAGAATGCGATACCCGAGGACGCGCGTGTCGCGACCTTCCAGCAGCAGCTCACGAACGCGCAAGTCTCGAAGGCCATGGCGGACGGCAACCTGGATCGCGCCGCGGCCCTGGTGCGTGCAGCCCAGCAGAACAATCTCATGGCCGCGCCGCAGATCACGCGATGGCGGTCCGAGATCTCGCGCCTCCAGGACGAGGTCCGGGCGAAGCGCGTGGCCGACCAGGCTGCCCGAGACGCAGCGGCGGCGGCCGAGCAGAAGAAGATTCGCGACGCCCGTGCGGCGGCAACTGCCGAAGCGGAGCGCCAGGCACAGGCCGAGCGCGACAAGGCGCGCGAAGAGCAGGCCAAGGCCGAACAAGCGGCGCTGGCCGCTCGCGAGGCCAGCGTTCCCGTGGATACTAACGTCAAACGCACGTCCGGAAGCCTTCAGAGCATCCTGAAGCGCAAGCGCTATGTCGCGCCGGACTATCCGGCGGACGCCCTCGCCCGCCAGCTGGGCGGCACCGTGATCGTCGAATTCACCGTCAACACCGAAGGCGAGCCGCGCGACATCCGCGTGCAGTCCGCGGAGCCGAAGGGTGTATTCGACCGCTCCGCGATCGCCGCCGTGCGACGCTGGCGCTATGAGCCCCCGGTCGTCAGCGGCGCGCCGACCGAAGTGCCGGTACGCATGTCCATTCGTTTCGCCCCGCCGGAATGACGCCGCTGCAATGACTGAATTCCTGGGAGACCGTCGCATATGAAATTCTCGGGCGCCGAGCGTACCCGCCAGTTCATCACCGCCGGCGTCGGCACCCTGTTGCTCATCGTGATGGGCGCGGTGCTCGTCGCGGGCTTCCGCCTCGCCACGCGCATGACCGCCGACATCAGCGCACTGCAGTCGGCCAGCTCGCTGCAGGCCTATCCGAACATGATCTCTCAACAGCTGAGCACGCTGCGCGACCGGCTCGAGGGCCGGGCCTACGCGGGCCAGGCGCTGGCGGATCTCAAATCGACCGTGGAGCGCTTCGATGCCGAGCTCGGCAAGCTCGCCACGCGGGACGCCACTCGTTCGCCGCAACTGGACCAGGCGCGGCTGAGCTGGCACCAGTACGGCCCCGTGGTGAGCCCGGTGACCTCGTTCACCGGCCAGCCCTACGTCGATTCCGACGAGAGCGGCAGCTCGTTCTCGAAGCCCGGTCTCGCCCACTACGGCGATGTGAAGCGCGCGCAACTGTTCGCGCGTGAGAACACGGCCCGGCTGCAAACCCTGCTGGCAGGCGTCGCCACGCAGCTTCAGACCCAGGCCTCCACGCAGGCGAGCCGCCTGCGCCTCCTGCTTTCAGTGGGTGTGCTCGCAGCCCTCGTGCTCGCGGCCGCCGCCGCTTATCTGCAGCTCACCCGTGGCCGCAGCGAGCGCATGGCCCGGGAGGCGCAGGAGCAGACCCGGGACATCCTGAAGACCGTGAAGGAGGGCTTCTTCCTGCTGGACGCGGACTACCGCATCGGCTCGGTGTGGTCCAGCGCGCTCACCCGCATGTTCGCCCGCCAGGATTTCTCCGGCCTCTCCTTCGAGGAGCTGCTGGCCGACCGCGTGCCGGCGCAGACGCTCGCGACCGCCACGAAGTACATCAAGCTGCTCTGGGGCGACCGCGCCCACGAGAACCTGATGAAGAGCATCAACCCGCTGGGCCAGCTCGAGATCCAGATCGAGAACGGCCACGGCGGCCGTGACACGCGCTACCTGCAGTTCGACTTCCACCGCGTGATGGGCGAGAAGGGTGTGAAGCACGTGCTCGTCAGCGTCACGGACATCACCTCGAGCGTGCTGCTGGCGCGCGAGCTCGCCGAATCGCAAGAGAACGCCAACCAGCAGGTCGACATGATGCTGGGCGTGATGCACCTCGATCCGGTGCAGCTCATGTCCTTCCTGGATGCGACCGACGCGGGCCTCGCCCACGTGAACGCCATCATGCGCGAGCCGGCCCGCAACGACGCCGAGTTCCGCAAGAAGATCGACGGCCTGTTCCGCGAGCTGCACACCATCAACGGCGAAGCCACGGCGGTGAACCTGCTGAGCGCCGCGCACCGCGTGCATGCGCTCGAGGACATGGTGAGCGATCTCAAGAAGAGCCCCGACCTCACCGGCAACGACTTCCTGCCCATCGTGCTGAAGCTCGACGAGCTGATGGCACACCTGCGCAGCGTCCGCGAGCTCGCGACGCGGCTCGCCACGCTGCAGGCGCCTCCCGCCGGTGGCGCGCCGCAGCTCGCCGACCGCGACGTCGGCAAGACCTCGGCAAGCGATTTCGTCGAAACCCTCGCGGCGATGGCCGGCCGGCTGGCCACCGAGCACGGCAAGAGCCTGAAGGTCGAGACGCACGGCCTCGCGGAGGTGCCGCACACCTATCGCCACATGGTGAAGGACGTGCTGATCCAGATGCTCCGCAACGCGGCCGTTCATGGCATCGAGACCGCCGAAGTCCGGCGCGGCGTGGAGAAGAACGCCACCGGAACAGTGCGCATCGATTTCCGCCGCGCCGGCACCGGCTTCGAGCTGGTCTGCGAGGACGACGGCGCGGGGCTCAACCCTGAGCAGCTGAAAGCCGCGGCGATCCGCAAGCAGCTGATCACGACCGAAGAAGCCGCGGGGATGGACAATCGCGCGGTGATGGCCCTGATCTTCAAGCCCGGGTTCTCCACGCAGGAGCAGGTTTCGATGGACGCAGGCCGCGGCGTCGGCATGGATGTGGTGGCGAGGAGCGTCTACGCGGTCGGAGGCAAGATCGGCGTGGCCACGCAGCCCGGCAAGTTCACCCGGTTCAAGATCGCGCTGCCTGCGGCCGATGCCGACAGCACAGCGGTGGCGTGATGAGCACCGTCGCTTCCGCCGCCCGCCCTGGCCGCAGCTTCAAGCTGCTGATCGTGGACGATTCCAACATCATGCGCCGACGCATCGAGCGCTCGCAGCAGTACGAGGAGCTCGAGGTGGTCGGCACGGCCGCCAACGGCGTCGAGGCCATCGATCTCTTCAGCAAGACCGATCCCGACGTCGTCACCATGGACATCACCATGCCGCACATGGACGGCATCGAGTGCATCGAGAAGCTCGTGGGCCTGAAGCCTGCGGTGCGCATCCTCGTGATCTCGGCGCTCGCGGACAAGGCGACCGCGGTCGAGGCGATGGAGAAGGGCGCGAACGGCTTCCTCAACAAGCCCTTCACCGACCGGCAGCTCAACGAAGCCCTCGCCGAGCTCATGCGGAGCGCCTGACCGATGCTGCAGGAGCAGGAGCTCAAGACTTTCGTCGAGGGCACCACGAACTACTTCGAGGTGGCGGCGCAGCAGCCCGCCTCCATCGGCTCACCCTACCTCGTGACCAAGGGCATGCCCGGGGTGCACGACTACACGGGCGTGATCAACATCACCGGCAAGCGCGAAGGAGTGGTCTATTTCACCGCGCCGCGCGCCATGCTCACCGTGCTGCTGATGAAGATGCAGGAGACGGATTTCAGCCACGAGACCATGAAGGACCTCGTGGGCGAGGTGGCGAACACCATCTCCGGCAACGCGCGCCGCGACTTCGGGCGGGACTTCGTGATCTCGGTGCCGAACGTGATCTCGGGCGACAAGGTGGAGCTCCCCTCCAACATGCGCCCGTTCGTGATTCCCATCAACTGGCGCAGCCATTCGGCCAAGCTGGTCGTCGCGCTGAAGTAATGCTGGCGCGCGGCGCGCGCCTGCCCACGATCGTCGCTCCGAAGGCTGGCGGCACCCTCAGTTTCCGCCGCGCACCACGACACCCTGCTTCATCACGAGCAGCGGCTTTTCGGTGGCCCGCACGTTCCTCAGCACGTCCCCCGGCACCGCCACGACGTCCGCGAGCTTGCCGTTCTCGAGCGTCCCCGTTTCGGCATCGATGCCGAGCAGGCGGGCCGAGCCCTGGCTGCTCGTCATGAGCGCCGCGGCGGGAGCCATGCCGGCATCCACCAGATCGCCGAACTCTTTCGCATTGAGGCCATGCGGGTACACGCCCGAATCCGTGCCGTAGGCGATGAGCACGCCCGACTTGATGGCATTGCGCATCATCGTGTCGTGCGCCTGGCCGGCGGCGCGCGCCTTGTCGCGAATCTTCGCCGGGTACGTTTCCGCCTTCGCCACGGCCCAGAGCTGCGTCATGCGGGTGGGCACCAGATACACGCCCTTCTGCTTCATCAGCTGCAGGGTGGCGGGCTGCAGGAAGCTGCCGTGCTCGATGGAATCCACCCCCGCTTCGACGGCCAGCTTCGCTGCCAGGTCGCCGTGCGAGTGTGCGGCCACCTTGCGGCCCCACGCGTGCGCTTCCGACATGATCGCGCGCAGCTCTTCGGTGGTGAGCTGCGGGACATCCACAGGATCGGCCTCCGAGAGCACACCGCCCGAGGCGCAGATCTTGATGACGTCCGCGCCGAACTTCATCTGCTGGCGCACGGCGAAACGACATTCGTCGGGGCCATTGCACACGCCTTCGAGCGGTCCCGCGGGAGGCATCCTGTCGGGCGGCGCCGGCGGGCCGTCGCAATGGCCGCCCGTCGAGCCGATGGCGTGCGCGGCCACCAGCAGGCGTGGGCCTTCGGTGAGCCCGTCGTTGATGGCATTGCGCAGAGCGACGTCGACGAAATCTGCAGCACCAAGCTCGCGTGCGCTGGTGACGCCGGCCATGAGCAGCGCCCGGGCGTTTCGCGCGGCATGGAAGGCCTGCTCGGGAGCCGACCGGAGCATCCCTTCGTAGAAGCCCTTCGCCCAATCCTCGTTGTGGTCGCCCGCCATGTGCGTGTGCGCGTCTATGAAACCCGGCAGCAGCGTTGCATCGCCCAGGTCGATCACCTTGGCGCCGGCCGGAGTCTGGGCACCCGCACCGGTTGCCACGATTCGCTGGCCCTGCACGACGACCACGCCTGGCGACTGCAGCTGACCGCTCTTGCCGTCGAAGAGGTGCGCGGCTTTGAGCACGATGGCCTGCTCGGCGTGCGCCATGAGGGCGGCGGATGCGAGCAGAAACCCGAGGAACGTGGCTCGGAAGGTGTTTTTCATTGGTGGACCTGCCCTTGAAGAAGCGCGAAGTATAAGGCTAGGCGGCAGGCAGGGTGGCCATGGCTGCGACGTCTTCCAGGGTCTTGCCCGCGAGCCGGTAGACGGTCCACTCGTCCATCGGCTTCGCCCCCAGCGCGCGGTAGAAGTCGATGGCGGGCTGGTTCCAGTCGAGCACCGACCACTCCATGCGACCACATCCCCGCTCCATCGCGACGCGGGCGAGGTGGGTAAGCAACGCGCGCCCCACACCGGAGCCCCGCGAGGCAGGGGTGACATACAGGTCCTCGAGATACAGGCCAGGCCGGCCGAGCCAGGTCGAGAAATTGAAGAAGTAGATGGCGAAACCCATCGGCATGCCGTCCACCGTGGCGATGAGCCCATGGGCGACATGGCCTTCGGCGAACAGGGAATGCTCGATCATCGCTTCGGTCGCAACGACGGCGTGCGGCTCACGCTCGTACTGAGCGAGCTCGTTGATGAAACGGAAAATGGCGGGCACATCCGTCGGGGTGGCGGGGCGGATCTGTAGGTTCATTCACGGATGATATCGCCTGCAGCACGAGGTGGCTTGCACGGCTACGCTTGCAATGGGCGTGATGCACGTCGCGAATCGCGCGCGTCGCCTCCAGGCGACTCCCCCTTTGCCGCTGATAGCTGATATGGTCAGCTCGTCTCTGGTGGGGGTTTCTCAAACATGGAATTTTTTGCGCTGGCGCACTCGCTCTCGCAGGCGATGAGCGCCGTCTCGATGGACGAAAGCAGCCTGTCGGTGCTGGCCATGCTCGCCGGCGTCATCGGCGGCTGGACGCTCACCGGGCTGCTGCAACCCAAGGCGAAGAAGGTCAAGATCGACCGCAAGGACGATGGCGCCCCGCGCCGCTGACTGCTCTCGCACCAGCGCCTTCCGGCGCAACTGAAGTGATGCCGTGGCGGTACGCAACTTGCGATACTCGCAGCCATGCGCTACCTCGTGCTCTGCTGCGACTATGACGGCACGCTCGCCACCGACGGCCGCCTCACTCCCGAAACCATCACGGCGCTGGAGAAGCTGATCGCCTCGGGCCGACGGCTGGTCATGGTCACCGGCCGCGAGCTCGACGAGCTCAAGACCGTCTGCTCCCGCCTCGACCTCTTCGAGTACGTGGTCGCCGAGAACGGCGCCCTGCTCTATCACCCTGCCACACACGCCGAGAAGCCGCTGGCCGCGCCGCCATCGGCGAAATTCGTCGCGACGCTGCGCGAGCGCGGCGTCGGCCCGATCTCCGTCGGCCGCGTCATCGTCGCGACCTGGGAGCCGCACGAGACGCGCGTGCTCGAGACCATCCGCGACTTCGGCCTCGAGCTGCAGGTGATCTTCAACAAGGGCGCGGTGATGATCCTGCCCGCCGGCGTGAACAAGGCCTCGGGCCTGCTGGTCGCGCTCGAGACGATGGGCCTTTCCGCGCACAACGCCATCGGCATCGGCGACGCGGAGAACGATCATGCCTTCCTGTCCATCTGCGAATGCGGCGTGGCGGTCGACAACGCCCTGCCGACTCTCAAGGAGGCGGCGGACTTCGTCACCCGGGCGGACCACGGCGCGGGCGTGGAAGAGCTCATCGCCGAGCTCCTGCAGGACGACCTGCTCTCGCGCGAGCCGCAGCTCGAGCGGCATCGCCTGCTGCTCGGCTGCGATGCGGACGGCCGGGAAGTGCGCATCCCACCCTATGGCGAGAACATCCTGCTGGTCGGCACCTCGGGCAGCGGCAAATCGACGCTCGCCACCGGCATCCTGGAACGCCTCGCGGCGCTGAGATACAGCTTCTGCATCATCGATCCCGAAGGCGACTATGAAGCGTTCGCGGATGCCGTATCGCTGGGCTCGCCCAAGCGTCCGCCGACCACCGAAGAGGCCATGCAGCTGCTCGGCAAGCCCGGCACGCATGCCATCGTGAATCTCGTCGGCCTGCCGCTCGCGGACCGGCCGGCGTTCTTCGCGAGCCTGCTTCCGCAACTCATGACCCTGCGCGCGCGCACCGGCCGGCCGCACTGGCTGCTGATCGACGAAGCGCATCACCTGCTGCCGGCCGAATGGCAGCCCGGCGAGATCACGCTGCCCGAGAAGCTGCAGTCCGTCGTGCAGATCACGGTGCATCCGAACCTCATCGCACCGAAGCTGCTGGCGGACGTGGGCATCTTCATCGCCGTGGGCGAGACCCCGGTCGAGATGCTGGAGGAATTCGGCGAGGCGAGCGGCATCGGGGTGCCGAAGACCGGGCCGGTGAAACTGACTTCGGGCGAGGCGCTGGTGTGGGACCGGGCTCGCGGCGGGGCGCCGTTCGTCATGCGCATCGAGCCGAGCCATACCGAACGACGGCGCCATACCCGCAAGTACGCGGAAGGCGAGCTGCCTCCGGATCGCAGCTTCTATTTCCGCGGGCCGCAGCAGAAACTGAAGCTGCGTGCGCACAATCTCATCCTGTTCCTGCAGATGGGAGATGGGGTGGACGAGGAGACCTGGCTGCACCACCTCGGGCGCAACGAGTACTCGCACTGGATGCGGGAGTTCATCAAGGATCCCGAACTGGCCGGCGAGGTCGAGCAGGTGGAGAACACCGTCCGCGATGCCACGAAGAGCCGGCGCCTGATCCGCGAGGCGGTCGAGCAGCGCTACACGCTGCCCGCCGGGAAGGGCGACGCTGGCTCGGAGTGATCCCGGGGACGCGCTGAGCAAGGGCTCGCAGGGAGCCAGCGTCGGGCGACGCGAGCTACTCCGCAGCCCAGCTTCTACGGCTTCAGCAGCCCTGTTGCCCTGTCCAGTCCGTCACAGTACGCGCCCAGCGCCGTAGCGGTGATCACCGCATAACGATTCGCCTCGTCCCAGCGCTGGTCCTCTATCGCCTCCCGCACGCCCGGCAGCGTCTTCACTCCGTAGCCCGTGAGCAGGCCGGGCGCGTAGATCAGGTGCTTGTACCACTCACGCCCCGGAAGCCCGTTCGGCGTGAGCAGTACCTGCTCCAGCTCCCGTAACTGCGCGTTGAGCGCCGTGCGCTGAGCGGACTTCAAGGCCGCGGTGCCCGCCATCAGCTCGTCGTACGCCTCGTCGTAAGCCTTTGCGCTCTTCTTGAGCCGCGCGATCACGTTGTCCAGCGGCGCGAAATCGAGATAAGGCACTTCGGCCAGGCGCTCCGGCGCTCCCACCGCACGCGTGGGATCCGCAGCCAGCGCAAACGCATTCCGCTCCAGGAGCACCCGAAGCTCTTCGGCCTTCTTGCGCTTGCCCTCCGTGAGCGCGTGCAGCTCATCGAGATACCCGCTCACCGTGTCCGCGAAGCCCGCGAACTGCATCGGCAGCACTTCCGCATTCGCCATGCGAAGGATGACGCGACCGACCGTCTGAGCCTCCGCGACGCCATACGCGAACTTCGGGTCTCCGAACCGCGCGTAGTGCTCGAAGGTGTCGTAGTTGGAGTGATAGACGCCATCCTGGTCGTCCTCTCCCCCGTAAGCGACGTCCAGCGTGGTGAGGCCGAGGTATTGCAGGAACGGCGTGAAATCCGAGCCCGAGCCCAGGGCGGCGATCGGCAGATCGGCTCCTTCGCCCACCTGCTTCGCGATGCGCTTCTGGTCTTCGCTGGCGCCTCTCTCGTAAGCGCTCACTTGTATCCGCGCGCGCAGGCGCTCGCCGACGCTCACGCCGGTTTGCGGGTCCCTCACGCTCGCGGCCACTTCGGTCATGAAACGTTGCAGGGAGTGGCTTCCGGCGGCGCCGAGAAAGCCGCGCGTGTTGGTGTCCGAATTCAGGTAGAGCACCGCCTTGCGCCGCAGCTCGTCGCGATGGGTCTCCGCCCACTCGGTGGAGCCGAGGAGTCCCGGCTCCTCGCCGTCCCAGCTCGCATAGACGAGCGTGCGCTTCGGCTTCCAGCCGCTCTTGAGCAGCCCGCCGATCGCCTTCGCCTCGGCCATCATCGCGACGTGACCCGAAAGCGGGTCCCACGCGCCGAACACCCAGCCATCGCGGTGGTTGCCGCGCACCACCCATTCATCCGGGCTTACCGCGCCCGGAATCCTCGCGATGACGTTGTAGAGCGGCTTCAGGCTCCAGTCCGACTCGATGACCAGGCGCACCTTCGCCGGGCCGCCTCCGATGTGATACGTGATGGGCAGACCGCCGCGCCAGCCTTCCGGCGCCACGGGACCCGCCGGGTCGCCTCCGATGTGATACGTGATGGGCAAGCCGCCACGCCAGCCTTCCGGCGCCACGGGCCCTTCCAGCGCGGCGAGCAGCGGCTGCGCGTCACCGTAGGAAATCGGCATCACGGGGATCTTCAGGATGGATTTCGCCTGAGCGAGCGGCAGGCGTTTCGCGTTCTTCGTCGCGCCCACGCCCGGGGTGAGCGGATCGCCCGGATAAACCGGCATGTCCGCGACCGAGCCACGCTGCACGCCGCCGGCCGGGCGCCAGCCTCCTTTGGGATACACATCACCCGCGGTGTATCCGTCGTCCTGGGGATCCGAATAGATGAGGCAGCCGACGGCGCCGTGCTCGTAGGCAAGCTTCGGCTTCAGGCCGCGCCAGCCCTGGCCATAGCGCGCGATGACGATCTTTCCCTTCACGTCCACACCGCGGCGCGCGAGCTCCTTGTAATCCTCCGGCATGCCGTAGTTCACGTATACGAGATCCGCGGTGACGTCGCCATCCGCTCCATATGCGTGATACGGCGGAAGGCCGTCCGTGCGTGCGGACGTGTCGTCGCCTTCGATGGGTGGCTCCTTCAGGCTGGCAACGAATCTGGTGGGGCCGAGCAGCTCGAGCGAATGGCGCTTGAGCGTGGGATACAGCACGTCGAACTGCTCGATCTGCGCGTCCCAGCCCCACGAGCGGAACTGCTGCAGGGTGAACTCCGCGTTCTCCTTGTTGTGCGGCGCGCCGACGTGGTTCGCGCCGGCCGACATGCGCTTGAGCCACTCCCGCATCTCGTCGGCGCTCAGCTGCCCATCGAAGCGCTTCTCGAGCGCCTGTTGAGCTGCCACGGCGGAAGGCACGAAGCCGATGAGATCCGAAGAGGGGCCGGCGGAATCCGCTGCCGCGAAGGCGGCTGAAGCGAGCACAGCCGCGACCATCGGCGCCAGTGCGCGAGACATGCCATTCATGAGCGACCTTTCAACGATGAACATGGGGAGCCCTCGCCCCTGCGGCGGTCGCGAGACCACAGCAGAGGCGGCGTGGTGGCCAGCCAGGGCTCAGAACAGGGAGCCGTCCGCGCCCACCATCTCCCTGCGCACGACCGGGATCGGCGGCCCGCCGTAGCTCAGGAACTTGTCGTGGAACTCGCGCCAGTGCGCGCGCGGGTCCTCTGACTTCGGCTGCTTCGAGAGCCAGTCCGTACGCAGCTTCATGATCATGAGCTTGCCGAGCGTGTAGTTGAGATAGGCGGGATCGTAGGTGCCGCGCGCTGCCTGCTGGCGGGCATTGCCCGGGTCCTGGAAAGCGCTGTCGCGGAACATCTGCTCCGACTGGCGGATGCTCATGTTCTCCGTGTGCAGGCCGATGGCGGAAAGGAAGCGCACGTTGCGCAGCAGCGCGTTGCTGAGCTGGCCGATGTGCGTTTCGGGGTCGCCGTCGCTCAGGCCCGCCTCCCACATCATCTCCTCGGTGTAGTGCGCCCAGCCTTCCGCATAGGCATAGCCCACCCACAGCGCGTGGATCTTCGAGGGGTTGCGGTTGGCATGCAGGAATTGCAGGAAGTGGCCCGGCCACACCTCGTGCACCGAAGTGAAGAGCAAGTCTGCCTTGCCGGGGATGTAGGCTGCACGCTCCGCGGCGCTCCAGGCGGGATCCGGCGGCGCGATGTAGTAGATGGAGGCGATGCCTTTCTCGTACGGGCCGGGGATGCTGATGTAAGCCGAGTTGCCGCGGTTGTAGGGCGGCGCCTCCTCGACCTTCGCCTCTTCCGTGCCCGGAATGGTCACGATGCTCCTTTCCGTGAGGAAGGACTTCAGCGAGGCGAGCTGCGCCCGCGCGCCTTCCACGGCGCCGCCCTCCGGCTTCTTCGAGCTCATCGTCTCGATGCAGACACGCAGCGGCGCCTTCGGCAGATACTGGTTGCACGCGTCGCGCAGCGCGGCGAGATTGCGCTCGAGGTCGGCCTTGCCGATCTTCTTGAGCTCCGCGAGCGGCACCTCGACCTGCTCGGTCTGCTTCAGCATCTCCTGGAACAGCTGCGGTCCCAGCGCGAAGTGCTCGTTGGCGCTCGCGCGCTGGGATTCGAGCCAGGCTTTCAGCTCGTCCATCGCCTTCGCCGCCGCTTCGGTGGCCTGGGCCAGCGCGGCCTGCGCGTCCTTGTCCTGCACCGAAGCGAACACCTTCGGAGCGTCCTCGCGATAGAACTGCGCGTAGCCGCCGAACCCCGAGATGCCGCGCTCGATGAGGCTGCGCGCCAGCGGCGTGCGCAGATTCGTGCGGATATTGGCGGCGATACCCGGAATGGCCCGCAAGTAGCCGACATACCCCGCCAGACGCTTCGGCAACGGCGCGTACTCACGGCTGAGATAGACGTTCGGATCGAGGCTGCCGATGTACCAGTCCGGGTTGTTGAACGGCATCCTGGCGCGATCCGTCCAGAAGATTTCCCCGTCGATCACGCTCAGCAGATGCTCACGCTCGACGCGCTGCGCCGGCGAGAGTTTCGCGACGTCATAGCTCTCGATCTGCGGACGCTCGCGCTTGAGCCAGTCGACGCTCTTCTGGAGGGATTCAGCGCTGTAGTCCGGCATGCGGCCATCGAACTCGTGGCGCCCGGCGTTCACCGCGAAGAAGGGCTCGAGCTCGAAATAATTCTCGATGAACCGGTCGGTGAGCTCGATCCAGGCCGCGTCGCCGTCGGGCTTGGGCGGCTTCGGCGCGGGAGGCGGAGGCTTCGGGCAGCCTGTGACGAACAGCACCAGCACGGCGAGCAGAGCCGCTCGCGAGACGAAATGACGTGACATCGGCAGCCTCCCCAAGTTGCGACCGCGGCGTAGTGTGCACCTGCATCGCGCGCGACGCCATGCCGTGCCCCGTTGGGACGAACGCAAGCCGGGCCGCCGCATTCCCGCGATGAGCCCTGCAACAAATTCGCGGCGACCGGCATCTAGTGCCCATCGGATCAACGCCACTCGGGAGACATGCCATGAAACTCGCCTTCAGGCCCCGCCATCTGCTGCTCGGCGCCATGCTGCTGGGCAGCGCCATCGCCCTCAGCTCAACTCCGGATGCGCAGCGAATCGACGTGCACTACCAGGACCTCGACATCTCGCAGCCTGAGGGTGCCAAGGTGCTGTATCGCCGCATCCGACAGGCGGCACGCCACGTGTGCAACGATCCCGGCTTCACGGATCTCGCGCGGCACACCCGCTTCCAGCAGTGCTACGAAGGCGCGGTCTCAAATGCCGTGGACAGCGTGAACGAGCAGGCGCTCACGGCCCTTCACCAGACCTTCACACAGAAGGTTCGCGCGAGCTGATGCGGAACGGCAGACCCGGCACCTCAGGGCGTCGCGTAGCGGGCGGGATCGAGCTCGCCGAGGTAATAGTCGGCGAGCGTCCTCTGGAACAGCAGGTTGTAGCGCGCGCTCACCAGCGAGCTCGCGGCCTGCACCTGGGAGGCCCTAGCCTGCGAGACCTCGACGAGCGTGGCCGCGCCGGCGCGATAGCGCTGCTGGACGGCCTGCAGCGCAAGATCCGCAGCACGCTGCTGCGCCTCCGAGGCGGAAAATTGTTCGCGCGCCGCGCGGTAATCGAGCTGAACACGCCGCACCTCGAGCGCTATGCTCTGCTTCAGACTTTCGAGGGCCAGCCGCTCGCCCTGCGTGCGCAGCTCCGCGCGGCGCGTGGCGTTCGCCGTGCTGCGCCGGTCGAAGATCGGCACTGAAAGACTGAGTCCCACTGCGCCGCCCCGGCGCTGGTCGAGCTGTTCCGCGAAATCGAATGGCGAGACGCTGGTGTACGCACTGCTGTAACCGGCGCTCAAAGTCACATCAGGCCAGTAGCCGCTGCGTGCGACACGTACACCTTGCTCCGCAGCGGCTACTCGTGCCTCTTCGGCTTCGATATCGGAGCGTTTGTCCATGGAGCGCGCGAGCATCTCGTCGAGCGGAGGCAGCTCGCCCGTCGATGCGAGCTGCGCGTCCGCCGGACGTTCGAACTCGTAGATGCCCGCAGGGTCGAGATGCAGCGTGTCGATGAGATCGACGCGCGCGAGCTCCGTCGCGCGCTCGGTCTCCACCATGGTCAGCTGCGCGCTCGCGACGTTCGCCTGCTGCTGGTAGAGGTCTGCCACGGTGCGCGAGCCGGCGTTCACATAGGTCTTGATCTGCTCGGCGAGCGCCTGCTCCGCGGCAAGGCTCTCGCGGCGCACCCGCAGCTGCTCCTGCTGCTGGATGAGCGCCAGGAAATTCGAGGCCACGGTGAAAATCACCGTCTCGCGCGCGCGCGTGAGGTCGAGGTCCGAGGCACGGCTCTCGAGCGTGGCCTGCTTGAGGCTGGCCGTATTCGCGAAGCCGTCGAACAGCGTGACGCCGGAGTTGACGCCGAGGCTCGCGGAGCGCGAAGTCTGGTTGACGATGCGGCCTTCGCTCTCGTCGAAGCTGCGGCCGAAGTTCTGCGAAGTGGACGTGCTGAAGCGCAGGTCCGGCACGAACTGCATGCGCGCCTCGCTCACCGCCACTTTCGAGGTGGCTGCGGAATTCTGCGCCTGCCGCAGCGATATGTTGCCGTCCAGCGCGATGCGCATCGCCTCCTCGAAGCTGATGATGCGCGTATCGGCGGCGGCGGCCGGCAGCGCCGCCGCGAGCAGCAATGCGGAGAGCAGCGCGGTTCTATTCATATCGCAGGGCCTGGATGGGATTGAGCGCGGCGGCCTGCCGCGCCGGGTAGAAACCGAAGAAGATGCCGATGGCTGCGGAAAAGCCGACGGCCAGCAGCACCGCTCCGGGGGGCGTCACCGCGCTGATGCCGGTGAAGACGCGCACCAGCGCGGCGCCGCCGATGCCGAGCGCCACGCCGATGAGCCCGCCGAGCATGCTGATGACGACACTTTCCACCAGAAACTGCGTCATCACGTCGGAGCCGCGGGCGCCGATCGCCATGCGAATGCCAATCTCGCGCGTGCGCTCGGTGACCGACACCAGCATGATGTTCATGATGCCGATGCCGCCGACCAGCAGCGAGATGGAAGCGATGGCGGCCAGCAGCATCGTCATGACTCGAGTGGTGCTGTTGGCGG
>JBGAIL010000120.1:0-14742 GCA_044225565.1 Steroidobacteraceae bacterium | reverse complement strand
GAAATCGACGCCCAGCGCGCTCACCGCCAGCGGCAGCTTTCCAACGGACTGGGCCGCGTCGCAATGGAAGGCGATCTCCCTCGCACGGCATGCCGCAGCGAGCGCCGCGATGTCCTGGATGACGCCGATCTCGTTGTTCACGTGCATGAGCGAGACGAGGATCGTGTCTTCACGCAGCGCGGCCTGCAGAGCCTCCACGCTGATGAGCCCCGAGCGATCCGGCACGAGATAGGTGACGGTGAATCCTTCCTTCTCGAGCCGCTTGAACGGATCGAGCACCGCCTTGTGCTCGGTGCGCGACGTGACGACATGCCGGCCGCAATAAGCGCTGGCGCGCGCCGAGCCGAGGATCGCCAGATTGCAGGACTCCGTGGTGCCCGAGGTGAAGACGATCTCGTCCGGCTGGGCGCCGACGAGGGCAGCCACCCGGGAGCGCGCCATCTCGATGGCCTTGGCAGCGCGACGACCGTACCAGTGCGTGGCGGACGAAGCGTTGCCGAATATGCCGCCTTCCTCCAGGCATTCGTTCATCGCCTTCGCTACTGCGGCATCCACCGGAGTGGTCGCCGCGTAGTCGAGATAGATGGGGCGCCCGCCGCTCAACTGCCTGCCCTCCGGCGCTTCTTCTGCACGGCCGTGAGGAAGCCGCGCAGGATGTTGGCTTCATTCTGATCCAGCTCGGCGCGCTGCAGGAAGCGGTGGATGCGCTCCATGAGATTCGAGCCGCTCTGCGTGCGGTCACGGAATTCGACCTCTTCCATCACCTGCCCCAGGTGCTCGTAGAGTCGAGCCATCTGCTCCGGCGTGGCGAGGGGAACGGCTGGCTTGGGCGACGGCGCGCGCGAGCCGACACCGCCTACGCCTTCATCGCCGCTCGTCGCCACGCCATTGCGCACCGCCGCCTGAGAAATCTCGTACGCCACGATCTGCGCGGCCATCGCCACGTTCAGCGACATGTACTCGGGATTCCCCCGGGATGCCGGATGAGCACGTGCGCCACGTCGATGTCCGCGTTCGTGAGCCCCATGCGCTCCGCGCCGAACATCACCGCCACCGTGCCGCGCGCACTCTCCTCCACCGCCCGCTGCGCCGCCGCACGAACCTCCATCACCCGGTAGTTGTGATCCCGATGCCTCGAGGTGGTGGCCAGAACGAAGCCGCAGCCTTCCAGACCTTCCGCCAGGCTGTCAGCCACTCTCGCCTTCGCGAGCACGTCGTCCGCGCCCGAGGCGCGCGCGGTGGCCTCCGCGTGCGGGAATTCCCGCGGCCGCACCAGCACGAGATCGCTCAATCCCATGTTCTTCATGGCACGCGCCACCGCGCCGATGTTCCCCGGATGCGAAGGCTCGACGAGAACGAAGCGAATGGCGGAAGGACCCATCTGTTACGCTAACCTCCGGTGCCGCGACCCCGGCCCGCCGATCAAGATATCACCGTGCAACAGCCCCTTCTGAACATCGCCGTCCGCGCCGCCCGCAAGGCGGGCGAGGTCATCATCCGCAGCCTCAACCGGCTCGAGTCCCTGCAGGTCACGGCCAAGGGCCGGAACGACTTCGTCTCCGAGGTCGACAAGGCCGCCGAGCGCGAAATCATCGAGATCATCCGGCACTCCTACCCTTCCCACGCCTTCCTGGCCGAGGAGAGCGGCGCCGCCGGCGAAGGCGATACCGTGTGGATCATCGACCCGCTCGATGGCACCACGAACTTCCTGCACGGCTTTCCGACGTTCGCCGTTTCAATCGCCTGCCAGATCAGGGGCCGGCTCGAGCAGGCCGTGATCTACGACCCGATGCGCGGCGAGCTCTTCACTGCATCGCGCGGCCAGGGCGCGCACCTCGACAACCGCCGCATCCGCGTAAGCAAGCAACGCGGGCTGGATGGCGCGCTCATCTCCACGGGCTTTCCGTTCAAGGACAACGTGCGGCACGCGGATGCCTATCTCGCCATGCTCAAGGTGATCATGGGACAGGCGGCGGGCATCCGTCGGCCGGGCTCGGCTGCGCTCGACCTCGCGTACGTCGCCGCAGGCCGCTGCGACGGATTCTGGGAGCTGGGCCTCGCTCCGTGGGACACGGCGGCCGGAACCCTGCTGATCCAGGAAGCCGGCGGCCGCGTGGGCACCCTGCTCGGTGAGGAATACAAGCAGGGCGGCAACCTCGTGGCCGGAACGCCCAAGGTGTACACCGCCCTACTCGCCGCCATCGCCCCCCACGTCCCCGAAGAATTGAGCGGCTGAGCAGGCGGGCAAAACCACGCTTTTGCCCGCCGGCAACGAAGCTGATGTCCGCAAAAAGCGCCGCCAGGCGACTTTTTGCCAGTCGACTCAGCGCTCGCCTTTTGCGAACGGGCTGTTGCGGTACCCGTACAGGAAGTAGATGGCGAGGCCGATCGCGCCCCACACCAGGAACACGAGTTTCGCCTTCGGCGTCAGCGCGTAGAACAGGAACACGCAGCCGACCGCAGCCAGCGGGCATACGACCCAGGCCGCCGGCGTGCGGAACGGCCGCGCGCGGTTCGGCTGAGTGCGCCGCAGGATGAGCACCGCGATCGCCACCATCATGAAGGCGAACAGCGTTCCCGAGTTCGAGATGTCTGCGAGCAGGCCTACCGGGAAACACGCCGCGAACAAGGCCACTACGACACCGGTGATCATCGTGACGATGTGCGGCGTCTGGTACCGGGCGTGGATGCGCGAGAACGCTTCCGGCAGCAGGCCATCACGGGACATCGTGAAGAAGATGCGGGTCTGGCCGTAGAGCATCATGAGCACCACGGAAGGCAGCGCGATGGCAGCGGCGGTGCCGATCCACCACGCGAGCGTGGGCATGCCGAGCTCGCGCACCACGTGTGCGAGTGGCTCGTTGCTGCAGACGAGATCGTTGAGACCCGAGCAGGCGGCCGCGAGCGCCGCACTGCCCGCCTCGAGCGGCGAGCCGTCCGGGCCGAAGATGGGTTGGGCACCGCCGGCGCCGACCGCCGCATAGCCGACGAGAAGGTAGAAGATGGTGCAGATGGCCAGCGAGCCGATGAGACCGATGGGGATGTTGCGATTCGGATTGCGGGTTTCTTCCGCCGCCGTGGAGACCGCATCGAAGCCGACGTACGCGAAGAAGATTGACGCGGCCGCGCCGATGACGCCCATGCCGGAGGAGCCCCACCAGCCGTTCGGCAGGAAGGGCTGGAAGTTCTGCTCCTGCGCGGCGGGCAGCGCCATGACGATGAACAGCGTGAGGGCGACGATCTTCACCACCACCAGGATGGCATTGACCTTCGCGCTCTTGGAGGTGCCGATGATCAGCAGGCCGGTGATGGCCAGCACCAGCACGAAGGCCAGCAGGTTGAACGTGCCGCCCGTGTAAGGCCCGGTGCGCAGGGCCTCGGGCAGGCCGAAGCCGAAGTAGTCCAGCCATCCGTTCATGTAGCCGGACCATCCTACGGCCACGGCTCCCGCGGCCACCGCGTATTCGAGCACCAGGGCCCACCCGACGATCCACGCGAGGGCCTCGCCCAGCACGCCGTAGGTGTAGGTGTATGCGGAGCCCGCTACGGGCACCATCGCCGCGAGCTCGGCGTAGGCCAAAGCCGCGAGGGCGCAGACCACTGCGGCGATGATGAAGGAGATCATCATGCCCGGGCCGGCCTTCTGGGCGGCCTCGGCGGTGAGCACGAAGATGCCGGTGCCGATGATGGCGCCGATGCCGAGCATGGTGAGCTGGAAAGCGCCGAGGGAGCGCGTCAGCCCCTTCTTTTCGGCCAGTGCGAGGCACTGTTCTACGGACTTGGTGCGCCAGTTCATCAGGATCCCCCGGTTTCAGAGTTGGCGGAGTATAGCCCGGTGCCGGACGGCGGATTCGCGGGTTTCGGCAGGCCCGGTCAGTGATATCCCGCGAGCGGTGCCGCCACAGGCTGCGCCGCCGGCGCCCCGTCGGATTAAGTATCGCGGCGCCGGTCGAGCAGGCGCCGCAGGCGGATGTTGATGATCTCGACGCACACCGAGAAGGCCATGGCGAAATACAGATAGCCCTTGGGGATCTCGAAGTGCGCGCTCTCGGCGATGAGCGCCATGCCGATGAGGATGAGGAAGGCGAGCGCCAGCACCTTGATGGTCGGGTTGCGGTCCACGAAGGCGCCGATGCTGCCGGACACCCACATCATCACGCCGATCGCGATGACGATGGCCGCCACCATGATCGGCAGGTCTTTCGCGAGGCCGACCGCGGTGAACACCGAGTCCAGCGAGAACACGATGTCGATGAGCGCGATCTGGATCACCGTGAGCACCACGCTCGAGAAGGCCCGCGCGTTGCGTTCCTCGGAGGCGCCCTCGAGCGTGTGATGGATCTCGAGCACGCTCTTCGCGAGCAGGAACAGGCCGCCGAGGAAAAGGATGATGTCCCGGCCCGAAATCCCCTGCTCGCCGATGTGGAACCACGGCGCGGTGAGACGGGTGAGCCAGACTATGGAAAAGAGCAGCGCGATGCGCGTGAGCATCGCGAACGCGAGGCCGGTGATGCGGGCCATCTCGCGCTTGTCGGGCGGCAGCCGCCCGACCAGGATCGAGATGAAGATGATGTTGTCGATGCCGAGGACGATCTCTAGCGCCGTGAGCGTGGCGAATGCGAGCCAGGCTTGCGGATCCGAGAGCAGCTCCATCATGGCAGGCTGTCGACCTCACCCTTCTTCACGCTGGGGAACACGTCCTCGGCGGTCAGGCCGCAGTCGAGCGCGATGGCGCTCGAGATGTAGATGGATGAGTACGTGCCGGCGAGGATGCCGATGAGCAGCGCTTCCGAGAAGCCCTTCAGCACCGGCCCGCCGAGGAACAGGAGCGCCACCACCACGATGGAGGTGACCACCTTGGTCATGATGGTTCGCGACAGCGTCTGGTTGATCGCCTGGTCGAGCACGATGCGCGGCTCGAGCCGGCGGTTCGTCTCGAAGCGCTCGCGGATGCGGTCGAACACCACCACGGTGTCGTTCAGCGAGTAGCCGATGACCGCGAGGATGGCCGCCACCACGGCGAGATCGAACGGCGTCTGCGTGATGGAGAAGATGCCGAGCACGAGGATGGGGTCGTGCATCACGGCGAAGATGGCGCCGAACGAGAGCTTCCAGGTGTGGAAGCGGAATGCGATGTAGATGAAGATGAGCAGCAGCGTGAACACGAGCGCCCAGGTGGCGCTGGCCTTCAGCTCATCGCCCACCTGCGGGCCGACCACCTCGAGCCGCTTGATCTCGGCGCCCGCATCGACGGAGCCCAACGCGCCCTGGAGCTTCGCGCGGATCACATCCCCCGCCTCCTTCTGCGGCGCCAGCCGGATGGCGACGTCGCGCGAGGAGCCGAAATTCTGCACCTGCGGCTCATGGAAGCCCGCGCGTTCCAGGCTGGAGCGCACCGCATCCACGTTCGCTGCACTGGGGAACGTAGCTTCCACGCTCACGCCACCCGTGAAGTCGATGGCGAGGTTGAGGCCCTTGGTGAAGAACGAGAGGAACGACCCGAGCATGAGGACCGCGGACAGCGTGTACCAGATCTTCCGCGTCCCCATGAAGGGGAAGTTGGTCGCCTTGTGAAAGAACTCCACTGCCTCGTGCTCCTAGCCGATGGACGGCCGCGCCACCTTGCGCTTGCCGCCGTACATGAGTGAGAGCAGCGCGCGGCTGCCCATGAGCGCCGTGAACATCGAAGTGCCGATGCCCAGCGTCAGCACCACGGCGAAGCCGCGGATCGGGCCGGTGCCGAACACCCAGAGCACGACGCCAGCGATCAATGTGGTGATGTTCGAATCCGCGATGGCGGAGAAGGCCTTGTCGAAGCCGGCTCGGATCGCCGCCTGCGTCGACACGCCGTTGCGCAACTCTTCGCGGATGCGCTCGTAGATCAGCACGTTCGCGTCCACCGCCATGCCGACGGTGAGGATGATGCCCGCGATGCCCGGCAGCGAGAGCGCAGCGCCCATCATGGAAAGCAGCGCGGTGAGCAGCACCACGTTCGCGAGCAACACCAGGTCCGCGACGAGGCCGAACACCCGGTAGTAGAGCGCCATGAAGATGAACACGCCGAGCATGCCGATGATGAGCGCATTGCGGCCCATCTCGATGTTCTCTTTACCGAGGCTCGGGCCGACGGCGCGCTCCTCGATGATGTAGATGGGCGTGACCAGCGAGCCGGCGCGCAACAGCAGCGCGAGCTCATGAGCGCCGCCGCTGGTCATGCCGGTGATCTGGAACTGGTTGCTGAACACCCCACGGATGGTGGCGAGATTGATGATCTTCTCGTCCGTGACGTTGCGCGTGACCTTCTGCCCGCCGACCTCGGTGGTCTCCTGCCGCTTCTCGATGAACACCACGCCCATGCGTTTGTTGAGATTGGCCTGGGTGGTCTTCAGCATCTTCTCGCCGGCGCGCGCATCGAGGCGCACGGAGACGCCCGGGCCATCCTGCGTATTGGTGGAGCTGGCGTTGGTCAGCTGGTCGCCGGTCGCGATGACGTCGCGCTTGAGCAGCACCGGCCGGCCTTCGTAGTTGTAGAGCTTCGCGCCGAAGGGCGCCCGTCCCTTCTGCGCCGCCTCGAAGGCATTGTGCTGGTCGTCCTCGAGCCGGAATTCGAGGGTGGCGACCTTGCCGAGGATGTCCTTCACTTCCGCCGAGTTCTGCACGCCCGGCAGCTGCACGTTGATGCGGTCCACGCCCTGGCGCTGCACGATGGGCTCGGAGACGCCGAGCTCGTTGACGCGATTGCGCAGCGTGGTGATGTTCTGCTGGATCGAATAGTCCTGCCGTTCGCGGATCTGCTGCGGCGTGAGCACGCCCTGTATCGCTTCGGCGTTGCCGACGGTGACAGTGGACAACCGCAGGTCCGTGGCGAGCTTGGCGATGGCGGTGCGGGCGGCATCCGCGCTGACGCCGGGGGACAGAGTGATCCGCACGGCGTTGGCCTGGCCGCCGCCATCCACTGAAAGCGTGGAAACGCCGGTGAACCCGAGGTTCGCCTGGGTGAGCGCGCGGCGCATGTCCTGGCCGTACTCGTCCAGGCGCTGGCTGATCGCGCTCGCCATGTCCACCTGGTACAGGAGGTACAGGCCTCCCCGCAGGTCCAGGCCCAACGGCATGGGCCGCAGGCCGAGGTTGCGCAGCCACTCCGGCGTGCGCGGCGCGAAGGATAGCGCCGTCACGAAATCCTTCTCGAAGTGCTGGTTCACCGCGTCCCGCGCCTGCAGCTGCTGCGGCACGGCGGGGAAGCGCACCATGAGGCGCCCGGTGTCGAGATACGCGCTGTCGTACGCGATCTTCTGTTCCTTCAAGAACGTCTCGACGGACTGCTGTGAGGAAGCATCCATCTGCGCGCGATCCTTGCGCGCCACCTGCAGCGCCGCGTCGTCACCGAAGACGTTCGGCAGCGCGAAGAGCAGTGCGAGGAGGAGGACAGCGGAAACGAGGACGTATTTCCAGCGCGCGTACTCGAGCATGGGGTTCAGGCGCTCTTGACCGTGCCCTTGGGCATCATCGCGCTGATCTGGAACTTCTGGACCTTGATGCGCACGCCGTCGGCGATCTCGAGGGTCAGGAAGACGTCGCCCACCTCGACGACGCGGCCGAGGATGCCGCCCGCCGTGACCACCTCGTCGCCCGCGGCGACCTTGGCGATCATCGCCTGGTGCTCCTTGGCCTTCTTCTGCTGCGGGCGGATCAGCAGGAAATAGAAGATGACGATGAAGACCACCATCATCAGCAGCGGCGCGAGGCCGCCGCCGGGGGCAGGGGCGGCGCCCTGCGCGAAGGCTTCGGAAATCAAACTCATGGCGATGTGCTCGTTGGCCAGGGGGCCTGGCGGGTCAAAAGGGGCGGCATTATGCCACAGGGGCCGGTGGCGTCCTCTCCGGCCCGGCCGCCGCGGATGCCCGCCGCCGTTCCGCCAGGTAGGCCGCGGCGAAAGCCGCGAGCCTGCCCTCGGCGATGGCCGCCCGCAGCTGCCGCATGAGATCCAGATAAAAGTGCAGGTTGTGGACGGTGTTCAGCCGCGACCCCAGGATCTCGTTGCACCGGTCGAGATGGCGCAGGTAGGCCCGCGAGTAGTTCCGGCAGGTGTAGCAGCCGCAGGCGGGGTCCACCGGGCCGGTGTCCGCCTGATGGACGGCATTGCGGATGTTGATGACGCCCGTGGAGGTGAAAAGATGCCCGTTGCGCGCATGGCGGGTGGGCATCACGCAGTCGAACATGTCGATGCCCCGGACCACCGCCTGGACGATGTCCTCCGGTCGGCCGACCCCCATGAGGTAGCGGGGGCGGCTCGCCGGGATGTGGGGGACCACCCCTTCGAGCACTTTCAGGCGCTCCTCCTCCGGCTCGCCCACCGCCAGGCCGCCGACCGCGAAGCCGGGCCATTCGAGCTTCGACAGGGCCTCGAGCGAAGCCAGTCGCAGGTGGACGTGCATGCCGCCCTGGATGATGCCGAACAGGTGGCCGGGAGCGCCGCCGGCCTGCGTCTCACCGAATCGTGGGTCATCCACCGGCGCATTCGGCGGCACCTCGCGGTGATACGCCGCATGGCTGCGCACAGCCCAGCGCATGGATCGCTCCATGGAGGCGCGCACTTCGGCTTCGGTGGCGGGATACGGCGTGCAGTCGTCGAAGGCCATGGCGATGTCCGAGCGCAGGGCGCGCTGCATGGCCATGGAGTCCTCCGGCGTGAGGCGCACTTCCGAGCCGTCCAGCGGCGAGCGGAAGCGCACGCCCTCTTCCGTGATCCTGCAGAGCTGGCGCAGGCTGAAGACCTGGAAGCCGCCGGAATCGGTGAGGATGGGCCGCTTCCAGCTCATGAAGCCGTGCAGCCCGCCGTGCGCGGCGACGATGGCCGGGCCGGGCCGCAGCAGCAGATGGAATGTGTTGCCCAGGATGATCTGCGCACCGAGGCCTTCGAGCTCTTCCGGCGTCATGGCCTTCACGGTGCCGTAGGTGCCGACCGGCATGAACGCGGGCGTGTCGATGTCGCCGTGCGGCGCGCTCAGGCGGCCGACGCGGGCGGCTCCATCGGTGGCGAGGACTTCGAATTTCAAACGTCCGCCCTCGTCACGAGCATGGCATCCCCGTAGCTGAAGAAACGATATCGCTGCTCGATGGCGTGCGCGTAAGCGGCGAGCACGTGGTCGCGGCCGGCGAATGCGCATACGAGCATGAGCAATGTGGATTCCGGCAGATGGAAGTTGGTGAGCAGCGCGTCGATCGCGCGGAAGCGGAAGCCGGGGCGGATGAAGAGCGCGGTCTCGCCGGAAAACGGTGCGAGAGTCGGCGGTGTCGTGGCGGCTGTTCCCGCAGCCGGCGTTTCGCTGTCCGTTGATTGGGACGCAACCGTGGCCCGCTGCGCGGCAGATTCCAGCGCGCGAGCGACGGTCGTGCCGATCGCCACCACGCGCTTGCCGGCAGCGCGCGTTCGCTGGATCGCGGCACAGGTTTCAGAGGTGACGGTGACGCGCTCGGCATGCATCTTGTGCGCGTCGAGGTCGTCGACGCGCACGGGCTGGAACGTGCCGGCTCCGACGTGCAGCGTGACGAATGCCCGCTGGATGCCGCGCTCGTCGATGGCCTGCATCAGCGCTTCGTCGAAGTGCAGGCTGGCGGTAGGCGCAGCCACTGCGCCGGGCTGTTGCGCGAAGATGCTCTGATAGCGCTCGCGGTCCGTAGCGCCGGGCACGCGGCGGATGTAAGGAGGCAGCGGCACATCCCCGTGCTGCTCGAAATATTCGAGCGAGGAGCCATGCTCGAGCGAGGAGCCGGGCAGCTGCACGCGCCACAGGTCGCCCTCTTTCGCGAGGACGCGCACCGCTCCGCCGGCCGTCGCGATCTCGAGCTCCTCGCGGATGGGCTTGCTCGCCTTCAGCTGCACGAGCGCCTGGCCTCCCTCCAGCGCGCGCTCGAGGAATATCTCGACGCGCCCGCCCGAGGGCTTCATGCCCATGAGCCGCGCCGCGACCACGCGCGTGTCGTTGAACACCAGCAGGTCACCCGGCTCGAGCAATTGCGGCAGCTCGCGCAGTTGCCGGTCCTGGTAGCGGCCGCTCGGGCCGTCGAGCGCCAGCAGGCGGCTGGCGGACCGTTCCGCCAGCGGGGCCTGGGCGATCAGCTCTTCGGGAAGGGTGTACGAGAAGTCGGCGCGCTGCACGGCGCGCATCTTACTCGACGGGGCGGTGGCGGGTCGTTTCGCGCGGTGCAAGCGCGTGCCGCAGGCCAATCAGCCTTCGGCGGCCACGGGATGCAGTGCGCAGGCTGCTGACCGCTTGATGCCGGCTGCACGCTGCGGGCCGGCGGCTTCTGATCGCAGCCGCGGTTCCGGCTGAGGGCCGCGGCTGTCGGGTGTGGTGTTTGGGCAGGACGTGCGACGCGAAACTGAATCGCCACCGCTCACTTTCATCGCACCACGGCGGGCCAGGCCAGGCCACGCCACTCCGCACCGCTCATCGCTCACCGCTCACCGCTCACCGAGCGCCGATCGCAGCGCACCGCGCACCGCGCACCGCGCACCGCGCACCGCGCACCGCACCAGGCTGCGCCGATCGTCAACATGCGGACGATCGCGTGGCGACTGTCCGCGCACGGACAATCGAGGGGTGATCGTCCGTTTGTTGACAGATTTCCCGAAGGACTCCATCTTCGCGCTCCCTTTCGGCACGGAACGCAACGGGAGCACTGCCATGGAACGGTGGCTGGTCAACGCCTTGTCGCTCATGGAAGCGATCCAGAGCACGGCCGCGCAGATATCAGCGCTTCGCAACGAACAGATGCGCGACGCAGGACTCGACCGGCAGCGCTGGGCCGTGCTGCTCGCCATCTCCCGCTCACCCTACTGCCTATCGATCTCGGATCTGGCCCGCGTGCTGAAGCAGTCGCGGCAGGCCACGCACAGAGCCGTGCTCGAGCTGGCTCGCAGCGGATGGCTCGAACTCCTCCCCAACCATGACGACCGCCGCATCCTGCAGTTGGCGCTCACTGCAAACGGCAAAAGCGTCATCGCGCAGATCCGCCACCGCTTTTCGACGTCGGTGCTGGCCTTCTCCGCTCACCTCGAGTCGCGCGAGATGAACGCCACGACTTCGTTGCTGCACCGCCTGCGGACGCGCATGGCCGAGCTGAATCCGCGGCGCCCGGTCAACAGGTGACCGCCCGCGCCCGAACCGAACCGACCCGCCCATCAGCCGGCCACGTGACCGCCCGCCCCGGCGATCGGCTAGCCGGACTCTTCCGTGCGATACACCCGATTGCCGGGGAAACCGCCTTTGCGTTCCGGCAGCGTCACTTCGAGGCTCAGCGGCTTCTTCTGGCGCATCACCTTGAGGCTCACCTTCTCGCCAGGCTGATACGAGCGCAGGATGCGCGAGGCGTGCGAGCCGCTCGTGGGCTTGCGGCCGTCGATGGAAAGGATGACGTCGCCATCCTCCAGCTTCAGCCCGCCTTCCTTCGGCGCGCGCACCACCAGCACGCCTTCGCTGGTGCCGAAATAGCTGCCGAGCTGCGGAGTGAGCGCGGCAAGCTCCATTTCCGCGAAGTCGCCGCCAAAGGCGCGCGTGAACGGCGTGTGGAAACTGAACGCCGCGCCTTCCTCCGGCTCACCCGGCTCGTCACCCGACAACGGCGGAAGGGGCGGCAGCGGCGGCGTCGCGAGCGCGAACACGGCGGGCCGCGCGATCACCACGAAATCCCTCTGCTTGCCTTCTCGCAACACGCGCACGTTCACTTTGCTGTCCGGCTTCACGCCGCGGATGAGCCGCGACACCTCGCGCGCCGAATCCCCCCGCACCTGCGCGCCGTTCACCATGACGATGACGTCCTTCGCCTGGATGCCCGCCTCTGCCGCAGGCCCGCCAGGGCTCACTTCCTTCACGCGCGCGCCGTCCTTGCCGCTGGCCGGATCCAGCTGCACGCCGATGATGGCGCGTCGCGGACCGTCGCCGATGGCCATGAACCGGTCCATCAACGGCTGGCCGACTTCCGCGGACAGCTCCGCCACCTCGTGCGCCGCCTCTTCCAGGCGCACGCGCGCGGCTTCCAGCTTCGCCTCGAGATCTTCCGTGGCGGTTTCGGCAGCGGCCGCCGCCTGCTCACCAGCCTCGACGAATGCGTTGGCCGCGACGTTCTCCGAGACCGCGAGGAGACCGAGCGCGACGACCGGGATCAGTGTGCTGTTCATTCCGCAATCCTCGATTGAAAGCTACTGCGCCGCCGCGACCAGCGATTCCGCGTAGCGCACCTGCGCGAGAGAGTTCACCAGCCGCGCGCGCTCGCGCTGCAAGGCAACGATGTGAGTGGGGTCGACGGCATCCAGGCGCTCCGCGCTCAGCACGTCGTCCACCCAGGCGATGCGATCTTCGAGATCCGTGACGGCGGCGCGCGTGCCGACGCGCATGACCGCCGGCTCCACCGGCAACCGCGCGAGCCAGCGCTCGGAGATCTCCGCCTGCGCGAGCGCCTGCCTGTCCGGCAGCGTGGAAAACGGCACCTGCGCTTCGGCCACGACGGGCGCCGCGCTTTCCGCGAAGCCGCCACGCGAGAGCCTGCCCCAGATGGCGAGGCCGGCAACCGCCACAGCGATACCAGCCGCCAGCGCAGCGTATCGCCAGCGCGGCACTCCTCTAGTTATAGTTACGGTTACGGCCGCACCTGCCCCCATGGCGTCGCGCGTCCCGATCTGCTCCTGGAATTCCTCCCAGCTCAGGGGCGGCACCTGCTCGGCAGGCAGCCGCCGCATGCGCTCGCCGATGGCACAAGCTTCTAGAAGATCGCGCTGCATGACACTTTTTCCGGATTGACCTCGAACCACGCGCGCAACCGGCCATGGGCGCGGGCGAGCTGTGACTTGGAGAAGCTGACGCTGCGACCGAATTCCCGGGCGATCTCCTCGTGCGAGTAGCCCTCGACCTCGTAGAGCCACACGACCGTGCGCGCGACGGGCGACAGCGTGCCGAGCGCCCGCTCGATATCCAGGGATTCGGGCGACGGCCCTTCGGGTGCCGGCGCCTCTTCCTCGAAGCGCCCGAGCCCCAGGCGCGCGCGATGCCAGGGCGAGCGCAGGTGCATGAGGCATCTCGACACGGCGATCTGCCGCAGCCACGCCCCCAGCGGGGCTTCCGCCCGGTAGCTGGTCAGCCGCTCGAAGAAGGCGAGCATGGTGTCCTGGAAGAGATCTTCCGCCTGCGCGCGGTTGCCGATGAGGCGGCGGATGAGCCCGAAAGTGGCCGGCGCCAGCGCCGCATACAGCTCCCCGCGCGCGCGGCTGTCCCCCAGGCAGGCCTGGGCCACGGTCTCGGGCGGGGCGGCGATGTCGACGAGTCGGGGCACGGGGGCTTAGATGCGCCAGGGTCCGAAAAGGTCGCAGGGCATGCCGGTTACCTTATACTCTGCGCCCCCATCCGGAGCCCGAGTGGCGGAACTGGTAGACGCAGCAGACTCAAAATCTGCCGCCCTTAAAAGCGTGTCGGTTCGATTCCGACCTCGGGCACCATCCAGGCCAAATCAACACATCCCAAACTGCATCTCGAGATGCTCACGCCAGTGCCGCCTGGAGGCCCTGGAGGTGACGCTCGTACGCGCGCCACCGGCCGACGGACGTCGAATAGATCGGCTGGCGCACCTGCCAATTGCTGGGCGTCGCGATGACGCGTTGCGCCTCGAAGAACCGCAGGCACCGCTCATCCCAGGGGAGCCCGCAATGCGCCAGCAATTCGCGCACGCACGGCTCGAAGTCGCGGATCAAACTCTCGTAGCTCATCTCGAAGATGCAGTCGGGCCCGAGCACACGCGCCCAATGTGCCATGAGCCTCGAGTGCTCTCGATAGTAATGCCCCAGGCCCGTCAGCGACGTGGCGAAGCGAAATCGCTCGGTCAGGTTCTCGAAATAGCAGGACAGGCAGTTGTCCAGAGGCTCGCGGCGGCAGTACACGATCGTCGCCCCCGGGAACAGGGCCTTGATCAAGCCGAGATGCTGGAAGTTCAAAGGCATCTTGTCCGTAATCCGCCGGCCTGCGGCCTGCGCTCCGGGCGCCACCTGCTCGGCACGCGCCAGGTATTCCTTCCTGAGCTTGCCCGAGGAGTCACCGCTCAGCCATTGAGCCGCCTCGGGATAGCGCACTCCGGCGTGACCGTGCACGAACATGGAGGCCGTACGCTCGAGGAAAAACGAGATCTCCCCACCCGCCGTCACCCGTGGATGGCCGGAGAGAATCTGCTCCACCAGCGTCGTGCCGCTCCTCGGCAGCCCGACGATGAAGATGGGCTGCGGCTCCCGGGGCGACTCGGCCGACAGCCGTGTCATGAGCGCCGGCGTGAAGGCCCCGATCATCTCATCCACGAAGGCGCTGAAGGCCGCCGGGACATATTCCCCCTGCTGTCGTTGCAGCGCATTGGCCTTGTGAAAGTGCTCGATGGCCCGATCGTGCTCCGCGGTCGCATCCAGATGCTTGCCGAGCGCATAGCGCAGAAAGATCTCCGCAGCGATATCGAGGGGCCGGGCTGCGAGGGTGGACTCGGCGCGGGCGCAGAGCGCCGCGTGATCTGGCTGAAACGTCCGGCTTCGCAATGCGCTCGCCAGCGCAAGAGTGTGCCCGGGATTGAGGCGCAACGCTTCACGGTAGGCCGCCGAGCCATCGCGAAATTCGCCCGTCTCCTCCAGTAGCGCTCCGAGGTTGTGCTGCAAGTCCGCGTCGTCGGGCCTCTCGGCGACGGCGGTGCGCAGCGCCTCCAGGGCCTCCTCAT
>JBGAIL010000119.1:0-15250 GCA_044225565.1 Steroidobacteraceae bacterium | reverse complement strand
AGCAGCGACCAGCGCCCCTTCGGCGGCCTGGACAACCGGCCCACCTGGATGTTCATGCCTTTCGCCATCGACGGGCTGGACGACAGCTTCACGACGTATTCCATCGATGCCTCGCGCGTCGGCATCGGCGGCACGAGCCTCGACCCGGCCGACTACATCGCCACCCCGCTCGCGCAGAGCTTCGACCAGTTCGAGCCCGGCACTTTCCCGCCGTACAGCCGCATCGGCGGCCACTGGTCCGCCGAGCTCGACGTGGTTCCCGAGCGCCTCGTGCTCTTCACCGACGGCTACTACGACCGGCGCCGGCAGGTGTTCGAGCCCATCGGCCGGCCGATCATCGGTGGCGGCAGCTTCACCCCGCTCACGGTGGCCGCGGACAATCCGGACAATCCGTTCGGACGCGAGGTGTTCGTCGTCCGCCTGTCCGGACCCGGCCGCGCAGAACGTCGAGAACGCTTCCCGGACGACGGCTCGCTCGTCACGGCCGGCGTGGCGCGCTCGGCAGCTTCGGATACGGGTGAAGAGCAGCAGAAGAAGCGCATCACCTGGGCGAACGACGTGGATGCCGCGCTGGCTCAGGCGGCAGTGGACGCCGGCGAGCTGAACCCCTTCAGCTACTGGGGCAACAATCCGGACCTCGTCTCGAGCCTCATCCTGCCCGACCGCAACCCGCTATCAGAAGGATGTTTCCGAGATCTACGGTGCGAAAGTCACCGGCCATGCCGACTGCCGGCCGGCGACCTGCGGTTCGCGCTGGGCGCGGAAGCAGCGCAAGTTCGGCGCGCACAGCGATCTGGCGAAGGCGACATCGGGCAGCTATTGGGACGGGCCGGAAGCGGGCTCTTCCGCCTTCACCCGCGACGTGGACGGCTATTTCGGCGAGCTGAGCATCCCGCTGTTCCGCGGCGCCTCCGGCGCGTTCCTGAGCTCCATCGAGCTGAGCGCTGCGGGGCGCCACGAGAAGTACGAAGACTTCGGCAGCGTGGACATCCCGCAGGGCGCGATCCGCTTCGGATTCCTGGACGAATCGCTGATCCTGCGCGCCTCGTATGCGGAAGGGTTCCGCGCTCCGACACTCGATGAGCTCGATCCGCCCTATCCGAACATCCTGGTAGGGGTGTACGACCCTATTTCAACGATTTCGTGCAGGCAAGCGTCATCTACGGCGGCAACGACGAGCTGGATGCCGAAGTGGGCGTGACGCGCAACCTCGGGCTGGTCTATCAGCCGCTGCGGCTCGAGAAATCTGATGCGGCTGGACCACTGGTAGGTCAAACAGAGCAGGACCATCAAGCAGCCGGACGTGGAGGCGATCCTGCGCACGGCACGCAACCGGGCTCCGTGGTCCGCGACGAGAACAACATCGCAACCATCGACGCGCCTGCAGAACTGGGCGACCGCCATCGAAGGCCTGGTTCGGCGCCACCTGGCGCACCGCGATGCACGATTTCGGACGCTTGCGTTCGATTTCTCGACCAGCTATCTCACCGCGGTGGAGCACACTTTCGCGGAATTCACCGTCAAGGGCCTGGCCCGCTACACGGATGTGTTCGGCAGCATGCCGCGCTACCGCATGGTGCTCACCACGGGCTGGGAGAAAGGCGCCTGGAGCGCATCGACCACGCTGCACTTCGATCCCGGGGTCGACGAGTATGTTCCCAGCATCGACGAGCATGGCCCGGTGAAGCGGCGGACCGCGCACTACACGACGGCCGACCTGCAGGTGGCCTACCACTTCGGGCGGCGGCCGCTCGCGCCTGCTGCGAGAGACGGAAATCTACGGGGGCGTCGAAGACATGGGACGAGCGTCACCCGTTCTTCGCAAGCACCTACCAGGGCTGGGACAACTCCCTGCACGATTTCCGCGGACGGTACTACTACTTCGGGCTGCGCAAGCGGTTCTGAGCCGGCGGCGCGCCGGCCAACGCAGCACTTCGCCGGCGGAAACGGCGCGGCCCGGCCGGAGCGCGGGTCAGCCCGGCCGCGCCTGCCCCTGGTTCTTCACCACGCTGGTGGCGAGCGCGATCATCGAGGAGATGTCCGACAGGTTCGCGGGCACGATGAGTGTGCTGGAAGCCTCGTCGGCCAGGTGGCCGAACTGCTTGATGTACTCCTCCGCCACCCGCAGCTGCATGGCCTCGACTCCGCCGCGGCCGGCCAGCGACTCACCGACGCGCTTCAGTCCTTCGGCCGTGGCGGTGGCCACGGAGAGGATCGCCTCCGCCTGACCCTGCGCCTCGTTGATCTGCTGCAGCTTGCTCGCCTCGGACTCCTTGATGACGCGCTGCTTCTCGCCTTCCGCCTGGTTGATCTTGGCGTCGCGCTCGCCTTCGGAGGTGAGCACCACCGCGCGCTTCTCCCGCTCGGCGCGCATCTGCTTCTCCATGGCCTGCAGCACGTCGCGCGGCGGGTTGATGTTCTTGATCTCGTAGCGCAGCACCTTCACGCCCCAGGGCGCGGACGCCTTGTCGAGCTCGCTCACCACGTTGGAGTTGATGGTGGCGCGCTCTTCGAAAGTGCGATCGAGGTCGATCTTGCCGATCTCGCTGCGCAGCGTGGTCTGCGCGAGCTGGGTGATGGCGAAGCGGTAGTTCGTGATGCCGTAGGAGGCCTTGCTCGCGTCCAGCACCTGCAGATACAGCACGCCATCGACGCCCACCTGCACGTTGTCGCGCGTGATGCAGATCTGCTCGGGGATGTCCATGGCCTCTTCCTTGAGGTTGTGCTTGTACGCGATGCGCTCCATGAACGGCACGAGGATGTGGAAGCCCGCCTGGATGGTGCGGCTGTAGCGCCCGAGATTCTCGACGACGTAGGCGCTCTGCTGCGGCACGACCGTGACGGTCTTCGACAGCACGACGACGACGAGGAAGACGATGATGGCGATGGCGTATAGCGTTCCCATGGCGGTGTTTCTCTGTGTTGAAGCTTCTGGAATGCGTCAGCTCACGGTGGCCGGGGCGAGCAGATGCAGCGTCAGATCGTCCACGCGGCTGATGGGCGCCTCGGCGCCGGCCTCGATGGGGCGCTGGTCCACATTGCGCGCCGCCCAGCTGGAACCGCGGTAGTCCACGCGACAGGTCTGGCCCGGCTCCAGGCGCACGGGGACGACGACTTTGTCGCCAACGGTGATGCGCTCCTGCACGATGCCGCCGTGGCCGCGCAGCTTGGCGTACAAGCGCTTTCTGAATGCCACCGTGGCGACGATGGCCAGCGCGGCGAACACCAGCCATTGCAGCCAGACCGGCAGCGTGATCCCCGCGAGCCCGAGCAAGCCCACCACGGTGGCGGCCACACCGAGAAACACGAGATAGAACTGCGCGTCGATGACGAACATCTCGACGCCGAGCAGCCCGATGCCCAGAACGAGCCAACCCCACCAAGGCATATCAGTTCCCCCAGGGAGCAGTGCGAAGACGCCCGCGATTGTATCAGGGCGCGGCCAGGCTACCGCGACCCGGCGCAGGGGCGAGCGCAGCGCCACGTACGGGCCCGGGCGCGCCGCATTACAGGCTCGCCAGCAGGCGGGAAATCATTCCTCGCGCCTGCAGCAGGTACCCGGCACCGAACAGGTTGAGGTGGTTGAGGACGTGGTAGAGGTTGTAGAGCGTCACGCGGGCCGCCGCGCCGCCTTCCAGCGGCCAGGCGGATTCATAGGCGGCATGGAAGGCCTGCCCGAATCCGCCGAACAGCCGGGTCATGGCGAGATCCGCCTCCCGGTCCCCGTAGTACGCGGCGGGGTCGAAGATGACCGGCGCGCCGCTCGGGTCGGCGGCCCAGTTGCCGCCCCACAGGTCGCCATGCAGCAGCGAGGGCTTCGGGTCGTAGCCTTCGAAGAAGGCGGGCAGCCGCTCGAGCAGCGCGGCGCCCTCCTCCTGCAACGGCCCGCCATAGCCGTTGCGCCGCGCGAGATCCAGCTGGTACCTCAGACGGCGCTCACGAAAGAACTCCACCCAGCTCGCGGTCCGCTCATTGAGCTGCGGCGTGCTGCCGATGGTGTTGTCGCGATGCCAGCCGAACTTTTCGGCCGTGATCCGGTGCTGTCGCGCCAGTTGCTCGCCGAGCAGGGTCTCGGCAGCGCGGCTCGATGAGCTGAATTCGATCCATTCGAGCGCCAGGAAGGCTGCGCTGGCTGCCTTGCCCACGGCGAGCACCCTCGGCACGCGCACCGCGTTCGCGCCGCGAAGCTCGTCCAGGCCGGCTGCTTCGGCCTGCAAGGCATCCGCCGCACGCGCCGGCCCTACTTTCACGAACAGAGGCGTATGCCCCGCATACCAGCGGTAGGCATCGCTGATGCAACCACCACGAATCCGCGCCACCGGGGAGGGCGCGAGTCTCGCGCCGAGCAGCTCACTCAACTCGTCACAGACTGCCGTCTCAGCCGCTGCCTCCATCACGCCGGGCCTTGTTGACTTCAAGATCAACAAATAATAACCTGAGTTGATGAAAAAGTCATCACCGCTGCAGGCTGTGCTGGCAGCGCTCTCGCAGCAGGCCCTGCGGCTCGGCTACACGGACACCGAATGGGCCCGAAGGGCTGCGGTGCGCAAGGAAACCCTGTCGCGCCTCCGTCACCGCGAAAGCTGCGACTTCGGCACGCTCCAGACGCTCGCGATGGCTGTCGGCGCGCGGCTGGGCGTAATGGAGCAGCGTGAGCCCGCGACCTCGGCGGACGGACATTTCCCATCCCGGGTGGACCGGGATTACGAGCAACGCCTCGTCGATCTCTGCGCCAGCGGCACGGTCGAGCCACAACGCTGGGCCGAAGCGGGGCCCCCCGTATTAATTGCAGGACTCGCTGTCATGCTGGCCAGCGTCCCGGGGTTCGAGCGGGGTCGGCTGCTTTCGCTGGCGGAAACGCTCCACCCCGGGGCAACGGAGCCTGCAGTGTTCGCGAGATGGCTGGAAAAGAGCCCGCTGCGCGCATCGCGATTCATGCCCATGGTGGAAGCGCTGGAAAGCCGTCATGCGACCTGACCGCAATGCACGGCCGGAATACGTCACGGCCTTCCGCGAGCTCGCCGCCAGGATCTGCTCAGCGCTCGAGGGCTCGCCGAAGCGTGTGCTCCCGGTAAAGATGTACGTCGCGGGCGGGGCAGCGATCCATCTCTATACGGGAGCGAGAGTCTCGAAGGACGTCGATGCGGTGTTCTCGCACCGCATCGCATTGCCCGCGAACCTGGAGATCTCCTACCGGGACGCCGATGGCGCCGCGCGCCTGCTCTACTTCGATCATCAATACAACGACACGCTGGCGCTCATGCACGAAGATGCACACGAAGATTCGCATGCGCTGTCCCTCGATGGCATCGACCCCGCGGTTCTCGACGTGCGCCTGCTGTCCCCGGTCGATCTCGCAGTGACCAAGATCGGCCGGTTCCTCGATCACGACAGGCAGGACATCATCGCGCTCGCGCGACGCCGCCTCATTCGGCCGGAGCCGCTGCGTCGACGCGCAGAGGAAGCTCTCGGAGGATACGTCGGAAATACGGACTGGGTTCGCGGCTCCATCCAGATGGCTTGCCGCATCGTGGCGGACGAGCAGGCCCGTGCGGGTTGAATCATGACGCTCGTCGCCCTCCTCGACGCCCATCTCGCCTACGGCGATCACCCCTTGCTCGATGGCGCGCAACTGATGCTGCAGCCAGGGGAGCGAGCCGGACTCATCGGCCGCAACGGCACGGGAAAGTCCTCGCTGCTCAAGGTGATCGCCGGGCGCACCGCGCTCGACGACGGTGAGCTGAAACGCAAGGACGGCCTGCGCATCATCTTCGTCGAGCAGGAGCCCCGGCTCGCGCCGGCGGCCACGCTGGGCGAGAGCCTGCTGTCCGACGTCTCCCATGCCGACGAGCGCGAGCACTGGCGCATGCAGTCGCGGCTCGAGGAATTCCTGCATCGCTTTGGCCTGGAAAGCAGCCGCGACCTCGCGAATGCCTCGGGTGGCGAGCGCAAACGCGCTGCGCTCGCCCTCGCCTTCGCGATGCAACCGGACCTGCTGCTGCTCGATGAGCCCACCAACCACCTGGACATCGAAGGCATCGAGCAGCTCGAGGAGTTGCTGCAGAAGGTTCCGGCCAGCATCGTCATCACGCACGACCGCGCGTTCCTGGATCGGGTCGCCACCCGCATCGTGGAGCTCGATCGCGGCGTGCTGCGCTCCTACGCCGGCAACTTCGCCGCCTATGAAGCGCGCAAGAGCGATGAGCTCGCCGCCGAGGAGCTCGCCAACCGCCGCTTCGACAAGTTCTGGGCGCAGGAGGAAGTGTGGATCCGCAAGGGCGTCGAAGCGCGGCGCACGCGCAATGAAGGTCGCGTGAAGCGGCTGGAGCGCCTGCGCGTGGAGCGTGCCGAGCGGCGCGAACGCCTGGGCAACATCAATCTGAGCCTGGACTCGGGCGAGCGCTCCGGGAAGCTGGTCGCGGAGATGGAAAGCGTCACCAAACGCTTCGCAGAGCGGGTGGTCGTCGCTCCACTTTCCCTGCGAATCAGGCGCGGGGACCGCATCGGGCTCATCGGGCCGAATGGCGCGGGCAAGTCCACGCTCATCAGGCTGCTGCTCGGACAGCTGCCGCCGGACGACGGCAAGCTGCGACTCGGCACGAATCTGCAGGTCGCGTACTTCGACCAGCTGCGCGAGCAGCTCGACGAGGAGCGCACGGTGGCCGATACCATCAGCCCGGGCTCGGACTGGGTTGAGATCGGCGGGGAGCGCAAGCACGTCGTCACGTATCTGGCGGACTTCCTGTTCCCCACGCAACGTGCGAAATCGCCGGTGAAGATGCTTTCCGGCGGCGAGCGCAACCGGCTGCTGCTCGCACGCCTGTTCGCGCGGCCCGCGAATCTCATCGTGCTCGACGAGCCCACCAACGATCTCGACATCGAATCACTCGAGCTGCTGGAGCAGAAGCTGCAGGACTATCCGGGCACGCTGCTGCTCGTGAGCCACGATCGGCGTTTCCTGGACAACGTGGTCACGCAGGTGCTCGCGGCGGAGGGCGATGGAGCGTGGCGCGAGTATGTGGGTGGCTACAGTGATTGGCTGGCGCAGCGGCCGAAGCAGACTCCAGGCCTGCGCGCGGCGGTGAAGTCGCGCATGGAGCTTGGCGTGCCGAACGGTGCGTCGGCTGGTGGCGATACGCCAGCGCCGAAAGGTGCTGTTGCAGCTTCGCCGCACCGCCATCACGCAAACGGCTCGGCTTCAAGGAGCAGCGCGAACTGGCCTCCCTGCCCGGGGAGATCGAGGCATTGGAGCGCGAGCAGACCGAGCTGAATGCGCGGATGAGCACGGCGGATTACCACCGGCAGGGCGCGCAGACCATCCGCGACGACCGGCAGCGCATCGGGCAGATCGATGCGCTGCTCGCCGAGAAATTCGATCGCTGGCAGGCGCTCGAGCAGTTGCAAGGAGCTTCCAGGTGAAGACACTGAACCGGACAGGATTCACGTCGATGATCGCGATCGCTGCGCTCGCGTTATGCGCTTGCGGACGCACGGAAGCGCCATCGAACGCCGCGGACACCACACCGGCTGCCCCGGCAGCGACTCCGCCCGAACCCACAACGGCGCCGACAGCCGAATTCATCAACAAGGTGTGGCAGGTGCATGCGTCATCGGCCGTCGCGCCGGGCGCGCTCTACGTCTTCCTCTCCGAAGGCACACTCGTCATCACCTCGAGCAACGGCACGCCGATGGTAGGCAAGTGGCAGCGGCAGGACGGCCAGCTCACGATGGTCGAGGAAGGCCTCGCCTACCCCACCGACATCCTCGAGCTCACGCCTGACCGCTTCCGCATCCGCAGCCACAATCCCGGCGAGCCCGTCGACATCGACCTCGTCCCCGCCGGATCGCCGGCCAAATAGCCGCGGGCTTCCCGGCAACCGCCTCGCCTTCGAGGGGCATGGAGCAGGGCTGGCCTCGAGAAGGCCGCGAAGCAGGGGAAAGGTGATACCGTTGCGCGGCCCGTCCACATGAGGAACCCGCCATGAAGACGCTCATGCCGCTCGTCGCCGGCCTGCTCGCCCCGCTCGTCGTATCGGCGGCCGAGCCGCTCAACGTGAAGACCGGGCAATGGGAGATCACCACGCTCACCCAGACGCAGGGCACGCCGCCGATTCCGGAAGACGTGCTCGCGAAGATGCCGGCGGAGCAGCGTGCCAAGCTCGAAGCGATGTTCGGGAACCGCGAAGGCGCGCCGCCCAAGGCGCACAAGAGCACGGAGTGCGTCACCAAGGAAGACCTGGCAAAGCCCTTCCACGCCTCCGAGGACGAGAACTGCCAGACCACCATCCTCAAGAGCACGAGCACCACGCAGGACATCGCGGTGTCCTGCAAAGGCGAGCACGTGAGCAGCGGCAAGATGCACATCGAGGCGCCCACGCCGGAGAGCATGAAGGGACTGCTGGACATCGCCCTGCAGGGCGGCAAGGATCCCATGCAGATCAAGACGCAGATCAGCGGGCGCTGGGTGGGACCCACCTGCAAGAAGGACGATTGAGACGCTGGGGCTGCGCCCCTGCGCGCGGCCTCATCAGTATCTTCACCATGCAATCCGTCGCGCCGGGCGCGACAGGGAGGGCGCGGGACGCGGTCGGCCGGTCCTTCGTCAACCTTTATTGACGACCCTCGATCCGTCAACTAAAATTGACGCATGATCGATCCGAAATCCCTCCCCTCACCCAGCTCCCCCGGGGAGGCGCTGGCCGCCGTCGTGGCCCTGCGCCTGCTCGCGGACAAGCTGGAACGCCAGGCCACCCGCGCGGCCCTCGACCAGGGCTGGTCCTGGTCGGAGATCGCCGAGGCGCTCGGCGTATCGAAGCAGGCCGCCCACAAACGCCTCGCCGCCCTGGTTTGAGACTCGAAGACACCCGCCGGAGCGCCCATATGCTCAAACGACTGAAGCGACGACTGCAGGACATGAAGACCGTATTCGCGCTGTGTCGCGCTGCCGAAACCCATGCCCTCGCGGACGGACAGGAACAGCCCGGCTCCGAGCATTTCCTTCTCGCGGCGCTGGATCTTCCGGAAGGCTCGGCACGCCGCGCCTTTGCGCGCGCCGGCATAGAGCCCGAAGTGCTCAAGCCCGCGATCTCGCAGCAGTACCTCGACGCGCTCGGCGAGGCCGGACTTCACCCCGGAGCCGCGGCGGCCGTGCTGGGCGTGCCCGACCCGCTGCAGCGCAAGCGTATTCCGCCGCGAGCAAAGTCGTCGGCCATCGGGTTGCTCGAGCGACTGTCTTCACGGGAGGGGTTGCCGCGGAACACGGTGTTGTCGGGCGCGCTGATCATCGCTTCCATCGCGCGCGAGCGGCACAGCGTGGCCGCGCGAGCGCTGCGCGCGGCCCGCATCGATTCCGGCAAGCTGGCGGAAGCGGCCCTGGCGGAGGTAGCCGTATCGAAATGAAGCCGGTCGACGCGCGCCGGCCCGTCGCCGCCTACGGCTCGAGCCTCACCCTCTCCCCCGCCACCGACTCCACCTTCTCCCGCGAGTACGCCACGGGGAAATACTTTCCCTGCACCCACATCTCGAACAGGTCGCGATAATGCGGGCTCGCCGGGTCGCCGGACTGCCCCGGCGTGTTCTGCCCCACCGCATTGTCCCAGTCTTCCGTGTCCACGATGATCTTGAACGAGCCGCCGGACGCCTGGCGGTCATCGCTGCCCGTTGCGCTGACCGTGTACCCGTCTCCGCCGCGCGGCGCAGGGCCGACCTCCAGCTTCGCGCGCGTCGCATCGTTCACCGCGGCCGAAAGGGGGTGGAAGATGAGCGACCGGTGATAGGCCGGCTGTCCGTACTTCCACTTCGACTGATCCGCGCCGAAGCGCTTCGTGAGCTCGGCCACGCCCTCCTCGAAGCTGCGCGCGACGAGCGCATCACGGCCCGCGGTCGCGTCGGCGCCGAACTCGCCGCCCGGGGACACCAGCGCATCGATCATTCGCATCATGGAAGGCTGGATGTCGAGCGCCCGGGATTTCTCGTCCGTCAGGATCACGTCGCGGAAGTTGGCCAGCAGGCGGCGCTGCCACTGCTCGTAGATGCCGGCGGCGACGGAATCCTTGTCCAGCACGAAATCCCAGCCCAGCAGGCGGGCCCGGGCCTGCTCCGCGGCGGACTGTGCCGCAGCCGCCGCGGCCGGCTGCAACCGCACCCCCGCCAGCATCGGCACCAGCGCGCGCGCCGGCAGCGAAAGGTCGTCGTTCTGCAAACGCATCACTTCCGCGATGCTGAACACGCGGCCTGAGCCGAGCACTTCGTTGATGCGATCCGCCCGGTACGGGTCCGCCCACTCGAAATGCATCGCCTGCGGGAACTCAAAATCCGGCGGCATCAGGTAATTGTTCGCGGTCGCCTTGTAGCCGCGCGCCGGATTGAGCTCGCTCGGCAGCGAGCCGATGGGCAGGTAGCCCTTCCACTCGTAGCGGCCGTCGCCCGGCACGGGCAGCAGGCCGCTCCAGTTCGGGCGCAGCGGCTGGATGCCGGTCGCCTGGAAGCCGATGTTTCCTTTTCGATCCGCCCAGATCATGCTCTCGGACGGAATGTGGTTGAACGTGCAGGCCTCGCGGAACTCCTCCCACGTGCGAGCCTGGTTCATGCGCAGGCTGGCGAGATAGGGCGCGCCGCCCTCGTCCATCCACGCGGCGCGCAGCGCGTAGGCCTTGTGACGTCCCTTGTCCTCGAAGAGCAACGGCCCATGGCGGGTGTATTTGTACTCCACGGCGGCTGCCGCCTCGCCGCGCACGGGGATACGGTCCTGGATGACGCGCATCCGCTCCCATTGGCCGTCGTGGCGGTACTCGTTCGGGTTCGCGGGATTGGTGTCGTAGACGTAGAGATCCTCGCCGTCGTTGCCGAAGATCGTGAGGCCCCAGGCGCCGTATTCGTTGTGGCCGATCGAGATGCCGGGCAGCACCGGCTCGCCCGCACCGATCACGTTCCATCCCGGCCCCACCAGATGCACCCAGTAGCGCAGCGACGGCACCGTGATGGCGCGATGCGGGTCGTTCGCCATGATCGGATACGTGCTCTGCGTGCGCGACCCGTGGATGAGCCAGTTGTTGCTGCCGATTCCGCGGCGCGGCTCGAGCATCTCGCCGCCATCCGGCTCGAGTTGCGCGAGAAGCCGGTAAGAGGCTGCCTCGTTGCGCTGCGTGCTCAGGATCTGCTGCGGCGTGAACTTCAGCGGCCCCCGGAACGCCTTGTAGAGATCGAGCACGCCATCGGGAATCGCGGCCAGGTCCACGGCCGGGTCCGGCGTCAGCACCGGCTCGCCGCCCTGGAAGCTCATCAGCTTCCTGACCTTCCCGGCACCGATGGTGCGGACCGCCTGCGCGAGCTCGAGCTCGCTGTGCAGGTTGCCGAGCAGCCCCTGATGGCGGGAAATCACGACCTCCCGGGTCCATCGCTGGGGCTTGATGCCGAGCAGCCGGAACTCCATGGGGAGCAGGCCGGGATTGCGCTCGGTCTCGCCGACGTACGCGTTCACGCCGCGCACGAAGGCGTCCACGATGGCCTCGCCGCGCGGATGGTAGTGGCTCAGCTCCTTGCGCAGGTCGCCGCGGAACTGGTGCAGCCGCGCGCCGATGTCCCTCTGCAACTCGCTTCGGCCGAACACCTGCGCCGCCGTACCGGTGGCCTGGATGCGCCAGAGCTCGAACTGGAAGAGCCGGTCGCGCGCGGCGTTGTAGCCCTGCGCGAAGAAAAGATCCCGCTCCGTCCTGGCGTAGATATGGGCGATGCCCCAGCGGTCGCGCAGGATCTCCACCGGCTCGAGCAACCCTTCCACGCGAAGCACGGAACCGGGCGCATGAGGCGTCTCGGCACGGACGACTCCGCCGGACAGCGACACGAGCAGCGCACAACACAAGAATCGTTTCATCCGGGCAGTATCGTCAGAAGCACGGCGCGCCGCAATTGCGCTCACCGTCACCGGAACACGCCGTCGCCCAGCGCGCCGACCGAAAAAGCGCCACCCAGCGACCGCAGCTCGTCGCGATGCAACCGGGCCAGCCGCTCGAGCGCGCGGGCGCCCTTCGAGGTCAGACGCAGATAGACCACGCGCCGATCCTCCTCGCATGCCCGCCGCTCGATCAAACCCAGGTTCTCGCAACGGGTGGCGAGCGCCACCACGCCGTGGTGCTTGGCCTGCAGCCGCTCCGCCAGCTCTCCCACGGTCACCTTCTGCCGCCCCGGGAATCCCTTGATCTGCAGCAACAACTGGTACTGGAGCGGCGTGAGCCCGTGGCGCCGGGTGACCTGCTCGCTGTAGCGCAGGAAGCGCCGCAGCTCGTAACGGAAATCCGCCAGGGCGCGGTACTGCTGCAGGGTCATCTCCGCGCCGCCGGATGCCTTCTCGCCGCCCGCCATGGTGCCCTCCCGGGCGGCGTTATATCACGCTGACGGGCCCCGTCCCGCGGCCATGCCCGGCAGGCATACCCATACAGCCATCCGGTATTTGTATCATGCCGTGATATATCTATCGTAGTGCCATCCGCATCCGCAACGGGAGCATTTCCATGGCATTGCAGCTCGGCGATACCGCGCCGGACTTCTCCGCGTCGACCACCACCGGCACCCTCCGCTTCCACGAATGGCTGGGGTCGTCCTGGGGCGTCCTTTTCTCCCATCCCAGGGATTTCACGCCCGTGTGCACCACCGAGCTCGGCTACACCGAGAAGCTGCGGCCCGAATTCGAGCGCCGCGGCGTGAAGGTGATCGGCCTGTCCGTGGATCCGGTGGACAGCCATGGCCGCTGGTCCGACGACATCGAAGCGACGCAGGGCGCGCGCCCGGGGTTTCCGCTCATCGGCGATGCGGATCGCGCCGTCGCCACGCTCTACGGCATGATCCATCCGAAGGCCAACGACACTCTCACGGTGCGGTCGGTGTTCATCATCGATCCCAGCAGGAAGATCCGCACCATCCTCACCTATCCGGCCAGCACCGGGCGCAACTTCGACGAGATCCTGCGCATCGTCGACTCCCTGCAGCTCACGGACCGGCACAAGGTGGCGACCCCCGTGAACTGGAAGCAGGGTGAGGACGTCATCATCGTTCCTTCGTTGTCCAACGAGGAGGCGAGGAAACTCTTCCCCAAGGGCTGGGACGAGCAGCGCCCCTATCTGCGCGTGGTGAAGCATCCGGCAACGTGACGCTGCTGCAGTTGCAGCAGCACGTCCGGAACCTCTCCTCCCGAACATGGAATCCGCCGACCTCGCCGTCATGGCCGCACAGGATGCGAACCCCTGGAGGCACGCTCCGTTCGACGCCGCTTCGGCCGAGCGCCTGCGCCCCATCCTGACCGGGCTCGATGCGGCACAGCGCATGTGGCTCAGCGGCTATCTCGCGGGCTCCGTGGCGCCTGCCTTGCCCGCCCGCACCGAGGCCGCGACCCGCTCGCGGCCGGTGGCCACCATCCTTTATGGCTCGCAGAGCGGCAACTGCGAGCGCATCGCCCGGCTGCTGGGCGAGAAACTCTCGCAGCGCCACATCGGCTTCACGCTGCTCGACATGATGGACTGCCGCAAGGCCAGGCTGCAGGAGGCGCGGAACCTGATCGTCATCGTGAGCACGCACGGCGACGGCGATCCCCCCGAGCGCGCGCTGCCGTTCCAGGAATGGCTGCATGCCCCGCGGGCCCCGCGACTGGAGCAGCTCGCCTACTGCGTGCTCGCGCTGGGAGACCGCAGCTACGAGAAGTTCTGCGAGACCGGCCGGCAGTTCGATGCACGACTCGAGGCATTGGGCGCGCGCCGGATACAGCCGCGCGAAGACTGCGATGTCGATTTCGAGACGCAGGCTCACCGCTGGATGGACTCCGTGCTGGCCACGATCGCGGCGCAATCCGGCGCGGAAGCGGTGGCGGTCACCGTGGATACCGAAGCACGCACCGCGAGCATCGCCATCGCGCACACTCGCAAGAACCCGTTCCATGCGGAAGTGCTCGCGAACCAGAGACTCACTGCGCGGCACTCCACCAAGGACGTGCGGCACATCGAGCTTTCCCTGGAAGGCTCGCACATCCGCTACGAGCCGGGCGATGCGATCGGCATCGTTCCACGCAACCGCGAGGAAGACGTCGACGAGGTACTGGAGGCGGCCCGCTTCTCCGCGGAATCCGCGGTGAGCATGGACTCCCAGGCCCTGCCGCTGCGGCAAGCGCTGATCGAGCACCTCGAGATCGGGCCGGTCACCGGCTCGTTCCTGCAACGGTACGCGCAGGCAACGGGCAACGACGCGCTGCCGGCCCTTTGCGCCTCGCTGGAGAACGTGCAGCAGTACGTGCGCGGAAGGCATCTGGCCGACCTCGTGCGGGAACATGCGCCTGCCGGCCTCACTCCCCAGAGCTTCGTGCAGTTGCTGAGACCGCTCGCGCCGCGCCTCTATTCCATCGCATCGAGTCAGCGCGCGAATCCGGAAGACGCTCACCTGACGGTCAGCGTGGTCGAATACGAATCCCTTCAGGCCCGTCGCCGGGGCGTGGTTTCCGGATTCCTTGCGGCGCTCGGAGCGAACGGCGATCCGGCTCCCATCTACCTGCATCGCAATGCCGGCTTTCGGCTCCCGCAGGATCCGCGGACGGCCGTGATCATGATCGGCCCCGGCACGGGCGTAGCGCCCTTCCGCGGCTTCCTCGCAGAGCGCGAAGCCATCGGCGCCGGGGGCCGCAACTGGCTCTTTTTCGGTGATCGCACGCTGGAATCCGACTTTCTCTACCAGAGCGAATGGCTGGAGTGGCGCAAGAGCGGCCTGCTCACGCGCCTCGATGTCGCGTTCTCACGGGACCAGGCGGAAAAACTCTACGTGCAGCATCGCCTGCGCGAGCACGGCGCGGCGCTGTGGGGCTGGCTGCAGGAAGGCGCGCACGTCTACGTGTGCGGAGATGCCGAGCACATGGCGCCAGACGTGAACTCGGCCCTGCTGGAAGTGGCACGGCGACACGGCGGGCTGTCCGAAGAGCAGGCTGCGGAGTATCTGACAGGCCTCCAGCGCGACAGGCGCTATCAGAAGGATGTGTATTGATGGACCCGGACAGCCGCGCCCGCGATCGCTCGCGCCCGCTCGAGGAGCTGCATTCCAACGAACGGGTCAAGCAGGAGAGCCGCCAGCTGCGCGGCACGCTCGACCGCAGCCTGGCCGACCCCGCCACCGGCGCGATCGACCCCACCGACACGCTGCTCACCAAGTTCTTCGGGATCTACCAGCAGGATGACCGGGATCTGCGCGAAGAGCGACGACGCGCGAAGCTCGAGCCGCG
>JBGAIL010000118.1:0-14852 GCA_044225565.1 Steroidobacteraceae bacterium | reverse complement strand
GTTGCGAACGGCCGCTGCGCTCTATGCGCTCCGCGATGGCGGCAATGTCGGCATCCGAACCATGCTTCATCGCGAGGATGCGCGCCCACCCGAGGATCGCATTGAGCGGCGAGCGCAGGTCGTGGGCTGCGGCAACGAGCCTTTCCGCAGGAGAAAGAGGATGGGAACCCGTTTCGATCTCGCGAATTGTCGTCTCGGTAGAGCTGGAACTTGGCATGGCTATTGCTTCAACTCCATCGCCTCGCTGACACGAAGGGAACACCGAATGTCGAATGTCGTCATGGGCCTGCGCCTGAAGCAGCAACTCACTCTGACGCCCCGGTTGCAGCAGTCGGTGAAGCTTCTGCAGCTCTCGGCCCTCGAGTGCGTGCAAGAACTAAACCAGGCGATGGAGCAGAACCCTTTCCTCGAGGAGCCGACCGAGGAGGTCGAGGTGTCGGCGGCCGAGGATGTATCCGAAGAGCGGGCGCGACTCGATGAGCGAGAGCAGGACTTCTCCTCCATCACTGGCAGCTCGAGCCATTCGGGCGGCGACGACACCCCCGACTGGACGGAATGGACCGCATCCCCCGAGACGCTGGGCGACGCTTTGCGCGAGCAGCTGCTCCTCCTCGGCCTGAGCGAGCGCGACTATGCGCTCACCAGCCTCGTCATCGATGCTCTCGACGATGACGGATTCCTGCGCCAGCCGCTCGAGGAGCTGCGCGCGATGATGCCCGGAGTGAGCCCGGACGAGCTCGAAACCGCGCTGCGCATCGTGCAGACGCTCGAACCGGCAGGCATCGCAGCGCGCGATCTGGGCGAATGCCTTTCACTCCAGCTGCAAGCGCTGGATCACGATACGCCAGGGCGGGAGCTGGCCATCGACATCGCCACCCATCATCTCGATCTCATGGCGGCCCGGGACCAGAACAAGCTGCTGCACGCCGTGCGCCGCCCCCAGGATGAAGTGCGCGTCGCGCTGGAGCTGATCCGGGGACTCGATCCGCGGCCGGGGTCGAAGGTGGGCACCTTCGAGCCGCGCGCCATCGTGCCTGACGTGATCGTCCGCAAGGAAAAGAAGCGCTGGGCGGTCAGCGTGAACCACGCCATCTATCCGCGCATCCGCGTGAACCAGCAATATGCGGACTACTTCCGGCAGGCCCGGGAGGGAGATTCCAGCGTTCTCGCACAGCACCTTCAGGAGGCGCGCTGGCTGGTGCGCAACCTGGAGCAGCGGTTCCTCACCATTCAGCGTGTCGCTGAAGCGGTAGTCGCGCGGCAGAAGAACTTCTTCGAGTACGGCGATCTGGCCATGCGGCCGCTCACGCTGCGCGAGATCGCGGACGAGTTGGGGCTGCACGAATCCACGGTGTCGCGCGCGACGAGCCACAAGTACATGGCGACGCCGCGTGGTGTCATCGCGTTCAAGCGGTTCTTCTCGCGGCAGCTCGCCACGACCAGTGGCGGGTCGTGCTCGGCCACCGCGATCCGTGCATTGCTGCGGGAGTTCATCGCAGCCGAGGACCGGCGCAATCCGCTCTCCGATGTGCAACTCACGGAGCTGCTGGCGGATCGTGGGGTGAAGGTGGCTCGGCGCACGGTTACGAAGTATCGGCGGGCGATGCAGCTGCCGGCGGTGGATTTCCGGCGGGCTTGCTGAGGGTGGGGGTACGCTGGCGGCGGTTTCGGGGGTGCCTCGGGCCACGCTGAAACTTCGGAATCTGCACGCGGTGGGGCCGCCTTCGAGCGACCGCTTCCCCCCCTAGGATCTCTTCCCTTGATGCCCGCGAAGCGGAGGCGGCGGCACGGGTGGGACGGAAGGCACCGGCCGTAAGAGCCATCCCTGGCAGCCTCGTGAAAATGCATCCATGCATTTTCACGTGCCTCCCAGCCCCTCTGCGAGCCGGACCTCGCTTCACGCCGACGTAATCCCGACATCTCGCATAGCGTCTGCGCTTTCCGATCGAGGTGTGGCCAGACTTTCACTCGGATCGAGTGCGTGTAAGTAAGTGGCATGCGAAGTCTGGCCAATCATGTGTGAATGAACCTCGCCTCCCCCTCGTCCGGTCTTTTCGGCGGTGGGAGCGGAGGTGGTGGTGCGGTTGGGGCGGAAGGCACTTGAAAATGCAGGACGCATTTTCACGAGGCTGCCAGGGATGGCTCTTACGGCCGGTGCCTCCCAGCCCCTCTGCGAGCCGGACCTCGCCTCGATGCGCTGTTCTTTTACCCCAAGCACAGGCACCCGCACGGCCGCGCATCACCCCTCAGCGCACCGCCGCCTCGTTCGCCCCAGCCGCGAACTGCCCTTTCGGGTCGGAGAAGATGATCTCCACCCGCCGATTCTGCTGCCTTCCCGCCGCATCGTCGTTGCTCGCGACGGGGTAACCCTCGCCGCGCCCGACCACCTGCACCCGATCCGCAGTCACACCCCGACTGGCAAGCGCATTGGCTACGGACTGGCTCCGCTCCCGTGACAGCTGCTGGTTGTACTCGTCCGAGCCGCGACTGTCCGTGTGACCCTCGACGATGATCCGCGTATCGGAATTCTGCTGCAGGAAATCGCCGAGCCGGTTCAACGTGAGATCCGCTCCCGGTTTCAAAGTCGCCTTGCCGGTATCGAACAGCACGTCACCCATGGTCATCACCATGCCACGCCTGGTCTGCTGGGCCTGCAGGGCGGCCAGCTGCTGAGCGGCCGTCTCTGCATCGGCGCGCGCAGCGAGCGCTTCCTGACGCGCCGCCTCCGCCGCCATCGCATTGCTCTGGGCCTGCGATTTGGCTGCTTCAGCCTCGCGCGTACGCGCCTCGAGCAGCACCCGGTTCCGATCCGCCTCGCCCTGCGCGACGCGCTCGCGTGCTCGCGCCTCTGCGATCCGCGCCTGACCGATCTCGGCATGGCGGGTAGCGAGATAGGCAAGATGTGTCACTTCTTCCGGCGGACGTTTCTTCTCGAGAGCGCTCTCCGCCTGTTGCAGCTCGCCGCGCGCCGCATTCAGCTCACGGCTCGCGGCCTGCGAGGCCAGCGGATCCTGAGACAGTGTCTGCACCTGGGAACGCGCCTGATCCAGTTGATCGTTCTTGCTGGGCGCCGAAGCGCAGGCCGCAAGGATCGACGCCACTGCGACGGGAACTATCAGTTTGCTCTTCACGTGTCGTTACTCCTGTGAAAGGTTGTGCGCTTCAGCGAGGCGTGCCGTCGGGATTGGTGTTGGTAGCGCCGCGATCTGCTTCCTGCTGCAGCGTCGAGGTGCCTCTCTCCACTTCTTCCGCAGCCCGCTGGGCTTCGCCAGTCGCTGCGCGCGCCGCAGCGAGCTCCGCGTCGACCGATGCCTGCTGCGCGAGGTGCAGCGCATACTCTCCCTTGCCGTTCTTCACTGCCGCTTCCACCTGTTGCAGCTTGTCGCGTGCCGATTGCAGATCTGCGGCCGCATAGCGCTGCGCGCCCGCCTTCTCCGCCTGCTCGATGAGCGTGTTGGCCCGGGCGATTTCCGCGTCTGGCCGCTTCGCCTCGCCGGCGCAGCCCGCCAGGACCAGCAGAGAGCAGACCGTGATGATCATTCCGCCGTGCGCTGTCATGAGTGAGTCCTCCGGTGATTCCTGTCTGTAAAAGAAGACGGTGCCGTGATCACAGCAAGATGCGGCCCCGGAACGCCGCGTAGGACATTTCTGACAGGAGCTTCGGAAGCGGCCTCGCTCACGCTGCTTCACATGCCGACTTTGCACTTGCCGGCGCGGCGCTACCTTGCACGCCACATCAGGCGACACTTCACGCGGAGGCTCGGAAAACTATGGTGACGCAAGAGATGGTGGAACTGGTGCCGCAACTCAATACGTTCGCTCGCTCGCTGTGCCGTGACTACACGCGCGCCGAAGACCTGGTGCAGGAAGCGCTCGCGCGCGCGCTCCGAAACATCGACCGCTTCACGCCTGGCACGAACCTCAAGGCGTGGCTCTTCACCATCGTGCGCAACGAGCATTACTCGCAGCTGCGTCGCCGCAAGTTCGAGGCGCCAGGCGTGGACACCGACTCGCTGCCCGAGCCGAGCGTGAGCCCGGATCACGATGGCGAGCTCGAGCTGAGAGACCTGAATCGCGCGCTCGGCGAGCTCTCGCCCGGCCAGCGCAATGCGTTGATGCTGGTGAGCGCCAACGGTTGCTCTTATGAAGAGGCGGCCTCGATCTGCGGGTGTGCCGTGGGCACGATCAAGAGTCGCGTGGCCCGGGCGCGCGACACCTTGCTCGGCCTTCTGGAAGGCAGCCCGCGCCCGGGCAGGGGACTCACCCCGTACTCTGCAGGCCTTGCGCTATCCCACTGATGCTCGCCAGCAGCGCATCGAACAGGTCGCGATCCTGGCGCTGGCTCGAGCGCCAGCGCATCAACAGGTCGACCTGCATCAGGTTCATCGGGTCGACATACGGGTTGCGCAGCTGGATCGAGCGCTGGAGGGTGGGATCCGTGTCGAGCACGGATTTCTCGCCCTTCATGGAGAGGATCTGCTCCCTCGCCAGCTCGAACTCCCGACGGATGTCGCCGCAATAGCGGCGTAGTCCCCGAGGCACCAGCTCTGCATAGGCGGCGGCGATATCGAGGTCCGCGCGCGCCATCATCGCCTCGACGTCGTCGATGAGGTTGCGCAGGAAGAACCAGCCGTTGTAAGCGTCACGCAATGCCGGCAGGCCGTGCGTTTTCGCGGCTGCGGCCAGGCCGCTTCCGGCACCGAACCATCCCGGGAGCATGTGGCGCGTCTGCGTCCAGGCGAACACCCAGGGCACGGCGCGCATCGACTCGACCGTCTCGATGGGCCCCCGATGGATCGGCCGCGAGCCGATCTGCATGCGCTCGATGACGTCGATGGGGGTGACCGAGCGGAAATACTGGTGGAACTCGAGACCGCCGAACACGAGAGCGCGATAGGCGTCCCGGCTCGCATCCGCCAGGGTGCGCGCGCATTGCAAATGCTGCACGGTGGCAGTCGACGCACCTGCTTTCACCGCGGCGGTGCGCTGTGAGAGGGCGTTGAACGCACGCTCGAGCGTGCGCATGGCAATGGGCCTCAAACCATAGCTCTGCTGCAGTCCCTCGCCCTGTTCCGTGAACCGCAAGATCCCGTTCACCGCCTCCTCGGGCGCAGCGTACACCAGAGTATCGATGCGCCCGCCGCCGCGTGCGATGCTGCCACCCCGGGCGTGACAGATCACGTGACGCTCCCCCGCTTCAGCCAGGCCCTGCGAAAGCGCGCGCTGCGCCTCATGCGTGGCAAAGCGAGAAGCGCAAATGCCACCGTCCTTGTTGCTGTCCGAATAGCCGATGAGCACACACTGCCGACTGCCCCGCGCATCCAGGTGCTTGCGATAAACAGGCTCCGCCAGCAGCGTGCGCACGACCTCACCACAGCGCTCGAGCGAGACGATCGAATCGAACATCGGCGCGAAATCCAGTGCGATCTCGCCGGTGCGCTTGTCGTACGCCTCGGCCCAGCGCGCCAGGAGCAACGTCGCCAGCACATCGTCCGCTCCGGAGGCTCCACTCACCACGAAATAGCCCACCGCGCGCGGCCCGTAGCGGTGACGCCCCTGCATCATTGCGTCGAACACCGTCAGCGTGCGTTTGCCCAACGCGAGAAGATCCGTTCGCGGGCCGGCATCCCGCTCGATGGCGGCGGAAAGCAGCGCACGCCGCTCTTCACTCGTCCGATTGTGCCAACGCTCGTCATCCAGGCCGCGCGCGACGACATCGTGATGCACGCTCGTATGCTGGCGGATGTCGAGCGACGCCACGTGGAACCCGAAGGTGTCGATGCGTCGGAGCAGGCGACGCACTGCGAAATGCCCGGCGTTGAGCCCCTTATGGGTGCGCAGGCTCTCGGCGATGAGCTGCACGTCCGCACGGAACTGCTGCGGCGTCTGATATCCGTTGGGCCGACCCTCGTACGTGTACCGCAGACGTTCGCCGATCTGCGCAAGGAACACGCGATAGGGCATGCGGTCGTGCCGCGCAGGCGTGCTGGTACGCGCGCCGGGCAGCAGCGTCATGTATTCGTCGATGCGCTTGCTCAGCGATGACAGCACGCCGATGCGGCTCGCGCTCTGCGACAGCCGCTCGGCCAGCTTCTGGCACTCGCCGAAGTAGGTATTGACGATGACCTGCTGCTGCCGGGCGAGCGTCTCGCGGATCGATTTGGCGTGCACGTCGGGGTGGCCGTCCATGTCCCCGCCGACCCACGTGCCGAAATGCAGGATGGAGGGCAGCTCGAAGCTTTCCGCCGGCACGCCGTACAGCTTTTCCAGCGCCTGTGCGATCTCGTCGTAGAACGTCGGCACGACGCGATAGAGCACCTCGCTGAGATAGAACAGGACGTGCTCCCGCTCGTCCGACACCGTGAGCTTCTCGCGCGGATGGTCTTCCGTCTGCCAGCCAGCCGTGAGCTCGCTGCGCACCGCACCCCACAGGCTGCGCTTCTCGTTGGGTGTGAGTGTGGGATCGAGCCGCCCCACGAGCAGACGCGCCAGATGCTGGTGCTTGCGAAGGATGGTGCGGCGAGTCGATTCGGTGGGATGCGCGGTGAAAACCGGCTCGATGCTGAGTCGGCCCAACAGCGCGAGCACGTCTTCCAGCGAGAGTCCCTGCGCCTTCAGCGCCACGAGCGCCGCTTCGACGCCGCGCGGCTGGGGCTTCTCGCTGTCGGCCAACAGATACTCGCGCCGGCGGCGGATGCGGTGCACCCGCTCTGCGAGATTGACCACCTGGAACCAGCTGGAGAAAGCCCTAACCAGGTCGCGCGCCACGGGTGGCGCCAGCCCCTGCACGCGCGTCTTGAGCTGTGCTCCGGCGCTCGCGTCGCCTTCGCGGCTCGCAATGGCGAACAGGCGGTCCTGCTCCACCATGTCGATGAGCTCGGCGCCGCCCTGCTCCCGCAGGATCTCGCCCACGATGGCGCCCAGCGCATGCACGTCCTCGCGCAGCGCCTCCTGGCGGGACGGAAAATGGATCTGGCTGCGGACCACGGGGCGCGGATTCTACCCTACCGCACGCCAGGCACCCGCCTGCGCCCTAGGGCCACTGATTCGCGCGCTGTGCGAAGGTCGCTGATTGCGCCCGCACCACGCAGAAGCGCTGGCCGGTGGGCGCCTCCATCACCACCCAGGTGTGGACCTTCCCGATACGCCGGGCGCCGAGCTGCTCCAGGCGTTTGACTTCGGCCTCGACGTCGTCGGCCTCGATGTCCAGGTGCACCCGGCTCGGGTGCTGCACGGTCTGCACCTCGACGTGCAGGCCGGCCGGGCCGCTGTCCAGCCGGCGGTATTTGTCTTCGGGCGGCGCACGGGTCTCGAGCGGCATGCCGAGTGCACCCGACCAGAAGCGGGTGGCATCGTCGAGGTCCGGGGTCTGGCAGTCGATGATGAAGCCGGCAAGGCAGCTCTTGTGCATGGCAGTCGCTCCCTGGGAGACGAGGCTCGATTATGGATTCCCGGCGCGAAGCTGGCGAGCCGGCCTCACAGCAGCGGAATCTGCCTTCCCAGGACCTCCGTTTCCGAGTTCAGCAATGCGAAACCCCGCTCCAGGCACTCGTAGATGCGGTTCCGCTCCGCCAGCCGCGCGTCGCGGGAGGTCTCGACCCACGCCGACACGACCATGACCGGGAGGCGCCCTTCGTCCCGATGCAACGCCCGGATCCACTCGTAGAGTGGCCGCAGTCTCGGAGAAGGCACCCACCAGGGCACTTCGTCGGGCAGCCAGAGCCTCGCCGTGCTCAAGTGCTGCAGCAGGCGGCGCCGCGGTGCCGTGGTCTGGCCGATGTACCTGATCTCCCGCACGTCGCGAGGATCCGAAAGCGAATAGATGGCGGTGCCGCGCGGTGCGACCGAGGACTCATCGAACAATTGGGAAGCCACGCGCACGCGGATATGCTGCGCCACCTGCGATTGGCTCATCATCGACGCGGGCTCACGGAAACGGGCTCGAAGGACGGCGCACGGGCGCAAGCTTCCCTCGAATCTTGAGCGCGCGTCCAACCAGTAGGAGAATCCCCGAACTACTGTATGAACGGATCAGGAGATTCCATGAAAAGCGTCGATCCGGGTCTCGTGACGACGGGCTTCGAGATTCCCGGCTACCGCATCGCCCGCAACATCGGCGTAGTGCGCGGCGTCATCGTGAGATCACGCAGCATAGTCGGGAACATCGGCGCCGGAATCCAGACTCTGTTCGGTGGGAACATCACGCTCTACACGCAGCTCTGCGAGCGTGCGCGGGCGGATGCCTATGACCTGATGATCGAGCACGCCGCGGAACGCGGCGCGAATGCCCTCATCGGCATGAGATACGACGCGAACGAGGTGGCTGCCGGCGTGACGGAAGTGCTGGCCTACGGCACGGCAGTGATCGTCGAGCCGACCGGCGCCACCTGACTCTCGCGACGGTTTACGCGGCCTTGGGCTGGTAGGGCTGGTACTTCAGCCCGAGATCCTTCGCCACGGCCTCGTGTGTGATCGAGCCCGCGTGAACGTTCAGGCCCTGTGCGAGATGCGCGTCCTGCGCCATCGCCGCTGCGGGACCCAGCTTCGCGATGGCCTTCACGAACGGCAGCGTCGCGTTGGTGAGCGCGAAGGTGGAAGTGCGCGGCACGGCTCCCGGCATGTTCGTCACGCAATAGTGCACCACGCCCTGCTCCACGTAGGTAGGCTCGGCGTGAGTGGTAGGGCGACTGGTCTCGAAGCATCCACCCTGGTCGATGGCGATGTCGACCATGACCGAGCCAGGCTTCATGCGGCGAACCATCTCACGGGAGACGAGCTTCGGCGCCGCGGCGCCGGCCACGAGCACCGCGCCGATCACGAGATCGGCCTGGGTGACGAGCGCTTCGATCGCCTCCGTGGTGGAAGCCGAGGTCTTCAGGCGGCCCGCGAAGATCGAATCCAGCGCGCGCAGGCGCGGCAGCGAGCGCTCGACGATCGTCACGTCCGCGCGCATGCCCACTGCCATCTCCGCGGCATGCGTGCCCGAAACGCCACCGCCGAGGATCACGACTTTCGCGGGCGCCACGCCAGGCACGCCGCCGAGCAGCACGCCGCGACCACCGTTCGCCTTCTGCAGGCTGGCGGCACCCACCTGCACCGACATGCGGCCGGCCACCTCGCTCATCGGCGTGAGGAGCGGCAACGAGCCGTTGGAAGAGGTTACCGTCTCATAAGCGATACAGGTGGCGCCGGAGGCGACCAGCGCCTCGGCCTGTTTGAGGTCCGCGGCCAGGTGCAGGTAGGTGAACAGCGTCTGGCCCGGCCTGAGCATCCGGCACTCGTTGAGCTGCGGCTCCTTCACCTTGACGATGAGATCCGCCGCATCGAACACGGCCTTCGCATCGGGAAGAATGCGGGCGCCTGCAGCGATGTAGGCGGCATCATCGGTGCCGATGCCGGCGCCAGCGCTGCTCTGCACGAGCACTTCGTGTCCGTCCTCCACGAGCTCGCGCACGCCGGCGGGCACCAGGCCGACGCGGTATTCGTGATTCTTGATCTCCTTGGGGACGCCGATGCGCATGAGGGCACTCGCTCTGGGGGGTGGATGGTGGGCGGCACTCTAGGCCCGCCCGCCCGGTGAAAACTTGCACAATATGAGTCACCCGGCCGGATTCGTGGCAGAATCTGCCGGACTATTCGTCAAGAAACGTGGAATATTGCGCATGAAGCTGGACCGCATCGACCGCGCCATTCTGCGCATCCTGCAGAGCGAGGCCCGCATCTCCAACAGCGAGCTCGCCGAGCGGGTGAATCTCTCGGAGTCCGCCTGCCTGAGGCGCATGCGGGCGCTCGAGACCTCGGGCCTCATCGAGGGCTACACGGCCGTCATCAACCAGCAGCGTGCCGGCTGCCCGGTGAACGTGTTCGTGAACATCACGCTCGACCGGCAGGACGAGACGGATCTGCGCCGGTTCGAGGAAGCGGTGCGGAAGATCCCCGAAGTGATGGAGTGCTATCTGATGACGGGTGATTTCGATTACGCCGTGCGCGTGGTCGTCGCGGACACGGCGGATTTCGAGCGGCTGCACAGCAAGCATCTCACACGCCTGCCCGGCGTGGCGCGCGTGCATTCGAGCTTCGCGCTGCGCACCGTGCAGAAGTCGAGGGAGCTGCCGATTCGTGAAGCCTGAGTGAGCCGCCGGTCTCATGCCGCGGCGGCGCTCACTTCACGCTATAGCCGCGAGCCTCGAGACAGGCCGTCATCGCGCGTTGATAGTCGGAGCGCTTGGCGGACGCCTGCGACTCTGCCACGCCACCCGTGGGCTGCGTCGGATCGAAGCCCGTCTGACCCGAGGCCCAGCTGTGGCACTCGTAGCGGTCTTGCGCCTGCTGTTCCTCGCTCTGACCCTCTTTCGGATAGATGAACACATCGCTCGGGGCCGCCGGCGGGGCCTGCGCACTCGCCTGTGCCTCCGACGGCGGGTCCGTCACCTCGTACTCGCGCCGGTCGGCGCGCCATACGTAGTACGCATCATCGGCGTAGTAATACGGAACGCCGCCATACCAGACCGTGGAATAGAACGGAGGCAGCATCGACACGTACACGCCAACCGGCGGGCGGATCACGATGAAACGCGGACCGTACGGCCGGTACCACACGCCGCCGTGATAGTAGTAAGGCAGGCCGGCATGTCGCACGACGACAGCTCCGCGCGGCGCTGCGTTGAACACGCGTCCACGCGGTGGATAGTATCGATTGTGGTCGTAGCGGCTATCCAGCACGTAGCCGCGGGAATCGCGAACGTCCTGGCGGTGCTCCGGCCTGCTTCGATAGGAGCCTGGCTCGGCGGGGACGACGGCCGCCGAGACGCATGCGCCGAGCGCGAAAAGGATCACGACCGGACGAATCGAAGGACGACGAGTTTCCACGGAATCACTCCACTGAATAGCCGCGCCCTTCGAGGCAGGCGCTCATGGCGCGGCGATAGCCCTGCGCCTTCTGCTCCATCTGCGCTTCACGCGCGGCGTTGCGGCCATTGCGTGCCGCCTCGATCCTGTCCGCCTGTGCCTGTTGCGCGGAATCCGAGGCGGCTCCGAGCGCACCCCCCGCTACGGCTCCGACCACGGCCCCAGCTCCCTCGCTACCTCTGTGTGAGACGGCAGCACCGACGATCGCTCCGGTGATAGCTCCGGCCACCGTGTTCTGCCCCGGCGGGGGACGAGACACGTATTCCACTCGTTGATGAGGCGCCAGCGACGGCAGGCTGGGATCGAAGCCGCTCTGCTTCACCGCCCAGAGATAGCACTCGTAGCGGTCACGGGATTGCTGCTCCGGAGCCTGTCCCGCGGTCGGATAGAAATAGACCTGCGTCTGCGGCGGTGGCGTGGCAGGCGCCTGCTCGACCCGGTAGTGGCGCGGCTCCGCCCGCGGCGGCGGCGCTTCGCAGGCTGCGAGAATCAGAGCCAGCGCTGCGAGCAGCAGGTGGCGGGACATTTCGCCCTCCATCCATTGGCGTGGACTGGAAGGTAAGAGCGCAGCGACGGGGCGCGAGTTTACCCGCCGGGATTACATTTCCTTCACGAAGCGCCGCGTCAGCCCGCGAGCATCACCGATTCGGCCCGCTCCAGGTCCTTCGGCTCGCCGTAGATGACCACGATGTCGCCTTCCCGTAACCGGGCTTCGGGCGAAGGCTCGCGTCCCAGGATGCCTTGCCGCCGGATGCCGGTGAAGGCGACTTCCGCTCCGCGCGCGCGCACCTCCTGCACGGTGCGCCCAACCGCCCAGGCGCCTGGAGGGATCACGACGGACTTCAGCTCTTCACCGTCCTGCGGCGCGTGCTCGATGGGATGCTCCCAATCGCGAGTGACGACATTGCGCAGCAGCGAATAGCGGTTGGTGCGGATATCGCCGATGACGCGCACCACGTTCGGCGCCGGCACGTTGAGCAACAGCAGCACCTGCGACACGAGCGAAAGACTCGCCTCGAAAGTCTCCGGTACCACGTCCGTCGCGCCGGCGTGCTTGAGCTCCTGCAGCCGCGCATCGTCCTGCGTGCGCACGAGCACCGGCACGTCCGGCCGGATGCGCCGCACCGAATGCAGGATGTCCAGCGCCGTCGCCGGGTTCGAGAAGCTGATCACCACGGCATTGGCCTTGTGCAGCCCTGCGATGACGAGCAGTTCCTCGTCGGCGGAGTCTCCGTAGATGACCGGATCGCCCGCCTGCCGCGCGGCGCGGATGCGCGCCGGATCGAGATCGACCGCGATGAACTCGAACCCCTGCGCTTCCAGCACGCGCCCGATGTTCTGTCCCACCCGCCCGAAGCCGCAGAGAATGACGTGCTCGCGCTCCGCGATGCTACTCGTGATGGCCTCGTCGCGCGCGATCGCGCCGCCGGGCGGTCCCTTCTCGCGCAGCAGGAACCGCGCGACCGCCTTGTTGTTGCCGATGAGGAACGGGCTCAGCACCATGGAGAGCACGATGGCGACCAGCAGCGGCTGCACGATCTCCGGCGCGACGCCGTTTCCCTGCAATATCAGCGTGAGCAGCGCGATGCCGAACTCGCCGCCGATCGAGATGACGAGGCCGGTGCGCACCGCCTTGAACGTGGAGCCGACGAAGAATCGCGTGACGAGGGTGGCGACCGCGGCCTTGATGGCGATGAGCCCCAGCAGCAGCGCGGACACCAGCGGGAACTCGTCGATGAGCAGGTGCACGTCGAGCAGCATGCCCACCGTGATGAAGAAGAGACCCAGCAGGATGTCCTTGAACGGCCGGATGACGGTCTCGATCTGGTGGCGGTAGTCCGTCTCGGCGAACATCATCCCGGAAAGGAAGCCGCCGAGCGCGAGCGACAGGCCCGCGCGATGCGAGATCCAGGCCGAGGCCAGCACCACGAACAGCACCGCCATGGTGAAGAGCTCGCGCAGGCGGCTGTGGGCGATCTCGTTGAACAGCGGGCGCAGCAGCCAGCGGCCCGCCGCCAGCACCACGACCACGGCGAGCACGCCGCCGGCGACCGCGATGCTGGTGGACACCAGCGAGAAGTGCTCGTCGCCCTGGCTGATGGCGGAGGCCAGCGCGAGCAGCGGGACGAAGGCGAGATCCTGGAACAGCAGCATGCTGAAGGAGAGCCGGCCATGCGTGCGGTTGAGCTCGCCGGTATCCGTGAGCTGCGCCATGATGATGGCCGTGGAGCTCATCGAAAGTGCGCCACCGAGCACGATGCCCATGAGCCAGGGCACGCCGAGCGCGGCCGCGATGCAGGCCACCACGGCCGTGGTAGCCAACACTTGCGCGGCGCCGAGGCCGAACACCTCGTTGCGCATGGCGATCATGCGCGGCAGCGAGAACTCGAGGCCGAGGGTGAAGAGCAGGAAGACCACGCCGAGCTCGGCGAGCAGCTGGGTGGTCGCCGAGTCCGTGACCAGCCCCGCCGCGTGCGGCCCGAGCGCCATGCCGACCACGATGTAGCCCAGGATCGCCGGTAGTCCGAGCCTTCTGGCGACGGCGACGACGAACACCGCCCCCGCGAGCAGGATCATCACTTCCGTTAGAGGCTCCGCCGTCATCGCGGCGAGGATAGCTCAAAGCAGTGCCGGACATGCACCAGCGCACAAGTCGGCGGCGCACTCATGCACTTACGCCTGTCCGGCGCCGGGTCAGCCCATCAGCACCGTGGTGTCGTAACTCTCGAAGCCGTGCACGGCGCGGCGGTAGGCGTTGAAGACGAGGCGCTCGGCCACCTTGTCGGCGCGGGGGGAGAGCAGCATGCGCAGCACCACGTCGTCCGCGGGACGGGTGGCGTCCTCGGCCAGCAACTGCTCGATGAGGCGCGTCAGGCGATGCACCAGCTCGTTCACGAAGCGCAGGTGCGCGGTGTCGTGCACCTCGCCGACACCCGCACCGTAGGTGCCGCGTGCCTCCTCGGCAAGCTCGTGCAGAAAGGAATTCAGCAGCCGAGCCTTGTCCAGCTGGCGCAGCTCGGAGAAGTATTCGATCTCGGATTGCAGGTTCATGACGGCGCCCGCTCAGGCGGGGAAGAAGTCGATCGGCTTGGTGGTGGTGATGGTCTCGACGTCCCGCGCCTCGAAGCGGAACAGCCGCACCCGCGCGACGATCTTCTTCTCGAGATCCGGGTCGTTGAGCTCGCTCGAGACCACGCGGCACATCGTCACCTCGCCCGAAGGCGCCACGGTGAACTCGAGAACCATCTTGCCCTGCAGCTCCGGCTGGTCACGCAGCGCGCGACTGTAAAGTGCATAGATGGCGCCCTGGTTGCGGTCGAAGACCAGCTCGATCTCCTCCCGGCTGCGCGCAGCCTTGCCGCTGGAACCCGTACGGGTCGGCCCGGCGCCCGTGCCCCGCGCGATGTTGGAAGTGACCGCCCCCGTCGAATGCCCGGTGAGCGAGCCTGCGCCCGCTCCGAATCCACGGCTCGAGTTCGCAGAGGTGATACCACCACTGCCGCTGCCTGCTTTCGAGGCGATGAGCGAGCGCTCGGCATGGGAATCCGCGCCGACGGCACCCGTAAGATTCTTCGTCTGGGCCAGCGGCGTGATGTCCAGTTGCTCGCGCAGATCCGCCAGCTCGTCCTTGAACTGCTCGATGTTGGCCTGGGCCTTCTCTCTCGCGCGCTGCTTCTGATCCACGGGCGGCTTGACCGCAGCCACCTTCTGCTCCGGCACGGGCTTCGGCTTCTCCTCCACCGGCGGGGGTGGCGGAGGCGGCGGCGGCTTCACCTGGTTTTCGATCATCACGCGCGCGAGCCGCGGCGGCACCGCTTCCTCCGCGGCGGTAGGCCTGGGCTTCGGCAGCAACGGGAACAGAATCCCGAGCACCAGCAGCACGATGAGCCCGACGCGCAGGATCTTCCGGAAGCGTGCAGACGACTCCGGGTCGCCTTCCCAGG
>JBGAIL010000117.1:0-14735 GCA_044225565.1 Steroidobacteraceae bacterium | reverse complement strand
GCTCGTCGGTCTGCAGCGCGTCGAGCACGCGCAGCACCTCTTCAGGGCTGCGACCGACGCTCAGGTCGGTGACGTAGACGAAGCGGATGATGCCCTGCGGGTCCACGACGAACGTGGCACGCTGCGACACTCCCGCCTCGGGATCGAGCACGCCGAGCGCGCTCGACAGCTCGCGCTTGATGTCCGAGAGCATGGGAAACGGCAGGCTCTTGAGGTCCTCGTGGCTGCGTCGCCAGGCGTGGTGCACGAACTCGCTGTCGATGCTGACGCCGAGCAGCTGCGCATCGCGCGCCTTGAACTCCTTGTCGAGCTTGCCGAAGGCGGCGATCTCCGTCGGGCACACGAAGGTGAAGTCCTTCGGCCAGAAGAAGAACACCTGCCATTTGCCGGTGAAGCTGTCGTTCTTGAAAGGCTGGAACGCCTTGTCCAGATCGTTCGACACGACGCCGGTCAGGGCGAACTCGGGGAATTTCTGTCCAATGCCAAGCATGAGAGTCTCCATCGGGGGCTGTTTCGATTTTCCGGCGCGCATGGTGCGGGACGGGTGTCCATTCGTCTAATCGATTGACTTTATAAGATCGATAGACAGAATATATCGAGCCATGGCAGACCTGAAACTCAAGGACCTGCGCTACCTGGTCGCCCTCGCGGACGAGCGGCACTTCGGCCGCGCGGCGCAACGCTCGTTCGTGAGTCAGCCCACGCTGTCCGCGCAGCTGAAGAAGCTCGAGACCTACCTCGGCGTGCAGCTCATCGAGCGCCAGCCGAAGCAGGTCGCGCTCACCGAAGCGGGGGAGCAGATCGTCGCGCGCGCACGTCGCATCCTCGAGGCCAGCGACGAAGTGGTGTCGCTCGCGCGCAGCCATCGCGACCCGCTCGCCGGCCGGCTGCGCATCGCGCTGCTGCCCACCATCGGGCCGTACCTGCTGCCGAAGGTCGCGCCGAAGATCCGCAAGGCGCTGCCGCACCTCGAGCTGCATCTTTATGAGTACCAGACGGCGCCGATGCTCGAGAAGCTGCGCCACGGCGAGATCGACGTGGGCATCCTCGCCCTGCCCGTCGACATGGAAGGCTTCGATTCGCGGATGCTCTACGAAGAGTCGTTCACGGTCGCGCTGCCGGAGCACCATCGCCTGACCAGCCGCTCCAGCATCCGCGTCGCCGATCTCGAGAGCGAGACGCTGCTCCTGCTCGAGGACGGGCATTGCCTGCGCGATCAGGCCCTCGAGGTATGCAGTCGCGTCGGCATCCACGAATCGCAGGACTTCCGTGCCACGAGCCTCGAGACACTGCGCCAGATGGTGGCGACGGGCTCCGGCATCACGCTGCTGCCCGAGCTCGCGAGCCGCGGCGCTTACGGAAACGCGCGCGGCGTCGTCACTCGGCCGTTCTCCAAGCCGGTGCCGGTACGTCACATCGGCGCGGTATGGCGCAAGACCAGCGCCCGACGCCCCGCCATCGAAGCCGTCGGAAAGGTGATCTCCGAGCACGCCAAGTCGCTCGAGAGGCAGGCATAATCCGCCGGCCCGATGGTTCGGGTCAGGGAGTGCCCGCCGATGAAAGCCAGAACGCTCGTATGGTCCGTGGTCGCCGTGCTCTCCGCGACGCTCGCGGCCGCGCAGGCCCCCGTGGTGATCGTGAAGAGCGCCTGGGCCCGCAAGACGCCGGGCTCGGACGTCGCGGCGGTCTATCTCAGCCTCAGCAATACCAGTGCCAAGCCCGTGATCGTGATCGGTGTGCAATCGCCGATGGCCGCGCATTCCATGGTTCACGAAACCTCGGTCTCGAACGGGCAATCGCGCATGCGCATGAAGGACACCATCGTCATCGCCCCGGGCCAGACCGTGAGTTTCACACCCGGCGGCACTCACGTGATGCTCACCGGGCTCAAGGGCAACCTGTCCGTCGGTCAGAACGTACCGCTGGTGCTGCTGCTCGCGGATGGCTCCAAGGTCGCGGTCGCGGCCGTGGTCAAACCTCTCGTGGACTGAGCCGGATCGCGCGGCGTGAGTCGGCACGATCATCTCCAGGATCACGTCACGCCTTACGACCGGCTGGCGTGGACGGACACGCAAGTCGAGCATCTGCTCGCCACGGGCCAGCATCCTCGCGAGCTCATCGCTTACTTCGGCGCCACGGAGTATGCAGAGCTGTTGCAGCTTGCCGCACTGGCCACACAAGCCCAGCCGACGCAGGACGCCGCACGCATCTACATCGTGCCCGGCATCATGGGCTCGCAACTAGGTCGGGCCCGGCGAGCGCCGCTGCCAAACGACGTCCTGTGGCTCGATCCCATGGACATCGGCGCGGGTCAGCTTTCGGCGCTGCATCTCTCGGCGACGAACGCCGTGATCCCGCTCGGCATCGTGCTCTACACGTATCTGCGCATGAAGCTGCATCTGCGCATCGCGGGATTCGCGCCGGTGTGCCACGACTACGACTGGCGCCTCGGCGTCGACGAGCTGGGGCGAGCGCTCGCGGAGCGCATCGCCGCTGATCCCGCGGGGCGCATCATGATCGTGGCGCACAGCATGGGCGGGCTCGTCGCACGGGCCGCGCTCGCCACACCCAGTGGCAGCCGCGTGGAGCGACTAGTCCTGCTCGGCACGCCGAACGCCGGCTCGTTTGCGCCGGTGCAAGCGCTGCGCGGCGTCTACGCCGTGGTGCGCAAGATCGCACGGCTCTCGCACGATCAGACGGCGGAATCGCTGGCTCAGGGGGTCTTCAACAGCTTCCCGAGCCTGTATCACCTACTGCCGAACGGCCGCATCGACCACGGCCTGGATTTCCTCGACGCCGCCACCTGGCCGGAATCGGGGCCGAAGCCCGATGCCACGCTGATGCAGAACGCACGGCGGCTCGAGCAGGTCCTGGCGGGGCCGGATGAGCGCTTCGCCGTCATCGCCGGCACGGGGCAGGAAACCGTCACGCGCGTCGTCAAGCGCAAGGACGAGTTCGTCTACACCATCACGCGTCACGGTGATGGCACCGTGCCGCTCGCCTGCGCCGAGCTCGAAGGGGCGCGCACCTACTACACCACCGTGGCACACAGCGAGCTCACACGCGATGCCGCCGTCGCGCAGGCCATTGCGGACATCCTGCTCAAGGGCGAAACGCAGCGACTCAAAACGGAATGCTCCCGTGCCAGCAAGGCACAAGCGACCATCAGCGATTCGAAGCTGCGCCGCACGCATGTCGACAAGGTGGACTGGGCGAGCCTCGAGCCCGACGCACGCCGCATCTTCCTGCAGACCCTGAATGAGCCACCGCAACTGCGGCTGCGCGTGCCTGCGGCTGCGCGCAGCGGCAGATGAGCGGCACGCTGGTCTGGTTCCGGCAGGATCTGCGCCTGCGGGACAACGCTGCGCTGCACGCTGCGGTGAAACGCGGAGAGCCGGTCATCCCCGTCTACATCTGGTCGCCGGAGGAAGAAGGCGATTGGCCACCGGGTGCCGCGTCGAGATGGTGGTTGCATCAATCGCTGAGCGCGCTGGACGAGAGCCTGCGAGCGCGTGGCTCACGCCTCATCCTGGCGCGAGGGCGCGCGCTCGCTGTCCTTCAGCGCCTCGCCCGGCAGACGGGCGCCACCGCCGTCCACTGGAATCACCGCTATGAGCCCGCGGCTCGCCATTGTGCCGAGAGGGTTCGTGCCGGCCTGACCCGGCAAGGCATCGAGGTTCACGCCTTCGGGAGCTCGCTGCTGGTCGAGCCCGACGCGCTGCTCAATCTCAGCGGCAAGCCGTATCGCGTCTACTCCGCCTACCGACGCCGCGTGCTAAGCGACGTCCCGCACGAGCGGCCGCTCGGAGCACCGGCACGCCTGCGCCAGCCGAAGCGGTGGCCACGCTCGCTGAGGCTCGATGCATTGAAATTGATACCGCGGATCGAATGGTATGCAGCCATGGAGCGTGCATGGCAGCCAGGCGAGGCGGGCGCGCAGGCTTCGTTGCGTCGCTTCATGAGGAAGCGTCTGGCCGGCTATCGCGCAGGGCGGGAACGACCGGCCGACCGCGGCACTTCAAGGCTCTCGCCGCACCTGCACTTCGGAGAGATCGGGCCGCGGCAGATCCGCCACGCGCTCGGTTCGAAGGGGCATGGCTCTCAGTTCCTGAGTGAGCTCATCTGGCGCGAATTCGCGCATCACCTGCTCTATCACTTTCCGCACACGCCCACGAAACCTCTGCGGGAGGAGTTCACGCGCTTCCCCTGGAAGCGGAGCGCGAAATCATTGCGTGCATGGCAAAGCGGCTGCACCGGCATTCCGCTAGTGGATGCGGGCATGCGCGAGCTGTGGGCGCTGGGCTGGATGCACAATCGCGTGCGCATGGTCGTGGCCTCGCTGCTGGTGAAGAATCTGCTGATCCCGTGGCAGGATGGCGCCCGGTGGTTCTGGGACACGCTGGTGGATGCGGACCTCGCGAACAATACGCTGAACTGGCAGTGGGTCGCGGGCAGCGGAGCGGACGCGGCTCCTTACTTTCGCATCTTCAATCCGCTTGCACAGCAGAAACGTTTCGACCGGGAAGGGACGTACGTGCGCAGATGGGTGAAAGAGCCGTCGCTCGAGCCCATCGTGGATCTCAAGCGCAGCCGCGAGGCGGCGCTCGACGCTTATCAGCAGATGCGGAACGGCAAGCGCTAGATCGACGCCGCGTCCACCTCTACGGTGCTTCCCGCTCCGCTCTTCACGATCCTCGCGAAAGCCAGCGTTCGCGGCAACACGTTCTCTGCGTAAAATCGCGCCGTTTGAATCTTAGCCGCATGGAAATCGCGGTCCGCGCCGCCGAGCTTGCCCGCCGAAACACCGGCCGAGCGCGCGAGCAGCCAGCCACCGGCCGTGAATCCCGTGAGCATCAGGAAAGGCACGGCCACTGCAAGCCCGCGCTCCGGCGCAGAAGCCAGTGCCTGCAGCAGGGATTGAGTCGCCTCACGCAACAACCCCACCGATTCGAGCACGGCAACCCTGGTGGCGCGCACCCCTTCGTCGGACTCCGGCAGTGCCTCGAGCTCCTTCTGCATCTCGGCGATGAATGCGCTCATGGCGGCGCCCTGGTCCCGGCCGATCTTGCGGCCGATGAGGTCGTTCGCCTGAATGCCCGTGGTGCCTTCGTAGATGGTGGTGATGCGCGCGTCGCGGATGTACTGCGCGGCGCCGGTCTCCTCGATGAAACCCATGCCACCGTGCACCTGCACGCCCGTGGCGGTGAGCTCGTTGCCGAACTCGGTGCTCCAGGCCTTCACCACCGGTATCAGCAGATCCGCGCGTCGCTGCGCCGCTGCGCGCCCAGCCTCGTCCGCATGATGCGCAGCGAGATCCAGTTGAAACGCGGCATACATGCCGAGCGCGCGCATCGCTTCCGTGCCGGACTTCATGGTGAGCAGCATCCGCTTCACGTCAGGATGCTGGATGATGGCCTTGCCCTGGCCCTGCACTCGGGTACGGGCCCAGTCGGCCGCGCGCTGGAAGGCGCGCTCCGCCATCGCATAACCTTCGACGCCGACCGAGAGGCGGGCCGCGTTCATCATGATGAACATGTACTCGAGACCACGGTTGGGCTCGCCTACCAGATACCCCACGGCGCCCTTCTGATCGCCGAAGGCGAGCACGCAGGTGGGGCTCGCGTGGATGCCGAGCTTGTGCTCGATGGAGACGCAGCGCACTTCGTTGCGCTCGCCGAGAGAGCCGTCGTCGTTCACCAGGAGCTTCGGCACCACGAACAGCGAGATGCCCTTGACGCCCGCCGGCGCGCCTTCGATGCGGCCGAGCACCATGTGGATGGTGTTGGGCGTGAGGTCGTGGTCGCCCCAGGTGATGAAGATCTTCTGCCCGAACAGGCGGTAATGGTCGCCCTCCGGCACGGCACGGGTACGCACCAGCCCGAGGTCCGAGCCGGCGTGCGGCTCGGTCAGCACCATCGTGCCGGTCCATTCGCCGCTCACCATGCGCGGCAGGTATTTCTGCTTCTGCGCCGCCAAGCCGTTGAGATGCAGCGCCTCCACGGCACCCTGTGTGAGCATCGGGCAAAGCTTGAAAGAGAGATTCGCCGAGGCCCACATCTCCTGCGCGGCGATCACCAGGGCATGCGGCATGGGCTGGCCGCCGAAGTCCGGGTCGGCGCCGAGCTGCGGCCACCCGCCTTCGACGAACTGCCGGTAGGCGTCCTTGAAGCCCTTGGCGGTGAGGACGCCGTCCGGCGTCCACTTCGCGCCTTCGCGATCGCCCGACTGGTTGATCGGCTCGAGCACCGTCTCCGAGAAGCGCGCCGCCTCGCTGAGCACGGACTCGGCGAGCTCGGGCGAGTAGTCGGCGAGGCCCTGCGAGCCGGCCAGCGACTGCACCTGCAGCAGCTCATCGAGCACGAAGCGGAAATCCTTGACGGGAGCACGATACATCGATGGACCTCAGTGAGCGGTGACGGTGGAATGAGCCAGGGCGGGAACGATGTTGGCCGCGAGGAAATCGACGAAGCGCTGCACGCGCGGGTCGCCTTCCAGCATCGCAGGGTAGACCGCGTACAGCGAGGCGGCGGGTGGAGCCGTCCACTCCGGCAACACCTGCTTCAGCCGGTTCGTGGCGAGCCCTTGCCGGCACAGGAACTCGGGCAACAGGCCGATGCCGAGACCAGCGGCTGCGGCAGCATGCAACACGGCGGGATCGTTCACCTTCAGCTTGGGTGCGATACGAACCTCGGCACGCTGCGAGCCACGGCTCAGGGCCAGGCGGAATTCGGCCATGCCCGTTTCGGGAGTGAGGAAGTCATGACCCCGCAGGGCTTCGGGATTGGCGGGCACGCCGCGCTGCTGCAGGTAGGCCGGCGTGGCACAGAGCACTGCCGGCAGCGCGCCGAGCAGGCGGTGGCCGACCGTGGTGTCCTCCGGAAGGCCCGCGCGGATCGCGACGTCCCAGGCTTCATTCGCGCCGATCGTATGGAGCGCCACGTCCAGGGGCACGTCGGGGAAGCGCTCGAGAAAGCGGGGCACCAGCGGCGAGAGCAGCACCCGCCCATACGTGGGATCGGCAATGACCCGCAACGGGCCGCCGCCGGGGGCGTGAAACTTTGCGATGAGGCCGTGCGCCGCGTCCGACTCTTCCACCACCCGCTTCGCATGCGGGTAGAGCAGCCGGCCGACGGCGGTCAGGGAGACGCGACGAGTGGTGCGCTCCAGGACCCTGACGCCCAGGGCTTTCTCGAGGTCCGACACAGCGCGGCTCACCGCCGCCTTGGGCACGCCGAGCGTGCGTGCCGCTGCCGAGAAGCCATTCAGATCCACCACCTTCGCGAGCACGGCGAGCTGCGCGGGAGCCCAGATTAGATTCACGGTGCATCCAATCTTATGTGAAGGGGCTGCATTGTTTCACTGGAGGAGCGTGCGTGCCAGTCTTTTGTATCCGTAATGGCCGCAACCGGCCGGGGAACGCGATTGCGATCACGGTGGAGGCGCGGAGGTTTTGCGAGGCTACGCGAACGTGCGGGCGCTCGACCCGCGGACCTCTGAAAGCCGCTCTTGTGTCGTTGAAGCTCGTGCAGTCCGATACCGAAAGCCCTCCTGCGACGGAAGCCGCCACGGCGGAATCACTGGGACGGCAGCTGCGGGCGATGCTTCCTCCTCTGCGCCTGCATTCGATGTCCGTGTACAACGGCGAGGGCGATGTGCTCTGGCTGAGCGAGGGCGCGCTGGGACCGGACGAGCACAATGTGGTGCTGGAGGCCATCCAGACGCTGCACGGCGAGATGCGCAAGAGCTATCACGAGATCACTCTCGAGGACGGCCGCTTCGCCATGTTCCTGCCCGTCCGTGCACCGCGCGGCGATCTCGTCGGCATCGTGATGTTGCTGACCGAGAGCCGGATGCTGCCGGAGGGCACGAAGGAGCTGCTGGCCGGCTCCCGCATCCGAGGCATGCTGCAGAGGATCGCCGTATTCCTGCGCGTCGGAACCACACGCTCGGGAGAGACGACGCCTGCACCCGCCTTTCCGGCCATCCCTCAGGCGACCGAGACCCTCTCGAGCACCAAGGTCGATGAGATCCTGACGCTCGAGCTCGAAGGTGACCCGGATGCCACGCAGATCGCACCAGCGCATGGCCGGCCAGCCCCGCAGCCCACTCTGACCCTGAGCCAGGATGCAGATGCGGATGCCACACAGATTGCCCCGGCACACGTGCGCCTGCCGCCTCGCCGGAAACCCGGCCCCGCTGCTTCCGGGCGCAAACCCGATTCCCCGGAGGCCATCCCTGCTTCGGCAAAGCCCACTGGCGCGGCTGAAACAGGCGCGGTCGCGGACGCGGCGGCAGACCTCGCGCTCTCGGTGCAGGAGCTGGTGAAGATGCGCTCGAGCGGCCGGACACGCCGCTATGAAGTGCTCGCCCGCTCGCGAAGCGACTCAGGGAGAAACGAGGTGCCCGCCGCCTTCGTGGCTAAATCCGCCAGCGGCCGCGATGGAGCCACGCTCGACGGCGAGGTCATCCACCAGCTCGTCGACTGGCTGAGCCGCCATCCGCAGATCTGGGACGGCGAGCCGGCCAGCTTCTCCGTCAACCTGTCGATCGGCGCCATCGAGGACCCGCGCTTCCTGGAGGGCGCGGCCGCGGCCATCCGCGCCGCCGGCATTCCCGCGAACAGCCTGGGCTTCGAGATCACCGAATTCGCCTGCGTGCAGTGCAAGGCCCAGGTGCAACGCTTCGTCGCCGCCTGCGAGCAGATGGGCTGCTTCGTGGTGCTGGACAATTTCACGTTCGATTCGGCTGCCGTGGCGCTGCTCGGCTCCAGCGCCATGCGCATGGTGAAGATCGACCCGAAGCTCACCACGGCGGCGATGAAGGAAAAGCTGCCGCAGGCCGTGGTCATCGCCATCTCCCAGGCCTGCAAGGTGCTCGGCGTTCACTGCATCGCCAAGAACGTGGAGACGCCGGCAGCGCTCGAATGGCTCGAAGCCATCGGCTGCGATTTCGCACAGGGTTTCGCGCTCGAGAAGCCGCTGTCGCTCGAATCCCTCGCGGGACCTGCCCCTACCCTCCCCCGCGCGCGGGGGAAGGAAGGCCGTGGGAAAGAAGAGAAGGGCCGCAGATAGCGGGAAGGCCTACTGCTGCGGGGGCTCGGTGGTATCGGCCGGCGGAGCCGTGTCGGGCTCGGACGGCATGGGGGTCCGCGACGGCCTCGTGGACGCGGGGCTGTTCACCATCTGGAATTCCGCGCTCGAGAGATAGCCGTCCCGATCGGTGTCCGCCTGAGTGAACGCGGCGGCGAGCTTCGAATCGTTCGCAGCCTCGATCGCCGAGACGCGGCCGTCCTTGTCCATGTCGAGCTTCGAGAACGCGGCAGGCGAGTTGTCCACAGCGGCCAGCTGGGTCGCTTCGGTTGGCTCGTTCGCGAACGCCACGGACGCCATCAGCGCCGCAGCGCCCATCCCCAGTACAAGCTTCTTCATGATCTCGTTCCTCCGATGTCTCCAGGTTGCAGGAAGCGTTGGCAGGGCTGCGCCATGCACACCAACACGGCTTGCAGAGGGCAATCGCCATGCCCATCCACTGGGAGCCAAGGAATTCAACATGTTAACGGCGCAACCCGCGCACGGGGACGCCGCCCCGCGCGCTCCAGGCGGCTTTTCCGTCAGGTAACGGCGACAACTCGCCGGGAAACGTGCGGATTTTTCACGGTGCCCCGGCTTGCGACGAAGCGAAAGCGGGACGCGGTGGCGCCTTCTGGGCCGCAAAAGTTTTGCCCTAAGCTTGCGGCATGCGTCTGACCCTCGACACGCTCCGCTCGAGCCGCAACGTGCTCTTCTGGACGCTGCACGCCGCAGGCTGGGCGGCCTACGCGATCACGCAGTACTTCGGCGCGCTGCTCTACGAGAAGCCGGCCAGCTACCTGAAGGTGATCGCGGTCGCGACGGTGTCGGGTTTCGTGCTCACCATGCCGATGCGGTATCTGTACCGCCGGCTCTGGGGGCTGCCGCCACGCCGCATCGTCATCGGCGTGCTGATCGTGTGCTACGTCATCGCGCTCGCGCTGCGCGCGGTGATCAACATTTCTTATCGAGAGCTCGTCGAGCCGCAATGGGAGTTCAAGACGCTGTTCGAGGTGGCCCAGGGCGCGCTGTCCACGATGTATCTGCTGCTGTGCTGGAGCGCGCTCTATTTCGGCATCAAGTACTACGAGACGCTGCAGACGCAGCGCGAGGCGGCATTGCGCTCAGCCGCGCTCGCGCAGGAAGCCCAGCTGAAGATGCTGCGTTATCAGCTCAACCCGCACTTCCTCTTCAACACGCTGAACGCCATCTCGACGCTGATCCTCGACAACCAGAACCGCACGGCGAACAACGCGGTGATGCGGCTCTCGGAATTCCTGCGCTACACGCTGGACCAGGATCCCGTGAACAAGGTGACGCTGCGGCAGGAAATCGAAGCGCTCAATCTCTATCTCAATACGGAAAGGCTGCGGTTCGGCGAGCGCCTGCGGCTGGAATACGCCGTAGAAGAAGAAGCGCTGGGCGCGCTGGTGCCCAGCCTGCTGTTGCAGCCGCTCATCGAGAACGCGGTGAAGTATGCCATCTCGCCCCGCGAAGAAGGAGGCTCCATCCGCATCGAGGGGCGGGTGCGCGGCTCGATGCTCGAGGTCGCAGTGATCGACGATGGTCCGGGCGTACCGGAGCGCGGCAGCGCCATCGAAGGCCGTGGCGTAGGGCTCAGGAATACGCGCGAAAGACTCTCCGTGCTCTATGGCGCGCAGCACCGGTTCACGGTGTTCAACAGCCATCCGGGAACGCACGTCGAGATCGCCTTTCCGCTGAGCAGAGGATGATGGAATGACCACCGGCATCCGCACTCTCATCGTCGACGACGAAGCGCTCTCGAGGCGCGGCCTGGAATTGCGACTGGCGCAGTCGCGAGGCTTCGACATCGTCGCGCAATGCGCCAACGGCCGCGAAGCGCTGGCCGCCGTCGCCGCGCATCAGCCCGACTTCATGCTGCTCGACATCCAGATGCCGGGTATGTCCGGCTTCGAGGTGATCGCGCAGCTGCCTCAGGAGTCGATGCCGCTGGTGGTGTTCGTGACGGCATTCGATCAATACGCCATCCGCGCCTTCGAGGCTCGCGCGGTCGACTATCTGCTCAAGCCAGTGGAAAGCACACGCCTGGAAGCAGCGCTGGGGCGCGTGCGCCAGCTCGTCCAGGCGCGCCATGCCGAGCGTCAGCGTGACCGCCTGTTCGGGCTCATCGCCGAGATCACCGGCAGCGGCACCCTGGTGTTGGACGAGCTGCTGAAGAAAGGGCGCGAAGCCATCGCCCCCAGATGCCCCGACATCCTGCCCATCCAGCAGGGGCGCGACGTCGTGCGCGTCCCCGTAGCCTCCATCGACTGGATCGACGCCGCCGGCGACTACATGTGCATCCACGCAGGCGGCACTACCCATGTGCTGCGGGGCACGATGAAAGAGCTGGAGAGCTTCCTGGACGCGACGCTATTCCAGCGCGTGCACCGCTCCACCATCGTGAATCTTCACCGCGTGCGCGCGTTGCGCGCGCACATGAACGGGGAATACTTCTTGTCGCTCGAGGGTGGGCAGGAGCTCAAGCTCTCGCGGAGCTATCGCGACAAGGTGGAGCTCTTCCTGAAGAACGGCATCTGAACGGCCGCAATCCCGTGCCGGCCGGCGGCTGCCACGCCAGCCTTCGCCGACCGGCACCGGACTCACCTCACCAGGTGTAGCGCACGCGATAGCGAACGGTGCTCTCCGCGTCCTTCGCCACCTTCACCGGGAAGTGCACCGTGCGGGCGTCTTCCTTCGTGTAAGGCTGCGTCTGCGAGATGATCTTCCAGTTGGTCCAGCGGTAGAGGTTCTCCTTCACGAGCACCTCGACGGGCTGGTCCTTGTGGTTGCGCAGCTTCACCTCGATCTCCTCTTCCATCCAGCGCGCCTTGTTGTCTACGGCGAAATCCACCGTGCGGCGCTCGCCCACCACGTCGAAAGCGGAGCCGAGCTTGATGCGCACGGTCTCGTCCTTCGGCGTGTGGTCGATGAGGTCCTCGCCGATGAACTCCAGGCTCGAGTCCGCCGGGTCGAGCTTGGAGACGCGGATGCGGCCGGCGGGCAACGGCACGCCGAGGCCATATTCCTTGTCGTTCCTGAACTCGAGGTAGACGTCCACCTTCTTGTTGGACGGCGTGCCGAGATCGCGATCGGTCATGGGACTCGGGTAGGCGTAGGGCATCGCGAGGCCGTAGTAGACCAGCACGCGCTTCGCGGGGATCTGCTTCGCCTGGTCGAAAAGCTCGATCTGCTTGGTGGAATTGTTGGGCAGCGTGGTGCGGCGGCCGAGCGTGTAGAGATGGAACTCGAAGAAGTCCTTCTGCTGGAAGCCGCCGGCGTCTTCCATGGCGGCCGCGGCGACCTCCATCGCCTGCTTGCGCATCATCATGGGCTGCGGCGCGGGCTGCGCGCGGTGCACGTCGCCCGCGATGAGCTTCAGCCGCGCCTCCGGATAGGAGGCGCCGGATTGATTGATGATGCTCACCCATGCGGACAGATCCAGCAGGCCGCTGTTCGCATCGCTGCTTCTCCCTGCGGGAGCGGCTTCATTGAAAATGAGGTTGTAGTCCGCCCACCAGGTGACGCCACCCGTCTGGTAGGTGACGCGCGTGTGCTGCGAGCCACCGCGCGGAGAAAGGATGTCCCACACCAGTGTCGGCTTCGTGTTGAGGCCGCCAGGCAGCTCCGGGAACCGCACCGCGGAGTAACCCTGCAGCGCATGGATGGTGCCGTCGTTGCCTTTGAGCACGAGCCCGTCGATGGACGAGAGCAGGGTGCCGCTCACCGTGGAAGACTGATTGCCCACCGCGCGCTCCACGGTGATGGGCCGGTCGATGTATTTGAGCAGCAGCTTGTCGGTGCTCACCAGGTCGAACTGGAAGTTCTGCTCGAGCACGCGCGTGCGCGGCTCGCTCAGGGACGCGAAGGTGACCGTTGTGGGATCGATGAGGGCCGCCACGTCCATGAATTTCACGGTGGAGCGGCCGTTGGCGAGATCGAGATCGCGCTCGTTGCGCACCATCGCGTACCCCGGTACCTCTGTCGCGCTGGGCACGCCCATTCCCGGGATGGGCCGGTACAGCTCGGGCCGGATGGCCCCCGGCTGCGCGGAGCTGTAGATGGTGATGGCGACATCGTCCTGAGAAGCGGCGAGCGACGGGCCCATCGTGCAGGCGCCCGCCAGAGCGAACAGCGTGCCGCGGGCCGAATGCGATGCGTGAGTCATGATCCAGTGACCTTTCCAGTGGTTGAGCCGGGGCCCGTGGAACGCCGCGGTATGACAAACGGGTCAGGCGCTCCGGCGCCGAAGTGCGAACCCCGTCGCGCCCGGGACGGGCCCTCCTCCCGATCTGTGAGCCAGGGCGCACCCCGACCCGCCGACGGCATTGCAGGATACGGTACTTTTCGGCGTAATGGGCCGGGACACGGGAGGCTGATCGAGTAATGGACGCTGCATCGCGCCCTGCTTTCGAACCGTTGAGCGATGTCGGGCCCGAGCTGTCCGCCCCGCCCGGGCCGGCCGGAACCGTGCATGCGCTGCCGCAGGCTGCCGCGGCGAGCGCCACTTCCCCTCCTGCTCCCGCCGGCACGGATCGCGCAGCCGCCATGGACAGGGACTTCATCGCGCGCAACCAGATCGTGGAACGCTATCTCTCCGGCAAGCTGCCCGTGAAGGGCGCGACGGATTTCGAGCGCTTCTGCAAAGAGAATCCCGAGCTGCTGGACGAGCTGGGCCTGCCGGACCGCGTGAACGCGGGCCTGCGCCTGCTCGAGGCCAGCGGCAAGCCGGAGCCGTGGCAGGAAACGCCGAAGCGCTTCTGGGAGAAGCCCACCTTCACGATGGGCCTCGCGGCCGCCACGGTCGCACTGCTGATCGTGGTCGGCGTGCTGGCAAGCAGCGTCTCGTCGAAGGGCAGCACCATCGACAAACTGAAGAAGCAGGTGGCGGAGCAGCCGCTCGAGGCGGCAACGAGCACGCGCACCATCCGCGTGCTGCCGAGCCGCAGCGGCGGCTCGAACAGCCCTTCGGTGGTCATCGGCGGTGGGGCGGCGCAGCTCGCCGACCTCAAGATCGACATGTCGAAATCGGATTTCCGCAATTTCCGCATCACCATCGACCGCATCGACCAGGGGCGCGTCGCGGTGCTGCACAACGTGCTCAAGGATTCCAACGGACACCTGCGCGTCGCGCTCAACAGCACGGCCTTCGGCCCGGGCAACTACCAGTTCACGATCGAAGGTCTGACCTGGCGCGGCGAGTCCGTGCCCGATGCCTGGGTGACCATCGGCGTCGTACGCTGATGCCAAGCCGCCGATCGGGTTGGGGGGCTACGCGCGAAAGGTCCTGCGCGGCGGATGACCGATCACCGTGCGGTGGGCGAGCCAGCCGCTCGCCGCTACGAGCACCACGCCTCCCACGATGCCGACGAGCGCCATCCACGGATCGAAGCTGTACTTCATCCAGAGCAGCCGGGTGGCGACGAAATACGAGCCGACTGAAGCGCCTATGGCAGCCAGCAGTCCAGCAAGGAATCCCAGCGTAGTGAATTCCGCGAGCACACCCTTCAGCACGGTGGCACGGCTCGCACCGAGCGTCCGCAGCATGGCGCTCTCGTAACGCCTCTCGTCGCCGCTCGACTGGATGGCGGCGAGCATCACGGTGAGGCCCGCGAACAGCGTAAACAGGAAGACGCTCTGCACGGC
>JBGAIL010000116.1:0-15135 GCA_044225565.1 Steroidobacteraceae bacterium | reverse complement strand
AGGAGCCGATACAGGGCACGAGCCTCACGTACTCGTTCGCCGATGCGAACGCGCCGACGCGGCACACTTCGCAGTACCACTTCCTGTTCGGCGCTGGCGGCGTGGTGAAGGATGGCTGGAAGGCGAGCTTCGGATACCGGCCCGACTACGTGGACGTGTTCGCGACCTACCCGCCGCCACGGGTGATTCCGAACAATGCGGGCAAGGAGGTGTGGGAGCTCTACGACCTCAATTCGGATTTCAACGAGAGCGTGGATCTCGCGAAGAAGAACCCGCAGAAGCTGAAGGAGCTGCAGGCGCTGTTCGCGCAGGAGGCGCAGGCCAACGACGCGTATCCACTCATCAACTGGAGCGACGTGAACGTGAAGGTGAAGGCGTTGCTGGAGAAGGGAACGGCCATTCCCGCCATTCCGTCACATCCCGTGAACGGTCAGTGAACGCCACGAGCGATGCGGTGCATCTGCGCGCTTGCGGGCAGCCCCGCGCAACCCGGGCTTCGATAGCACCCGCGCAGCGGCAATATCCAGCCTGCGGCGCCCATCTGCAACGCGAACTCGCGGCCCGCATCGGCGGCGACGCGCCGGACCGCCCGCACGCGGATGTACCAGAGCACGCTGCGCGGATCGCACGCGGCATCGCATTGCCACGCGTACAGCGCCTGCAGCAACGCCATCTCGCCATCGCCGATGAAGCGCGCATGCCGTTCTTCAAAAGTGAGCGTGCGGTCCGGATCCGCCGACAGCGCAATCTGGAATTGCAGGAAAGCGGGCAGGGCGCCTTTCAGCCCCACCGCGCCGAACAGCCGCGGCAGACATGGGCAGCGGCTCGCAGGTGACTCCCGGCTTGCGCGATACGCGCGCGACGCGCAGAGCACGAACAATTCGGCATCGGTGAGACGGCTCATGAAGGGCTGGCCAGCGACGGGGCTATGCATGTACCCTATCTTAAATGATATCTATTCTCATTTGGGAGCCATTCGCAAGCGCGGCTCGTGGTCTGCTGCTGGTCGCAGCCTCGCTGGCCATGGCGGCTTGCGCGTCTTCCTCCGCGCGAACCGAGTCGCGTCCCCCGGAATCGTTCGACCGTGCGGTGCGCATCTGCCAGCTGAAGCAGCCCGGCCGCATCAACCGGCGCGTGCAACTGGAGCCTGCGCATCCAGGCGTCGCCACTTGTCTGCAGGAGCGTGGTTGGAACGGCCTGGATGCGGTGAATCACTGAGGCTGCAGCCAGAGCCCCCGTCCGCGCTGTCTGCGAAATGTCCGGGCATGCAAGCACTATGATGTGTATAGTCGTCGATGTTTATACACATCGAGTACGGCATGCGCACCAACATCGATATCGATGACGCCCTGCTGACCCAGGCGCTCGAGCTGAGCGGGCTGCCCACGAAGCGAGCCGCAGTGGAGGAGGGCCTGCGGCTGCTGGTTCGTCTGCGCCGGCAGGCTGCCACCAGGGATTTGTTCGGCAAGGTGCCTCTCGAGGACGATCTCGACCGAAGTCGACGCGGACGCCGCGTGTGATCGTGGTCGACAGCTCGGTCTGGATCTCCTTTTTCAATGGGAAGGAAAATCCCCAGACCCTGAAACTCCGTGAGCTGCTCGGCGTCGAGCCTTTGCTGGTCGGAGATCTCATGCTGTGCGAGGTGTTGCAGGGCGCGCGTACGGAAGCGCACGCCCGCAAGCTCGAGAAGGCGTTGAGGGAGTTCGAGCTGGTCCCGATGCTCAATATCGAAATCGCGGTTGCCGCCGCGCGCCACTATCGCGCGCTGCGAGATCGCGGCGTCACGGTACGCAAGACAATAGACCTGATCATCGGCACGTTCTGCATCCAGGCTGGGCATCGGCTCCTGCACGCAGACCGGGACTTCGAGCCCATGGAGCGATACCTTGGGCTCGAAGTCGTTCCCGCCCACTGGGCGGTCCACGAGGCCTAGTGCTCAGTTCGCGGCATCCCCCGCCAGGTCGAACACCAGCACCTCTGCCTCGCGCCCTTTCTCGAGCACGAGCTCCGTGACGTCGGTGAGCTTGAGCGCATCACCTTGTCGCAGGGCGGTGCCATTCGCCGTCACGCTGCCGCGCGCCACGTGCAAGTACACACGGCGTCCAGGCTGCACTTCGAGACGCGCCGATTCCGCCCCGTCGAACAGGCCCGCATACACCCGCGCGTCCTGGTGAATGCGCACCGAGCCCTCTGCGCTATCCGGCGAGGCGATGAGGCGCAACCGGCCGCGCTTCTCTTCGGCGGTAAACCGCTTCTCCTCATAGCTCGGCGCGATTCCGCGCACGTTCGGCTGAATCCAGATCTGCAGAAAGTGCACGCCATCACTCGCGGAAGGATTGAACTCGCTATGCATCACGCCACTGCCCGCGCTCATGCGCTGCACGTCACCGGGGCGGATCGTCGATGTGCTACCCATCGAGTCCTTGTGTGCCAGCGCGCCCTCCAGCACGTAGCTGATGATCTCCATGTCCCGGTGCCCATGCGTGCCGAAGCCCTGGCCCGGGGCCACCCGGTCCTCGTTGATCACGCGCAGCGCGCCGAACTCGACGTGCCGGGGGTCGAAATAGTCCGCGAAGGAAAAGGTGTGGAAGGATTTGAGCCACCCGTGGTCGGCGTAGCCGCGCTCTTCACTGCGTCGAATCTCTTGCATGGCGAACCTCCTTGGGTGGCTACGATAGGCTCAACTTTACGGATAAAAAAGCGCAATATCCGGATAGGAATCATCAGAAAATCGGATTGATCCATGAGCCTGCCGAGAACGACGGTCGAGCAATGGGCGGTGCTGTCCGCCGTGGTGGAGCATGGCGGTTACGCCAAGGCGGCCGCGGCGCTCCACCGCAGCCAGCCTGCGGTGAGTTACGCGGTGGCGAACCTGCAGCAGTCGCTCGGTGTGCCGCTGCTCGAAATTCAGGGAAGGCGGGCAGTGCTCACACCACGAGGTGAAACGCTGCTCAAGCGTGCTCGCTCGGTGGTGCGGGACCTAGCCATGGTAGAGCGCTTGGCGCAGGTGCTCACGCGAGGCTGGGAACCCGAACTGAAACTCGTCGTCGATGCCGCCTTCCCGCGCGCGCGATTGCTGGAGATCGTCGCGGAGGTCAAAGCCCTCTGCCCAGACACGCAGATCCAGCTCGAGGATGCCGTGCTCTCAGGCGCGGAGGAGGCTGTTCTCGATGGCACGGCAGATATCGTGGTGACGACCATCGTGCCGCCTGCCGTGCTCGGCACGTGGCTGCTCGATGTCACCTTCGTCGCGGTCGCACACCCGGAGCATGCGCTGTTCAAACTCGACCACGTGCTCGCCACGGAAGATCTGGAGCAGCACACCCAGGCTGTGGTGCGAGACTCGGGACGCCGCAATCCACGCGACGCCGGTTGGCTCGGTGGCGTGACGCGTTGCACCGTAACGAGCGTCGAAGCATCGCTCGCACTGGTGAGTGCGGGCCTTGCCTACGCTTGGTTGCCCGAGCACATCCTGGAAGAGCCGCTTCGTGCGGGTGCGGCGCAGGCTGTGGTGGAAAGCTTCCAGCGGCATGTGCCGGTCGTGCGAAAGAGTTGAGCCCTACCGGCCCCCAAATACCACGCCCACCGCGACGACATGGATGCGCCGCCACTGCGCCATCTCCGAGCCTCGTTTGTCGTTCATCAGGTAAGCAAGCCACCACCCGCGCCCGGGGCCCGCCGAGAACTGCATGCGCAGCGGCGTGAGCTTGATTTCCACCCACTCCGAGCCGGTGAGATCGTAAATGGCCTCCGCGCTAGCCTCCACCCCCGTCTGTCCGCGCAGCCAGGCCGCCGGCCGGGTGAGCTTGGGAATCATGTGATAGCGATAACGCGCGGGCGCCGCTTCGAAGAGCCGTACGCCGGCTATGCGTTGCGTGAGGGAAAGCCGGCCGGTATCCCCGCTCTTCCAGGACGGCACGAGATCCAGTTCGATCGCATGCGCGCTCGAGCCGTTGCCGTTCCTGCCGCGCGCGTGCGAGAACTTGTATGTCGCCGCGGTTTCCAGCCACGGCGCCCACCGGTGCTGGACCTTCGATTTGAGCTCGCCGGATGAAGGATTCACCGTTTCTTCGGTGAACGTCAGTTTCCAGCCCAATACCGCATCCAGTGGCTCGCGTCGCGAGACCAGGACGTCGCCTTCCTGCCAGAGCTCTCCCGACTGCGCGGCGGACAACCCGCTGCCGCACGCCAGCGCCGCGAGCGCGAGCCATCGCGCGAGTCGCGCTTCTCGACCCATGGGAGCCTTCTCGCGGTATCAGCGTGAGATGGCATACAACGGCGTCATCGGGCCGTTGCCGATGCCGAGTTCGGTCACCTCGATCGCACGGCCGAACGGGTTCTCCGTGCCGATGCCGCGTACGGTGACGTCGCGACCCACCGCAATGTACGCAGCAGCCATGCGTCCCGCATGCTTGCCCAGCCGCAGCGCCGTGCCGTCTTCCAGCAGGGCGAGCTTGATCTCCCCCTTCTTCCCGTACGCGACGTGCGAGATGCGGCCGCTGGCCTCCAGCGGCTTCAGCGCTGCCGAGCGCAGATGCTTGGGCAGGCGCGCGGGCGCGGACGACTTGGGCGTCCGGATGGCGATGATCGCGCCGGCGGCATTGGCCAGCGTCCACGCTTCGATCACCCGGTCCCCGCTGGTGATGCCGGAGACCGAAACGGCATCGCCCGGCTTGATCGCCCCGACGATCTGGCTCGACTGATGGGCCGGAAAGCGCACGAGCGAGCCGTCCTCGAGCAGCAGCCCGTCGACGTCGCCGAAAGCATCGGTGACGTATCTCCTCACCGGTTGCGCCTGCAGTTGCGCGGCCCGCTGCGTCGCCGCGTTCTGCACCCACGGTCCGCGTTCGTCTGGCTTGCGTGCATCCGCAATGCCGGCCATGCCGACGGCCAGCACACCCGCGATCAACATCGAGATTCCTTTGCCGCTCATGTGCAATCTCCTCTGTCCACGGAATCGTTTCTTCGAGGAGTGGATTGCAAGCGCCATGCCGGGTGGCGCAGGCGCCGTCGCGGCCTCATCGGCGCGTTTCGAGGCGCGATCCTGTCCGCTTTGGAGACAGCTGTCTCGTGTCCGCACATTCGCCCGCACGCTCAGGGCGCGTCTTCGATTCCGAGCGCTCGCAGCTTCCGATACAACTGTGCCCGGCTGATGCCGAGGCGTCGCGCCGCCTCCGAGCGGTTCCCGCCTGCTTCGGCGAGCGCTGCGACGACCAGGTCGCGCTCCACCGTGGCGACCGCGGAAGAAAGTTTCGCGTTCCGGTGCTTCTGGAGCGCATCACCAGTATCGATGAACGAAAGATCGCCGGCTTCCACCATGCTTCCGGGGACCACGACGCGCACTCGCTCCATGGCGTTGCGGAGCTGGCGCACGTTTCCCGGCCACGCCGCATTGGTGAGCAAGGCCTGCGCGTCTGCGGTGAGGTGGCGTGTGCCGCCGTCCCGGTTGAGAAACCGTTGGGCGAGCGGAACGATGTCCTCCCGCCTCTCCCGCAGCGGCGGCAGCGCGATCGGCACCACGTTGAGCCGAAAGTACAGGTCCGCACGGAAGATGCCGCTGCGGACGGCTTCTTCGAGATCGCGATGGGTAGCCGCAACGATGCGTACGTCCAGGCTTCGCTCCGTGGCTTCGCCCAGCCGCGTGACGCACCGTTCCTGCAGCACGCGCAGGATCTTCGCCTGCATGGGTAACTGCATGTCGCCGATCTCATCCAGCAACAGCGTGCCGCAGTCCGCCTGCTCGAAGCAGCCTGCGCGCGCCGTCACGGCGCCGCTGAATGCGCCCTTCGCATGGCCGAAGAGCTCCGACTCGAGCAGATCGGCGGGAATCGCCGCGCAATTGACGGCGATGAAAGGTCCTTTCGACCGCTTGCTGAACTCGTGCAGAGTGCGCGCGGCGACCTCCTTGCCTGTGCCGGTTTCGCCGGTGATGAGCACTGTCGTGTCGCTGGCAGCGGCGCGCCCGATGAGCTTGAGCACATCGCGCATGGCGGCGCTGCTACCGATGAGCTTGTGAGCCTCGTGCGTACCGGGGCTTGCGCCGGCGGGCCGGACCTCCCCCGCATGCGCGCCGTCACCGCTTGCAAGCGCCCGACGCAGGAACTCCTCGATCTGTGCCCGGCTCACGGGCTTCGCGAGATGATCGAACGCGCCGAGCTGCATCGCTTCGATGGTGCCTCGCGGATCCGAATATGCGGTGAGCACGAGCACCGCGGGCAGGGTCGCGCCGTGCGCCCCGGCTGCTTCGCGCAACAGATCGGTGCCTCGCTCGTGGCCGAGCCGATAGTCCAGGATCATCGCGTCGAACCGTTGAGCCGCGAGTTTCGCGAGCGCCTCCGGCGAGCCCGAGGCCTCCTCGGTCGCGTGACCCATGCTCTGCAGGGTCTCGACGAGGCTGGCACGAAAGCCAGGGTCGTCGTCGATTACGAGGATGCGAGCCACGGGATCCTCATTTCAAATCGCGTGCCAGATGCCTGCCGTTGCAGCTCCACGGTTCCGCCGTGCGCCTCGGCCACTTCGCGCACCAGCGCCAGGCCCAGGCCGTTTCCTCCGGCTCGCGTGGTGAAGAATGGCTCGAAGATGCGCTCGGCGAGCTCCGCAGGCACGCCGGGGCCTTCGTCTGCGACGCAGACGAAGAGCTGCTCGCCCTGCGAGGAGAGGAGTAGGGAGACCGTGCCGCCCCGCGGTGAGAATTCGATGGCGTTGGCCAGCAGCCCCGCGGTCGCGCGGCCGAGATGCGCGGAATCGAAAGGCCAGGTGTCCACGCTCACGCGGCATTCCAGGCGAATTTCCTTCGTCGCGGCGGAATGAGCGCAGGTTGTGAGCACGTCGTTCGCCCATTGCTCGACGCGTACCGGCTCGACCCGCAGCGATATCTCGCGACCCAGCTCCAGCAGCGAGCGGACCAGCCGCTCGAGCCGGTCGACTTCTTCAATGATGCGGGTGAGGGCAGGGGAAGGCCCGCCGGCGGGCGCGGCAAGCGCATTCTCTGCGCGCAGGCGGATGGTGGCGATGGGATTGCGGATCTCGTGCGCGAGGGCGGCTGCAACTCTTCCGACGGCAGCCAGGCGCTCCGCGCCCCGCAGCCGCGACGCGAGAGAGGAGGCATCCGCCCGGGCCCTGCGCAGATCGATGCTCAAAGCGTTGATGGCATGAGCGATGTCGTCCAGCTCGACTGCGGCTTTCGCGCTCACCTGCGGGATGTTCTCCGGAGGCCGCACCGAAAGCGCCGACCGCAGTTGCGCCAGGGCGCGGCGCCACTGCATCAGGTTGAAGGCGAGCCACAGGCCAGCCGCGACGATCAGGAGTGAAAGGCCTGCGGCGGCCAGGGCGCCGCGGCTCAGCGTTCTCGCCGCGCCGACCGGCACGCGCTTCATGGTCCACACGACGATTGCCCCATTGGGGGATGCTGCAGCGGGCAATGCCTGCGCGACGCGAACCAACGTTTCCCGCTCGCCGGCCACGGATTCGATATCGGCACGATCGCCTCCGCTGTCGAGCGCGCGCCTCACCAGGGCTTCGATTCGCGGCAGCTCCGCTGCAGGTTGTTGGGTTTTCGGCAGGCTGCCGTCGTAGGTAGGGAAAACGTAGGCCAGGAATCCGCCTTCGCTCGACCAGATGCCGCCTTCGGCAGCGGGCAGATCGCTCAACTGCAGGTCGAGGAGTGCGCCACCTGCGGCGGCGATGGATTGGGCGGAGGATTGCGTCTGCGAGATGGCGCGCAGCCGGTCCACGACCATGCCCGTGGCGCGCATGAGTTCCGTGCGAGCGCGTGAGACTTCGCTCTGGGAGCTCCGGTTCGCTGCGATGAACGCTGCCGCCGTGAGGCCGAGCGCGCCCAGCAGCACCACCGTCCATGCGAGCATCAGTTTGGTGCTGAAGCTTCCGCTGGCGGCGACTGGACGGGGAGGCGAGGACGCGAGCATGACTGCCCGACGATAGCAAGAATCGTGTGGCCACAGGTCGGCCCTGCCGGTACGCTTTCCGTTTCCGGCGGTGGAGGGCGTTGCAGATGTCCGACCTGAGTCGACGCGAGTTCCTGGCGGCCGGCACACTTTCACTCGCCGCCCTGGCGGCCGCGCAGGATCAGGGCGCGACCGGGCGTGAAGGGAGACCAGCAATGCTCACAAAGAGAATTCCCGCGACGGGCGAGGCACTGCCGGTCATCGGCATGGGCACCTGGCAGACCTTCGACGTCGGCAGCAGCGCGGCCGAGCGGGAGCCTCTGGAGGAAGTGCTGCGCGCGTTGGCGGAAGGCGGTGCGACGCTCATCGATTCCTCGCCGATGTACGGCAAGTCGGAGGGCGTGGTGGGGGATCTGGTGGCCGGCATGAAGTCGAAGCCGGCGTTCTTCATGGCCACGAAGGTGTGGACGTCAGGCAGGGAGGCGGGCATCCGGCAAATGGAAGCTTCGATGCGCAAGCTGCGCGTGGAGAAGCTGGATCTCATGCAGGTGCACAATCTCGTGGACGTCGGCACGCATCTCGATACGCTCGCGGGCTGGAAGAGGGAGGGCCGCGTGCGCTACGTCGGCATCACGCATTACACGGCGAGCGCGCACGACGAGGTTGCGCGCGTCCTGGAATCGCGGCCGCTGGATTTCGTGCAGATCAATTATTCCGTTGCAGAGCGCGAGGCAGAGCGGCGCGTGCTCGAAGTGGCGCGGCAGCGGGGTGTGGCGGTAATCGCCAACCGGCCGTTCGCGAGCGGCGGGCTGCTGGGACGGCTGGCGCAAAAGCCCATGCCGGCGTTTGCCGCCGAGCTCGAGTGCACGAGCTGGGCGCAGCTGCTCCTGAAGTTCGTCGTCGCGCACCCGGCCGTCACCTGTGCGATTCCGGCGACGTCGAAAGCGCGGCACATGCGGGACAACGTGAAGGCGGGGCTGGCGCCGATGCCGGACGAGGCGCTGCGCGCCCGGATCGCAGAGGCGGCGGCGAGCTGAGCCGCCCTTCGCGCCACGTGATCGTCACTCTTCGTCTGGCCCCCGGTTTCGTCGCTGCCGCCTTGATCGCGGCAATGCTCACAGGTTGTGCGGAGCGCAGCGCTCCAGCTGCGAGCGATACGATCCTGCGTCGGGGAAACGGCGGTGAGCCTGGAACATTGGACCCGCAGCTCGCGGACGATTCCGCGTCCCTGGCCATCCTCGCCGATTTGTATGAAGGATTGACCCGCGAGACTGCCCACGACGGCCTGGAAGGCGGCGCAGCAGCCGAGTGGACGGTGACCGCGAACGGACGGGCGCTCTCGTTTCGATTGCGCGAAGGCCTGCGCTGGTCCAACGGCGATGGGCTGACTGCCGAGCACTTCGCCGCCGGGTTGCGGCATGCGCTCGATCCAGCCACTGCCGCGCCCAATGCGGGATGGCTGGCCGCGATCGAACGGATTGAGACGCCGGCCCCGGGCCGCCTGGAGCTGCACCTCTCGCGAGCGGATCCCGCGCTTGCCGCCATCCTCGCTCTGCCCGTCGCGGCACCGCGTCATCCGCTGTTGAGCGATGACGCGGCGAAGCGGCCAGTGAACGGGGCCTACCGCTTGCTGGAATGGAAGCCTCACCGGCACGTGAAGCTGGCGCGCAACGAGCACTATCGCGATGCGGCGCACGTCTCCATCGCCCGGGTCACCTATGTACCGGTCGAGGATCTGGACATGGAGCTGCGCTCGTATCGCGGCGATCTCATCGACCTGACCAGCGAAGTGCCCAATGCCCGCCTGGATTGGGTGCGCGCCAACCTTCCAGGAGAGCTCCATGTTTCTCCGCTGCTCGCCACATATGGGTATGCCCTGAACTTCACACGGCTCGCGCACGGAACGAGGGCCGCTCCGCGCGATGTAGCGGCCCTGAGCAGGGCGTTGTCCCTGGCCGTGGACCGCGAGCGTCTGGTTTCCAGGATCACCGGAGCCGGAGAGCAGCCGGCCTACGGTTGGGTGCCCGACGGCTTTCCCTTTCAGCAGCCAGCCCGCTACGCATGGGCGGACATGGCTGCGACCGCGAGGCGGGAAGAGGCGCGACGGACCCTGGCATCCTGGAGTGCAGGGGCTCCACCACCACGAACGCTGACGCTCTGCACCGATGCCAGCGAGAATCATCGACGCACCGCGCTCGCCGTCGCCGACATGTGGCGCGAAGCCCTGGGCATCGAGCTTCGCCTCCGGGAGATGGAGTGGAAGGTCTTTCTCGCGATGCGGCGTGCGCCGCAGGAATGCGACCTCGTGCGTCTCGGCTGGTCGGCGGACTACCTGGACGCCGCCGGCTTTCTGGAGATCTTCGTCAGCCACCATCCGCAGAACACGCTCGGCTATTCGAGCCCCGGCTTCGACTCGCTCTATCGGGCCGCGGACGAAACGGTAGATCCCCGGCAGCGTGCGCAGGGGCTCGCGCTGGCCGAGTCGCGATTGCTGGAGGAGGGGGCCGTCATCCCCTTGTTCTTCCGCGTCAGCAAGCGGCTCGTGAAGCCGCGCGTGCGCGGAGATTTCGGCGATCCGCTGGGGCGCCTGCCGACCCGGAACCTGCTGCTGCGCAGCAGCTCCGGCCGTTCCTGAGCGCAAAAAAAAGCGGGCGGTTGGGCCGCCCGCCAAAGGACCGCGAGGTCCGGGATGCGATCTCGATCTCAATGGCTCAAGGGGCGCGATCCTCCAGCTCCACTTCCGCCGCCACGAGGGTGGCGCCGTCCCAGGTGCCGTCCACTTCCACGAGGCGACCGGCGGCCTGCGCGAAGAACGTGGCCGCATCGATGGTCACGTCGTTGTCGCTGAACCGTGTGCCGGCATGGGTCTCGATCTGCACGCCGAGGATGGTCAGGGCCGGCGCGCTCACTGCCTGCGCTTCGCCGCGCAGCTCGACTTCCTGGTCGTCGTCGTCCTCGCGCTCGAGACGCGTCGCGAGCACTCGACCGGCGAGAGCGGGATCCTCGTAGCCGTGGATCTCCACCCAATCGCCGACGGCGAGGCGGGCGGCGGACAGGAACGCATCGTCGAGAGCGGTGCGGTCCTCGAAGCGCGTCCTGCCGTCGAGCTGGACGTCGATGCCTAGCACCGTGATCACCTTCGCCTCGGCGTCGATGACCTCGATGGCTCCGGTGATGCGGGCGTCGCCGCGGCGGCGGATCTCGACTTCGTCCGCGACCAGCGTGCCTGCCGCATCCAGCGAGCCTTCGACGACGACCTTGACGCCCAGGGCCAGGTCCGAAGCCACGCCACCCTCGAAGCTCGTGGAGCCGCTCGTGGACACGCGGTGACCGCCGACGTCGAAGTCGGAAGCGGACGCGAAGCGCGTGACGTAGCCTTCGAGCTCGACCTCGCGGTCGTCGTCATCGTCGTCGCGGCTCACCAGGGTCTTCAGCTCGAGCTCGGTCGCGATCAGCTCTCCGCCGCCGCCCAGGGCATTGCCTTTCACCTCGACGAGATGGCCTGCCGCGACCCCCGTCGAAGGAAAGTCCTCGAGCGTCGCCTGTGAGTAGTCGACCGCGAGCTCGCCGACGACGAACGTGCGCGCCGCGGTGTCCAGCTGGCGCACGGTGCCGGTCACTTCCATCTCGCCTCCGGCGGACGCGGGCTCGATGCGCGTTGCGTGGATCGTGTCATCGGCACCGGGCAGGCCGTCGACTTCGATCCAGTCTCCGACGGCGAGGCCGGTGATGGAGGCAGGCGAGATGCGGGCGTCGAAGGAGGTGTCCGCATCCACGATCACCGTCTGGCCGAGCACGACCAGCCGCCCGGCAGCCGCGTCGATGGCGCTGATGGGGCCTTCGAGCAGATCGTCGCGCTCCACGGAAAGGGCATGCGCCTCGCCGGACGCGGAGATCTCGCCGTTCAGCCGCACGAACTGGCCGACCGCGAGCTCGTCCTGCGAGATCGCATCGCCGTCGTCGCTGAACTCGGTTGCGGTGGTCTCGTACCGCACGCCGTTGACGATCACGCTGCCGAAGCCGGTGATCACGCCTGAAGTGCTGATTGCGGTCGTGGCCGCCGGTGGCGTCGGTTCGCCCGACGTGGAGGAATCGCCGCCACCGCATCCGGCGAGCAGCAGACTGCAGGCCCCCGCGAGGGGGAGGAAACTGGAATCGAATTTCATGACAACCTCACATGGCTCGTAACTGATCGGAGGCACGCTGCGTGGCGTGCCGCTTGTCCCGGATCTCTCGGTCAGTCTTCGAGCTGCGCCTCTTCGGCCTGGATCGCGCCGCCGATCCACTCTCCGTCGATCTCGACGCGGCGGCCTGGCGCCGCGGCGAAGAACGCGTCGGCGCTCAACGCGTTCTCGTTCTCGTCCCTGAATTGCGTGCCGGCATTCGTCACCACCGTGGCGCCGAGCACGACCAGCTCGGGCGCGGCCACGGAGCGCACGATCCCGCTGATCTCCACTTCCGAATCGTCCGCGTCGTCGCGCTCGAGGAGCGTGGCGATCAGCCCGTCGTCGCTCTCGTGCCCGCGGACCTCGACGTAGTCCCCCACGGCCACGTTGGCCAGCGAGAAATGAGTGACCCGTGCGTCGCTGTGGTCCTCGAAGCGCGTGGTGGCGGTGACCGAGACGCGAACGCCGGACACCTCGAGCGTGCCATCGGCGGCATTCACGGCCGACACGGTTCCGCTGATCTCGGAGGATCCCGCGATGCGGAACTCCACTTCTTCCGCGACGAGCCGGCCCTGGCCGTCCACCGTGCCTTCGACCTCCACGGCGACGTCGAGCGCGAGATCGGCTGCGGAGCCGTTCTCGAAGACGGTCGACGAATTCGTGACGACCGGCTGGCCGCTCACCGAGAAGTCCGTCGACGATCCGAAGCGCGTCACCAGTCCTTCGATCTCCGCGCGCTCCGATGCGGCGAAGGAGGGGCCATCCTCGCGCTCGACGTGCGTCGCGATCAGCACGCCGTCGGCATCGAGCATCGTGCCTTCCACCTCGACGGTATCGCCGTTCTGCGGCCCGGAGCTGCCGAAGCCTTCGAGCTCGGCCTGCGAGTAGTCCACGCGCAGGGCGTTGATGCTGAAGCGCATCGCCGCGGCGTCGAGATCGCTCACCGCGCCGGTGGCCTCGATGTCCGTGCCGTCGTCCAGCTCCACCCGGGTGGCGACGATGTCGCCGTCCGAGCCGGGGAAGCCGCTGATCTCGACGACCGTTCCCACGCTGAGCCCGGCGAGGCCGCGCGTGCTGATGCCATCGCCGAAGGAGGTCGCGTCCGTGATGCGAACCTTCTGGCCGAGCACGTCGAGCGTGCCGGCCTCGAGGTCGAGGGCTTCCACTGGACCGCGCACCGAGGCCCGGAACGACACGCTTTCCGCTTTGCCCCGCGTGGTGCTGCCCTCATCGAGCGTGCCGACGACCGTCACGACGTAACCCACCCGCAGGTCGGCTTCCGAGCCCGTGCGGCCGCCGATCTGGAACGTGGCGTCGCTCGTGTCGTACTCGACGCCGTTCACGAAGATGCTGCCGAAGCCCGTGACCACTCCGGAAGCGACGACCGGCGCGCCACCGCGGTCGATGCCCGCAACCGTGTCGGCTCCGCACGCCTGCAGGAGCACTGCGACGCAGGCAGTTGCCGCGAGGCTGCGTAGGAAGAGGGTGGTTTTCATGCGGTCTCTCCAGAGTCGTGTATTGCGTAGAGTCCGGCGCCCAGCCTCACCGTGCGGGCACCTGGCTGGCTCGGCGCCGCTTCGTGCGCGGTGAGCCAGTCGTCGATGCGCTCCAGGAACTGCTGTCCCTCGCGCTCCAGGAATTCGCGAAAAGCCGGCACCGCGCGGGCATCGACGCGGCGGCTGTGCGCGCGGCCTTCGAAGCGCGAAGGGTCGCGTGGCTTGCGCGAGAGATTGAATTCAACCGTCGTGAACAGATCGGTGAGCACCTCGCCGGCGCGAGTCACGGCCGCAGGGTCCATCTGCCGCGGCATGTAGTAACGCTTCAACGCTTCCATCCGGCCGTCCGGATCCACCCGTACGGAGCCGGCGCGCACGAGCTCCTTCGTGAGCGCTCGATGGGGAATGTCGCCTGCGTGTGCCTTCAGCAGAGCGGCAAAGCTCGGTGCGGGGCCTTCCGCATCCAGCAGACGGGGTCGCCCGGCTTCGTCGACATAGGCGGGATCCTGGTGCCATGCGGACAAAACGCGGGTGGCGTGCGTGAGCGCGTCCTCGGGTGGGGGCGAAGTCTCCGCCTGCAGATCGAGCTGCTTGCGGACGTCACGGCGCGTGAGGCCAGTGAGGAGGGCGACGCGGGAGACATTGGTGGGGCGGCCCTTCACTCCGAACTCGTCGGTGGCCGTCGAGACGAACACGCCCCTCGAGATCGCTGCGAATTCCTTCCAGGTCACCCCCGAGCGCAGCAGCCAGCGCGCTGCGGGACGCAGCCAGCGCTCGCACGCGCGAATGGCAGGTGACGGCTGAGATTCCATATATGAGACATTATGAAGCACATATGGAATTTTTCAACTGGAGAATCGATGCGGGAGGCCGGTATTTCACTTATTCGAACGGGTGGATCGGCAACGTCACGGTGACGACGAGCCCCGCGGGCTCGCGATTCCTCGCCCTGATCGACCCGCCGAGCGCCAGCACCGCGCGCCTCGCGATGGCGAGCCCGAGGCCGTAGCCCTTGCGCTCGGAGGACTCGTCCAGGCGCACGAACGGATCGAACATCTCGTCGACCTTGCCCGAGGGCACGCCCGGGCCTTCGTCGGAGACCTCCACGACGAACTGGCCGGCGGCCTGCTCGATGGTCAGGGCGACTTCCACGGTCCCTTCCTCGGGCGTGAAGTAGATGGCATTGCGCACGATGTTCTCGAGCGCACGGCGCATCAGCTCCGCATTGCCGCGCACGATGCCTTCACGGCCTCCGACGTCGCGCAGCCGGACCGAGACGCCACGGCCTTCGGCCTCGAAGGCCGCGTTCGCCATGACGGTCTCGATGAGCTCCGGCAGGTCGAAATAGCTGTCGCGGGTCGATTCGCCGCTTTCCGCCCGCGCGAGCGACAGCAGCTCGCCCACCAGCTCATCGAGGCGCCGCACTTCGGTTTCGATGCGCTCGAAGGATGCGGCGGCGTGTGAGGGGTCCTGCCGCAACAGCGCGATGGCCTGGGCCAGGCGCGCGAGCGGCGAGCGCAGCTCGTGGCTCACGTCGTGCAGCAGCTGGTCGCGAACCGCCACCAGCTG